>CAZZIS010000009.1:0-57755 GCA_964654445.1 uncultured Thioalkalispiraceae bacterium
TATCTTTATTCCCAATCGCACGACCTTTTTCTATTTTTTTAACCAGCCGCTCTACTTTTTTTTCATCAAAATAACCGTACTCAGCCAGTTTTTCTGGAGAAAGTAGTTCCTTAACATACTCATTAGTATTCTCATTAAAAAAAGCGGGAATATTAGGCGCACGATAAGGTTGTTTATGTCTACCAACAATACTATTCGGCAAGTCTGACTTCATGGCTTTTTTTAATAAAAACTTCTCATTCAAGGCGCGCATTTTTGTTTTCGGATGAAGCTTATTAGCAAACTCTATCAGACGATGATCAAGAAAAGGAAAACGACCTTCAATTGAATTAGTCATCAACATTCGATCACCCTGTGAACAAAGTAAATAACCACCCATCAGGGACTTGGCTTCAATATACTGCGCCTGGTTAAAGTAATGCCATGATGCAAATGCTTCTGGTAGTGTTTTCGACATTTCATCGAATGCATTAGTCGTAATTTTTTGCCTGGTCTTCTCTGAAAAAAACTCTTTACACCTAGAGGTTGATGACCATCTGGTCAAATGAGAAAAACTGAAATGCTTTGGTTTATCGAGACCTTGCCCAAAGAATGCTTTCAAATAGGCTCCTTGTGACATATCAAGATAAGGATATAATCGTTTTAACAAGGAAGGTCGAAATTTAGAGTCCGGATTTTTTGACCAAAACTGGCGAATTTTTGCTTCTTTAAAAATATCATATCCACCCAGAACTTCGTCTGCACCCTCACCGGTCAAAACAACTTTATAATTATTTTCTTTTACCAGCCCTGACAATTTTTTCATTGGCACGGGGGCTGTTCTGAGTATAGGTGATTCGGTATGCCAGATGGTATCGACAAACTCATCCGAAATATCTGAATTGGCACATTTTAGATAGCTGTGATTAGTTTTATATTTTTTTATTAAAGTATTCTGATGATTTGTTTCATCAAAACTGCCTTCCTCAAAGCCAATGGAAAAGGTTCTTAATGGATTATCGGTATAATTATGTATTAACGAAACAATCGTCGACGAATCAAGGCCACCTGAGAGATAGGCGCCGACGGGTACATCAGAACGCAGACGAATCCTGGTGGCATCAATAAGTATTTCTTTAAGCTCATCGGCTAATTCATCATCACTACCCGCAAGATAACTTCCATCCTGTGGAAATTCCCAGTCCCAGTACTGGCTTTTTCTAACCTTTCCATTTTCAATAATCAGCATTTGTCCCGGTGATACTTCGAAGACATTTTTGAACATAGTCTCGGGGCTGACCGGAGCCCAAAAACTAAAAATCTGATCCAGTGCATTATAGTTAAGTTCTGGCGGAGTTTTTATCGCAGTTAACAGTGATTTTACTTCTGATGCAAAATAAAGCCTTGAATCATGTTGGGTATAAAAAAGAGGAGCAATTCCAACACGATCGCGTATTAATAATAAACGATTCTTATTGCTGTCAAATAAGGCAATAGCAAACTGGCCATTTAAATGATTTACGAAGTTATCTCCGTACTCTTCATACAAATGAACAATAACTTCTGTATCGGATTGAGTAGAAAAATTATGTCCCTTTTTTTCAAGAGATTCTCTAAGTTCAATAAAGTTGAAAATTTCGCCATTAAACACTGTCCAGACAGACTGATCTTCATTATGGATAGGCTGATCCCCGGTAGTTAAATCAATGATACTTAAACGCGCATGAGCTAAACCAACATTCTTAAATAGCTTGAAGCCAGTACCATCCGGGCCACGATGGTGTAATTGCTGAATCATGTCTTGCAGGCAGTTCTGATCTATAGTTCGCCCATTCTGGAAGTCGTAAATTCCTGCTATTCCACACATAATGCCCAAAAATCCACTTAAATAATTGATTGTTCAATGAAACAAAGATAAGAGTTCAAGTTATAATTGCAGGGCATGGCTAACGAATGAACCATAAGCATGGTGTAGCCATAACATTACTGGAAGTTGATACTAATTATTTTTGTTGTGCGTGTTTTATTGCCTTAGACAGGAATATAGTTACTATTAATACCATATAAAACAGCCTAAAAAAATAACAGATTTCAGCATAAACAACAAGCAATCTCCTGCAATACGGGGTAATAATACACGGATCAGAGCAAGAATCGAACTACCCGAATGGGTCATCAGATACAGATTTACTGAGCGATTAACGAGCTTCCACTTCTTCATCTGTCAGGTCAAATAATAAAATAATGCTCTTAGTAAAATAAATCTGACCGCCTACTTTTCAACGTGCAAAGCTTTCCTTTCCATATTTCAATCTTGCTCTCAAGTGAAGAATAAATCCATTCCCAAATCAGTATTTTTCTCAATAAAAAAGCATAGGTTGCTGAAAGGTAGTACTCAATAAATAAATTCTTACCTGCACATGTTAATGATCATTCTATTAAGAATATTAAAATATATATACTGATATACCCTTAGGCAGCACTAACTTTGCAATATAAATAACGATTAATGAAACAGTAAAAGCCAAAAGCGGTAATACAAAACCAACAATACCAAAATATTGAAATATAAATAAAACTAACGGATGCAATAAGTAAATACCAAATGTCGTAGAAGAAAGACTAAAGATAAATTGGTTACTTTTAAGTAAAGAGTTTCTTAACAAGAGAATTAAACACGGAATGACTCCTATCAAATAAGTAATACCAACATCTTTGACATTCAAAATAGTTACATAGATTATTGATGCTAATGCAAATAGAAGAAGAATATAAAACCGCTTATGATTAATTTTATCAGCTGTACCTAAAAATATGCCTATCAAGACTGCAGGAAATGCATGAGCCCACTGTCCAAACGGACTAATATAGTTAAAGTCTCGCCAAATCTGGGCAGTAAGTAATGTGATAATTGCTAACAAAATAGAAATAACCCTGATATTATTTATTGGGACATATTTTTTTAACATCTTTATTAATAAGGTTACGAAGAATATAAATGGAAGATACCAGAGGTGTATTGAAGGCGTCGACAGTATTTTACTAACTATATTAAAATTTTGAGGGAAAATATCAGCCCCTCTAACATAACTAAAACTTGCATATATTGCTGACCAAACAAGGCATGGGATAAGAAGCCGTAAAGCTTTAGTTAGCAAGCTCTTCTTATTTGAGATCATTGTAAAATAAATTGACAAAATAATGAAAACGATTAATCCACCATAGGAGACTTCATGACCAAATTTTATACCCGAATGAAACCACACTATTCCAAATGCACTAATAATTCTCAATAACTCTATATCTAATCGCATATTTACTTAATTTATAATTTGAAAAGGATTTTAAGTTGATTGGATAAAAAAATACCATATTGAATAAGAAATAAAATAGGGTTGCTCAATTCTACGCAACAGTTATTCCATTACTAATTAATTATCCTAATATATACACCATTAACGGTAATTTATAATTACACGCTCAATAGATTTATGACCCAAGTTTTTCCTCCCATAACCAGGCATGTCTTATAATGGTCTCAAGTGAAGAAAAAGCTGGCTTCCAAATCAGCTCCTTTCTCGCTAATCCGGCATCTGCCACTAATCGAGCAGGATCACCCATTCTACGCTCGGCAATCTCAACGGGAATTTCTCGACCAGTTACCTGCATAGCGGTATCAATCACTTCCTTAACTGAAAAACCATTTCCGTTACCCAGATTATATGCTGAACTTTCATGACTGGACTGCAATGTTTCAATTGCCAGCAAATGAGCCTCACACAGGTCACAAATATGGATGTAATCTCTGATACACGTACCATCGGGGGTATCATAATCCTGACCAAAGATTGAAATCGATTTACGACGACCTGAAGCGGCCTGTAGCACCAAAGGAATCAAATGTGATTCTGGTAAATGTCGCTCACCAATTCTTGTTTCTGGATCTGCACCTGCTGCATTAAAATAACGTAACGCAACTGATTTCAGTCCATAAGCACGATCGTAATCAGCTAGCATTTGTTCAACAATCAGTTTTGTCCGACCATAGGGATTAATTGGATTCACCGGATGTTTCTCATCAATGGGAATATATTGCGGTTCGCCAAAAATTGCTGCTGTTGATGAAAAGATGAAATTCAAAACACCATGCTTCACCATTGCATCCAACAGATTCTGTGTATTGGTTACATTGTTATTATAATATTTAGCTGGAGAGACAATGGATTCACCAACCTCAATAAATGAAGCAAAATGCATCACAACATCAAAATCATTTTCACTAAATACTTTATCAAGTAAATCCGTATTTGCCAGATCCCCTTCAATAAATTTCCCACCAAGGACAGAATCACGATAACCAGCTGAAAGATTATCCAGGGTTGTTACTTCAATATCATCCTGCAACAGGCGAACCACCATGTGTGAACCGATATAACCGGCACCACCGACAACCAGTACTTTCATTAATAATACTTCCTTAAAGTAACGCTTAAAAAATAAGCTTAAATCGAATAATTCATTATATACATATTACATTAACAACCACGCACCATTACTTTTATTGCGTGAATTATAAGGCAACACATATACATAAAAACAAAATAAAAAATCACTTCAAATTTATATTTTTAAAAACCATTTTTAGTTGATATTCATAATATAGAATTACAAGTTTTCATGAAAAAACTATTCCAAAAAAATAAATTTACATTATATTTCTAATTTTGAGAACTGTGCATACCTGTTATGTGAACTACTTCTTTAACTTTTAAGAAGAAATGCAGATAACCATTATAATAAAGACATACACATACAGGATACATTTTTCATGAAAAATTTAACATTACTTATTGTTTTATTTCTTAGCTTGTTCATTACAGCTTGCGGTGGTGGTGGTAGTGATAGCAGTGGAAGCAATCAATCTAGCAACACTCAGACTTACACTGGAACACAATCTATATCAGTAAGGTGGGATATACCAATGACTAAAGTTAATGGAGATCCTTTATCACTTTCCGAAATTGCAGGGTTTAAAATATATGTAGCAACGAACAATAATTTCACCCCGTCTCTACCACATGTTACAATCACTAATAGTACTACATCAGATTATATAATAAATAATTTAGCATCTGGAACTTATTATATCTATATAACAACATATGATATTAACGGAGAAGAAAGCCCATACTCTGATCCTATAAAAAAAGTCGTTTAACCATTTAATTTAAATTTGTGTTGTAAATACAGGAACATTTCTCATGAGATATTTGTTAATATTAAGTCCACTTCTATTCTTATTTTCAGCCACTGCTAATGCAACAGATTATTATTATTGTGACTGTCAAACTGGTGCGGCAGGTGAATGCGTGGCAGGAAATAATTCTAATAATGGCACCTCAACTTCTACACCAAGACAAACATTTGCTAATGCCCATTCAACTTTTAATAATTTTTCTGCTGGAGACTCTATTCAATTTTGTAGAGGGGGCTCCTTTACTACTAGCGCAAATCACTCATGGGTTAACAATAAATGTGCTTCTTCCAACGTTTGCACTGTAACAGCCTATGACATGCCAGCTCAACAAAACCCTCAATTAGCAGCACCGATAATTACTCAACAATCAGGGCTCGATCTTTTTTCGCTAGCCGATGGCGGAAATGCAGATCATGAAGAAGGGTACTCCTTCTCCAACTTAGACCTTCGTTGCACAGGGTGCTCAAATAGTGGCTGGGCGTTCTTTTTATATAATGATGTAGATTATGTCAACATTAGCAATATCTCAATTAATGGTTTTGATATTGCAGTACATATGGGTGGTAGCAGCAGCCCAAATCAGGGCAGTGACGGAACCCAAAATTTTATTACTATAAATAACCTCAAAATTACAAACAACCACAGACAGGGAATTCTTGGTGGTGCAAACGATTTAATAATTAAAAACTCCTATTTTGAAAATAATGGCAGTGGTACAGTTTTTGATCACAATATATACATTTCAAAAGGTGACGGCATAGTTATTCGTGAAAATGAACTTTACCGTTCGTCTTTAGATTCAGGTGGTAACTGTGGAGGTGTTCCGCTGGTAGTTCATGGGATAGTAAACAATCTACTTATTGAAAATAATATTGTTCGTGAAGATATCGGTAAAGCTACTGCAGGCTGCTGGGGAATTGCAGTTGATTCTGGCTGGGCTGGTAAACCTGAATCTTTTACAAACATTACTATCAGAGGAAATAAAGTTATCAATGTAGGAAATCTTGGTATTGGGATCGCAGCATGTGATACTTGTGTTATCGAAAGTAATGTAATTATACAACAACAGCCTGCCTTCGGCTTTAACGCAATTAGTGCACCTAACCGTTCACGTGCCTCAGATGATCTCCCTCTAACCAAAGTTACCATTAGAAATAACTCAATCTATACAAGCTCTGCTGGAAGAGGAATCAAACTTGATACCGAAGGTACTGAACACGTTTTAGTAAGTAATGTTATTCACTATACAGGCACAGGTAGATTTACCTGTTTAGATGCTGGGCTTGCTGCTTCAGCCTATACTGCCATCAATAATAATACATGCTATTTTCCAAATGCCACAAGTTCATCTGAATGGGAAGCAGGATCAGGTACCAGCCCTAGCGCCATCGGTGCATGGCAATCATCTGGCTTCGGTACAAATTCTCAAAACGTGAATCCTGATTTTAAAGATCCAACTCTTCCATCAGCAGATCTATCTCCATTAAGCAATTCTTCTCCCCTTTTAGGAACTGGTCACTCCACATTAAGTTCGCCAAAAGACTATCGTGGAAAAACAAGAGATGCTCAACCAGATGCTGGTGCTTTTGAATATGGAACGTTTAATCCTCCAGCTAAAACCAAAATTTACTTCAACTAATATACGTTGTATAAATACCTAAAGGAAAGGCCTATAGTGGCCTTTCTACGTATTGTTAACTAAATTTAGTATCTCAACTAATCTCTAATAACATACCAATGTGTTTTATCTTTTTCTGATAAAACAAATGAATACACACCATTCTTATTTATACTCAATGATATTGAGCGACCTTCACTGCCATCAGGCTGTAAAGCTACAACCCGAAGTCCTTTATGAATTGAGGAGAAAGAAATTTCAGCTATAACTGGCTCAGAAATATATGAAGATTTCCTTTGGTGCTTAACTTTTCTGACCTTTGCTACAGCACTGATTAAGATTTGCTTTGATCTTCGAATGGGCTTTTTATCCATACTAGTAAAGATGATCGCAGCTTCAGAATTCCTGACTTTCACTATAACATCTTCTAATGTAATTTCACGTCCACCAATTCGTCCCATAACCAACTGAGATTTATCTGTATTTATCGTCATGATACCTTCACGCCAATTCCGCTTTATTTCACCTGTATCAGAAACAATAAAATTCTGATTTTCAGGTAATATACTTTTTTGCAAGTCATGAATGACAATCGCATTTTTATCGATATTAGAAGGTTGCAACCAGGGCAATTTTTTTATTTTTGGCATGGCAACTAACATACGATGTTGTTCCAGCGAAGTGCGTATCGCAACGCTGGTAATACTTGATAGATTTTTAGTAAACAGCTCATCGTTTGCAGGAGCAAGAACAACTGTCTTCTTCGCAGGTGCGACATGGCCTTCCCGATAGAGTAATGCCATGGCCGGTATAACACCCATGATGGCAGGGTGAGTATAACTCGACCAGGGTGAAGTCCGACCACCTTTCAAGGCATCTTGTGAGTAACCATAGAGCATAATCGCATCCCATCCTTGAAAAGCGGCCATCGATGCTACTGATACTGTTGCAATATATGAATTATCCAGTTTGGAGTGTTCTCCAACATTGTACTCTGACACAGTAAATGGTTTACCTACTACTTGAGCCTGGCCAATTCCATGCAGAAAATTAGCTTCAAAATGTGGATTTTTTTGTAATAGACTTTTATTAAATATCCCGCTGTCAGCATAGCCATGAGCATCAACCATATTACCAGTAGTTAATGCAGGCAGAGAAAATAATCTACTATTTCGTCCCCATAGGCTTGTTGTAGAAACAGGTACTTTTACCCCAATATTACGAAGATGATTTAGCATATCCTTATTAAATCGAGCTTCGAGATCATTTAACAAATACTTGGATACGCCAGGTTTCCATGTTTCACGAACCTTGTAAGCGGATAAAGAAAATTTATTAGCAAATTTTTCAACCTCTTTATCAAATAAAGATTGATGATATGGGTGTCCTTTATTTTTGAGAAATGTATTACCTAAATGTAAAGTAAGATCATTTTCATTTGTAATCATTAACCCCATTACAGCGGGATCATCTTTAAGTGCTAGTTGAGTATACGGATTAACTCGTGATAAGAGTTCTTCGTTAAACTTTTTTGACAATTCCTGCATTCGTTTATTTAAATAAATAAAACCTTTAGAAATACTCATCCCCTTTACAGCCTTTGGAGCCATATCTGTTTCCCAGCCTGGAATCAGATCACCTTTACGCCATGGTCGTTGCACCTGGAGATCCATCCATATATAAATGCCTTCGTCGCGTAAACACTTAACCCACCAAAAATAACTATCTAAGGATTTTAAATTAATATTCTGTGTAGTACTGCCTTTACTTATTAAACTTGAACTTACCCACGGAGAGTCATGATGATGTAAGCGAACTAAATTAAAACCTAATTTAGCAATCCGTTTGGCATGCTGCTTTATTAATCTTTTATTTTTTATAAAAAGTGTATGCGCCTGTATATTCGTTCCGTAAAAACGAATAGGCGTATTATCACTAAAAACAAATTTATTACCAACCGCCCTTACAAACCCATGTTTACCTGCTGGCTTATCATTCAAGTAAGATAAATCAACGAACGAGGTTAAAGGATCAATTGAATTTTCAAGCCAGGAAGAGTGTTTTTTTTGAGTTGTATCTGCATTGTTAAATGGCAAAACTGATGAGCCACTAGGTATCGTAATTGTCATAACTGTTTTTTCATGGCCTTTTTTAATATTCCCACTAAAAAACATTGCTCGGATCTTTGATTTGTTTCCCTTTTCAAAATAAATTTTTGAAATAGAACGTGAAAAATCAACCTTAACAACCTGGTTAGGCTTAAATTCCCACCTCCATCCTGTCTTATCTGGAAGTATATATGGAGATTTTGCACCATTTATTTGTATTTGCGACCGGAGATCAAAATTAAATTCTATTCCTCCACCTATGGTATTAAAATGTTCTTTATTAAATTGATGGTAAAAATAATATTTTATATTATCTTTATTAATTTCAACTTTAACATTACTTTTTATCTCTTGCTTTTTGAATTCAAGATTTAATTCTATTTTATTTTCATTTGAATTCTTATATAAGACCTTAGGGCCATCCCACTTCCAATTAGGGGCCCAACCTATATATTTTGAATTTATGAAGATTCCATCATTATTTTTTACCTCAAATAACCCATCTTTCTTATTCAAAGAAAATTCTGCGGCAAAAATAATATTTGTCGATAAATAAATAAAAACGAATATTAATATTCTCATATCAACCCATAAATTTGTCTATAAGTAAGCTAACATTATCTTTTAATTCAAATTCTGATTTCACTTTTGAAATGGAATTGTATCTTAGTACACTTATAAGCTGATTATTTTTAATTAAGCCTTTAATTTTTTTGTCCAACAAATAGCATCTTTAGGTTCACAAAGTAAACCAGTATCCTCATCTATAACTAACTCTGGAATACCGGATATACGCGTAGTTATTACAGGAACACCAGATAACATTGCTTCCATTAAAACGACAGAAATACCATCTATTTCAGCTTGCTCATCTTTTGGCAGAACAAAACAATAAGATCCAGCGACTTAATTCATTCAGGTGCTTTTTCATGTAATATAGAATCAATAAAGTCAATTTTATAGAAACCTCTACTACCATAGTAGTATTTGTTAATAGATAAAATAAAATTACTATTAACTTAGTCAAAATCACATCTACATTTAGTTTATTCCTAATACTTATTTTTGATAGTATTACTCGTAAATTTAAATTAGCTTATTAAGCTTTGATAATTTAAGGAAAAACATTTATTTTACCTGTTTTAACTCAAGTACATCTGACATCTGGTATATAATAACCTGTCTAGGTTATTTTTCTCCATCTCAACATAGTTATAATTTATTACTCAACCAGATATGTTTACAAAAAATCTCATCCCGTTGAAAAAAACCTTCCAACCAATCACCATTAGATACTTCGTCTAATATAAACCAATTTTCATTATCATTCATTTTAGTAATTTGCGATTTATGTTGCTCTAAAGCTCTGCGCTTAGTCGATATTACATCTGAAATATTTATGCTATATTTAAAATCTCGAAATATTTTAAATGTAAATTTAATGCCCTGTTTTATATCAGAATAAAGACTTACTCCCATTTTTCTATCCACTAACGGCCAGCAATTTAAAAACCATGTAGGATATTCATATATAGTCGTAGTCTTGTTAATTTTTTTAATTGCACTCATAACAATGTTATTTGTTGCTTTATGGTCAGCATGAGAATCACCAATATAAGGAATAAAAACATCATATGGCTGCTCAATATTAAGAATATTTATTACTTGTATAACAGCAGCATTATGATTTTCATTTAACTTTCCATCTCTATAATTTAAAAAAATTACATCTTCCTCCATAACACCAAGCACATGACAACTATTCAGCGCTTCTTGCCTTCTGGTATCACTTAAATCAATATTACTCTCACATTTATGAGAGTTATTACCGTCGGTCATAAAAACAACTTTCACCGCCACACCATTATGTCTTTTATGTATGATAGTACCGCCACAACCCAGAGTTTCATCATCTTGATGGGGGGCAAATATAACGCATGTATTGCTAGTGGGTTGACTTTCTAAGCATAGAAAATACAGCTTAATCAATTTACAATATACTTTTTTTATAAGCGCACTTACTTTTTCTACTACTAAATACTCAGAATTTTTCATATGATGTCCTACATTATCATCACACACCTTAATAAGTATAATTCAACTCTGCTAAACAACAAATAAATAAGTCAAAAAACATTCAACATTAATTTACTATGAATTACTAATATTGAGTAGTATTTTTTATTGTTATCTCGAGACATCCATAAGCCTCTCAGCAAGCAAACTAACATTGTCTTTTATCTCAAAATCAGCTCTAACTTTTGATATAGCATTTTCCCGTAATTTATTTCTAAGTTCATTATTTTCGAGTAACCACTTGATTTTTTTAGCTAAACACACAGCATCTTCATGATTACAAAGCAAACCTGTAACGTTATCTACAACTAACTCTGGAATACCGGATATACGCGTAGTTATTACAGGAACACCGGATAACATTGCTTCCATTAAAACGACAGGGATACCATCCATATCACCTTGTTTATCTTTTTGGCATGGCAACACAAAAAGATCCAGCGACTTAATCCATTTAGGCACTTTTTCATGTGATATAGAATCAATAAAATCAATTATATCCAATACACCCAAACTACTTGCCATTTCTTCAAGTTCAGTTTTTAATGGACCGCCGCCAGCAAGCTGAAGTTTAAAGACAACACCTTCTTTTTTTAAAATATCACAAGCAGAAACAAGAACATCAAAGCCTTTCTTTTCAACCATCCTGCCAAGCGCACCTAATAATGGTGGCGAACCTAATTCTTTTTTATCTCGCACATTAAAACTTGAAGCATCCACACCACAATGAATAACATTAATTTTCTTTTTATCAGCCCCCAAGTCTCCTAGAAATGTCTTATTATATTTAGAAATAGTTACTGCAAATTTTGCTCTTTCAACCTTCTCTTTCAATAACCAGCCACGTTCAAACAGATCATTTGCATGAGATATAAAACTAAAGCTTATGCCATGTAAGGCTGCTGCATACATTGCAATATCTGTTGGTATATGTGCAAAATTTGCATGAATATGTTCTATATTATTTTCTTCCAAATATCGGACAAACCCTGCTGCAATAAAAAAACGGAATATAAGCCCCTTGCCTACATGAGTAAAAATCCCAACGCGACTAATGTCGGAAAAAACTGTTCGTAGTGTTGAGAAATATTTTATTGGAGATGAAACAAGAAGAAGCAGATTTGTAACAATAACTTTTAATAAAGACTGCTCATACAAATAAAATGTTCTCTTTTCGAGCTTTTCAAGCTCAAGACCTAAAGCTTTATTTATAGGTCGATGGATAGAAACTGAATCTATCTTTAAACCCATTTTTTCTAACTGCAATATTTCCTGATAGACAAAAGTAGCGCTTAAAGCGGGTATTTCTGGAGCTAAATATGCAATTTTTTTTATATCTTCCACAATTCACTCTCGTTATATTATGTTTAAATCCAACGATCTTATAAATCAGGAAATGAAAAACCTGGTTTTTCTGGATCCCACAAATTTTCCTGCTTTTTATTCAATTCTTCCGTTGCTTTTGCTTTACCTTTGATTAAACAGCTCCATTGATAACGTCTTAAAAATTTACGAAAGTCAGGATCTTCAAGTCGCTTGGTACCAGAAAGTGCGCTCTTTACAAACCCCCACCACATAGCAAAACCACCTATAAAAATTGGCCGATGTAATGAGCGGTATATTGCTGAAGCAGTTAAATAAAGGAAGCTCGAGCCCATAAAATATTGTCCAAAACCATGCCGCATTCTTCCGGTAAAGATACTTACCTGGCTTGATCCCATGGGCCTTAAATGTATAAAACAAAGGTCTGGCTCATTCCAGCTAATTGCTATCCAACCCAGCATTCGACAGCGATGCCCATCAATTCCATCCCACATAACCTGTTTAACAAAACCGCCAACTTGTTTGAAACACTTCACCCTGTAAAACTTTGTCATCCCGACTGAGTTTTCATCACCACATAATTCACTAATATGATCACCCGTTGCCTTATCAATAAAGTAGGGTTTGCCGCTTGCGGTTCCTATTCGAGGATTATTCTCCATATGCTCAATTAAGATCTCAAAATATCTTAGCGGTAGCTCTAAATCTAAATCTAATTTACATATATATTCATAATCATCAATATTTTCACCTTTCATTCCATCATAAAAGGCCTCAATCACACCAGGACCTACTTTACGATGGCCTCGATTTTCTCGTGTTATGATTTCAATAAACTTATATTGGTTTGCATAATTCTTTAAAATATTTGCTGTTTCATCGGTAGAACCATCATCAACAATGATCCACTTCTCAGGTAACACGCTTTGGTTACATACCGTTTCGAGAGTTCTCTTCATGTATTGCTCTTCATTTCTACATGGAGATATTATTAAATATTTTTTTTTCATACCTTTACCCTACAGATCGTTTATCTGCTTAATTCTAAAGTAAATAGTCACTACAATTATAACGAAAAATTTTAGTCGCTAACTTAGATCTGGATATAACTTTAAGTTCTCTTCTAGCCAGTAATAATTTACTTTTTAATATTTGAATACTTGCAATAAATGCAGCATCAATGTAACTACTGTTATCCAGTATGATCTCTACATTACCAGTAAAGCTAATCGCCTTATTTAACGCTACATTTATTTCAGACATATTACTGAAGTCACAACAACCATTGAATACAATATTCATCACATTATTATTCGTAAATATTTCAGTTTTATTTTTTTTTCGACTTCCTGTCTTTCTAATTATCATGCTTAAAGGTATTACTCTAAAAACAAATAGATGAACAAATGAAATGCCATCAAAAAAATATCTCTTCCATAAAGCAGGCTCTTCCTTAATTCGCCATAACCACTCCAGTCCTGTTTTTTGAAAAATTTTTGGCGAACGATTTACTGTTCCTGCAATAAAATTAACAACCGCACCAAGGTGGCTGATTATTGGTGCACTCAGAAACTTTCTGTTTTTTTCAATCCATGCCTGACCTTTTTTTGCTCCTAAGGAAACTATAATAAAATCTGCATCACTTTGATTAATCTGATCAATAATTCTTCCTGAACTCATTTCTTCAATTGAGCCAAAACCAGGATTAAGACTACCTACGCACTGTAAACCTGACTCAGAAGTATTTAGCTTTTTACAGGCAATTTCACCAATATCTGCCTCACCGCCAAAGAAAAAAACTTTTAATGGTTTATACCCGGCCCTATTTTCAATAAGCTCTTCTATTAAATTAGATCCAGCTACTCTTTCTGAAATAGGTATATTCAGTAACCGTGCCACCCAGACTAAAGGTTTACCATCCACCACACTCAAATCACTGTTTATTACCGAGTTTCTAAATTCAGTGTCTTTTTGGCTCTCAATCAGGAAATTTAGATTAGGTGTAGAAATAAAGCAGGGTCTCTTGTTTGTCGCAGAAAAATGTACTTTATCAATAGCACTCTTCATATTAATCGAATCAAAAGGCAAGCCCAGTATGCACCATACATCGCGCGCTATACTTTTATCATTACTATTAACAGACACCGACATTAACCTTTGTATTCAATAATTGAACTTTGTTTATTCATTAAGCGATTAAATAAAAATTTTAGCTGCCCTTGCATCTCCGGGAACTTACCTGTCGTGACAAATACTGCATATAACCAACCATG
Organism: uncultured Thioalkalispiraceae bacterium; assembly: GCA_964654445.1. Lineage (GTDB taxonomy): Bacteria > Pseudomonadota > Gammaproteobacteria > UBA6429 > Thiohalophilaceae > JAGLTQ01. Next base: position 14,635 of record CAZZIS010000009.1, read on the forward strand.
CTTAACAATATGTGTGTTTTTAAATTTAACTCGCACGACTTGAATAGGGTATATAAGTAGCAAAATAAATAACAGGGGATTAATAATACCTGCCAGTAAAATACCAACAGGCAAATATCCACCCCACAACCAAATTCTTCTCGTCTCACGTATACGATGAAATTCAGGGGCTGCCCCGTGCATAGCGGCACCTAATGCATAGGCATAACCTGCTCTAATATTACGTTTCCACCACTGGCTAAAGCGAGTAATATTTGCATCATGCCACGTCATTTCTATATCTAAACGCCAGATTTTCCAGCCTTTTTGACGAATTCTTACACACAACTCAGGCTCTTCACCGGCTATAACTGTTGGGTTAAAACCCGATACCTGTTGCACTACATTTATGCGCATTAAAGCATCACCACCGCAGGATTTTGCTTCACCTATAGGTGAATCCCATTCAATGTCGCATAACATATTATATTTACTTGAGTTTGGATAACGCTCTCGCCTACGACCACAAACAACTACTACATCAGGATTTTGAGTTAAATACTCTGATGCCTGCTCAATCCAGCCATCTGTAATCTCACAATCACCATCAACAAACTGAACATAAGATAAAAGAGGCTCTAATTCACATAAACGAGCTAAACCTTCATTCCTGGCTCGTGCTGCAGTAAAGGGAATAGAAATATCCAGATTAACAACATCAACACTAAGATTATTTGCAAGATCAACAGAGTTATCTGTAGATCCTGAATCTACATATACAACCTTATTTGTGATCTGAACTACAGATTCAATACAGATCTTTAATCTTTCCCCCTCATTTCTTCCTATAATAACAACACCTACATCGTTACAAAGAGAGGGTAATTTAGTCTTCACGATTTAACCATTCTAATGCTTCTGTAGAAGTTACATTTTTGAAATTATAACAATTAATATCTTTACCTAACCATTTACTGAGCATTTTAAGATCTTGATTAAAAATATCCTCTAATTTTCTAATATATTTTTCATCTATAACTGGTCTTTCCTGCATTCGTAACTTACCCTTAATCAAATTACGAATTTTTTTGGGAACTAAATTTCTTCTGATAGATTTGGCAACGCTTGATTCAATCAATAAATTATATAAAGGGAACTTACGAATTCGTTTATTAGAAATATTCTTTGCATTTAAATCATAAGACCATTTCGGGTCACCATTATATCCAATAAATTTACATACGCGCTCAAGTTCTGACTGTGAATAGTTAATTAATCTATCAAAAAAAACCGGCAAAACATTATCTCTACCAAATGTTTCAAAATAAGGTTCAAGTTGCATAGCATATCGGCTGTAATCTACAAGCTCTGGATAGCGAGTAATTGCTTTATTAATATCACATTTATAACTGCCCATACTCCATTCATGGATGTAATGTGAAATTAGACGATCAACTGGATGACGCATTACATATATATATTTATTGCCGGATAAATATTTATTTAACCTACTAACCGTTTCAGGATATGTAGGTAACTTAGTGTAATGCGTACTTGCTTCACCAAGTAATGCTCCTTCTGGAAATTCATCGAATAAACCAGAGTACCAATCAATCCCTTTTATATATTCACCGTCATCACTGAAAAAATTTGGCTCCTTTGGCTCACACATATATATATCAGGTTGTTGAATTAATTGTTCCTGTAGTGTTGACGTCGCCGACTTCATTGCACCAATAATCATAAAATTTGGTAATTTTAACATGAATTTACTTACTATTATTACTACCCGGATGGGTATAAGATTTAAGAGGTTGTAGCCAGTTAATCCAAATATCAAGCCACTGCTTTTCACTTAACGCTTTATCATTTCTGCCAAATAATTGCCGGGATTTTGATATTAATCTGCCCAGCGACCAGAGTAGATTAGCCAGAGTTAGTCCAATCCAGCCATATAATTGATAAAAATAACGAGTTCTGGATTCATAATAATATCGTGGAAGCCTTTTTTTAAGTTTAGTGTTTTCTTTTACTGGTGAACTACCACCCCTTAAATGAACAACTGGTGCAGAAGGTAAATTAAGAATATTCCATCCAGCTTGCCTGGCGCGATAACAAAATTCAGCATCCTCAAAATACATAAAATAACCATCATCCATCAGTCCGACATCATCAAAAACTTCTTTCTTAATAAGAACACAAGCAAAACTACTCCAGGGTGGAAAATTTATTTTATCAGTTACTGGTATTGGAACATTATATTTTGTAAAAAGTTTTGTAATAATTCCAGTTTGGGCAGAAGAAATAAATTCACTAATTGGTGAGAGATAATTAAAGCAACTTACTTGCGATTGTGTATCTAGCCACTCTAATCTAGGTGTTATTACTCCTGCATTTTTATTATCGTCAGCAGTTGTTAATAATCGTTTTATCGAATTTTTACGTATTAAAGTATCACTATTTAATAATAAGTAAAATTTCGACTTAACAGTTTTTATTCCAATATTATTCCCACTTGAAAACCCACTGTTAGTTGATGACTTAACGAATATTACAAGCGAGTTTGTATCATTATTAGCAAGCCAGTCTTCAATAACTTCAATTGAGCCATCACCAGAAGCATTATCTACAAGCACAATACGTGAATTATCACTATCAATTTCGGGGATAAGAGATTCGAGACAATCTATCACCATTCCCGCTGTACGATAATTAATAATAACAACCGTTAAATATATTTCTGAGCTATCTGAACATCCAACTTGTAATGCAGACATTAATCCTTTTCCTTAGGGAAAAAATAATTTACCCGCTGTCTAATTAATTCTTCTTCAATATTTGAATCATATGCACCTTCACGAGATTCGATTAAATCATACCAGGGTAATTTTTTTGTATCTTTATCCAGCTTTTTCACTAGCTCATCTGTATCACCAATAACTTTTGCAGGTACGCCACCAACAATTTTCCCTGCAGGAACATTGCTAGTAACTACTGCACCAGCAGCTACAATTGAGTTTGGCCCAATAATGCAATTAGGTAATATAATCGCACCCATGCCAATAAATACATTATCTTTAATATCGATCTTACCAACGGAATCAAGTTTTTTATTATAAGCCTTGTTTAATACTGAGATAACAGCATCATGCCCAATCAGCGTACAGCTTGATAAACATACATTACTACCAATTCGAACATATGGTGGATTTGTGACACAAACATCTTTATTTATATGGCATCCTTTACCAATTGAATGAAACTTTTTATTTCGCTTCAGGTGTTCAATAAAATCTTCATTTGAAGGAGAAAACATCTTAAGCCATATGCTTGTAAACATACCTTTCTCAATTGCGAAATATCTAATTAGTTTATTAATCATAAATTTAATATCAACATTATATTAATAATATATAGTTACAATTTAATTGAACAAACACCTTTAATCTCATGATTGCCAGAACGCTTACACGCGTTTAAAAGTGATTCCTCAAATTCTTTTGACGAAGTCTCCCATGAGCTACTGGCAACAGTCTGGTAAGCATTCTCTGACATGAGCTTCCATTCGTCATTGTCATACGTCAGTATATCTGAAACACCCGTAGCAAGTGCCTGAACATCATCAACATCAGTCAACATGCCATTTTTTCCATTTATAATTACTTCTTCTGGCCAACCTGCTTTTGTTGACACTATTGGTGTCCTGCATGCCATAGCCTCCATAGCGGGCAGATTAAAACCTTCTATCCTGCTAGAGGTGAGCCATACATCACATCGTGAATATATATTTCTTATGTCTTCTTGTTTAGGTGAACGAATATATTCAACATTACTAAATTCATTATTTTCAATACATGGGTCACTTACCCCAAAAGCAATAACATGGAGATCCTGAAATCTTCTACGTAATACTTTTATTACATCCAGTGTAACATCTACTCCTTTAGAAGATGATATGCTGTACAAAAAACCTACTGTTGGAGCATGTTGTTTATTTCTTATGGGTGCAAAAAACTGTTTATGGTCAACGCTATTTGAAACCAAGTCAACCTGGGTATCACCATACTCATCTGCCATAATTTTCCTCAACCATTTCGCAATAACTATTTTATGCATTGGCATCATATATGTAATCTTACATCTATCAACTGGAAGGTAAGGATATACTTCGTGCCCTTGAATAAAATATACCTTTGCTCCTTTTGCATCTGATAAATTCATAACCCATTCAGCAGTTTCCCACCACGTAGCAATAATTATATCTGCATCTGGTACATCATCATCAATCACGGGTCGAAATTTATCTAAGATTTTATGTTTTATATTCATGCCATCTAAGTGTGATTTAGGTGATTTGATTATCGGCCAGCCATTACCTTTAATAAAAGATTTTATTTTCTTTTTAAATGATAATAATCTTGGCGGCGGTGATATCATAAGAACATCGTGGCCCATGTTAACTAGTGCATTTGCATAAATAGCCGTAACTCGAATTCCCCCTCCCATATTTACGGTTGGAAGTATAAATGTAATTTTCATTTTCACTTGTCCAGCTTATAAAATTAATTTATTATTTTAATAATAAACTGCATTATTTTAATCATATATTTTATCATTCATTCCATAAAAATTATATCCAAATAGCTCTATATCTATAGAATAAAAATCGGCTACAATTTTTTTCATTTCTTCATCATAAGCATCTTGATAAAAATTATTTTTTATTGACTTATTTACATGAGGCATTGGATCAACAATTCCAAATCTTTTACTTAAATATATATATTCATCTTCCATATTTTCAAAATAACAAACTCGATTTAATAAAATCTTATATGATGCATCACATACAAATGTGTACTGCGGTTTAAAGATAATATATTTTTCAATCAGTTCCTTAGATAAGAATCTTTTTATAAATTCTGGAAAATCAATATTTTCAAGTTGTTTTTTTAATGTAAGCGCATCTTTATCGCTACTTCCAAATCCTCCCTGGCATGCAAAGTTATATGCAGAATAAAGTCTGCTCCAAGGATTACGGACAAATGCAAATTTAAAATATTTATCAAATTTTTTCTTACCTAATATAGACAAATAAGCATTCACATCAACATGCCCATAACTTTCATGTAAGCCTATAGAATAAATACTTTTAAAAATAGACTTCCCTGCAGTTTTTGGTATATGTATAAAAACACTCTCCGTTTTTTTTACTTTTTTTAACAAGGCACCATCATTAATTAATACAATCTTGTAATAACGAAATAAAGACTTAACCTCCTTTAATGCTGGCCATATAATTTTATTTAACTTTAAAAACCGTATACTCATCAAATACTACCACCCAAACCAAAAATTATATTTATTACCCAACCAAGAATACAACCAAAAACAAGAAAAGACATAAATAGCATTTCATTTTTAACGTCTAAAATATTATTTTTTAACTTCAACCAAAATAATATGGGTAAAATTATCGTTCTATTTAAGCCTATAATCCAAAGAGCTCCTTCTAATCCATAATAACCATATATTACGGGTAATATTATATAAAGCACTGGCAGTCTTGCCGAAATCATAGGAATTAGATAAGACGGCTTACCTAACGCTATAAAACATTGTCCCGTCAATGAAAATCTTTCCATCAGTAACATTAACGATAAAATTTCTAGCATTAAGCCTGCAGATTTATATCTGTCGTCATAAAGTATATCAATTATATGATGACCGGACATAAAAAGTATCCCGGCTAATAATAGTGTCACCGCATCAATCGGTAATCGAAACTTATAATATACTTTTTTTAATTGATCCGGTCTGGTTCTTACTACTTCACTTAATGCTGGAAGTGCAATGCTCGTTATAATTTTACTAAATACAATTTGAATCGCCCCCACAATAAACAGTGCAATGGTGTACACACCCATAACTTTTGCATTAATCAATCCACCCAAAATAAGTTTATCTCCATGCATAGCTAAAAAACCTAAGACCGATGCAAGAAATATCCATTTTCCAAAATGAATTAACTCATAAAATGACTCACGATCTAAATGCAGCTTATTACTATGTCCGGATAACATTACATGGCTAAGCACTGATTTAAGCAAACTCGAAATCAGTCCACCAAAAACAAGCGCCCATATTGAACGATCGAGTAGAGCCCAACCCAACATGAATAGAATTCCAGCAAGCTGGGATATTAATTCTATTTTTACAACCTGCTTCATGGCCAGATTACGATTAGCCATAGCCAATTTAGTAGATTCAAAGCCAATGATAACAGATGCAAAAGAGAGAACAGCTATAATAATAGGAAGTTTAGGATCGGCATATACACTATTTACTGGCCACCAATTATTAGCTAAAAGCCCGGATAATATCCAACTAACTATTAAAGCAACGCCCCATAAGAGAATGCCTCGTAGAATTTGTACCACCCAGGCAGAATTAAGAAAATCTACTGAATCACTACGGTCACTCTGTATAATATGCTGTCTGATTCCTACATCAGACATCATTGCAAGACCAATTAAAATAACATTAGCAATTGCCATAAGACCAAACATTTCGGGAACCAATAGCCTTGTCATAATAAGGTTGCTTGCTAAACGAAGCAACTGTCCGGAAATATGTCCCACCATAATCCAGGATGCTCCCTGAAGAATGCGTTTACGTAAAGATAGTTTAGTGCTCATTTTGATTTTTTATTGTTAAATTATTCATTGTATAAATATACATATTAATTCTACTCTTTATATAATGACTGACTTTAAACAATTCTACTTTTATTATGATGTAACATATATTCATTATTACTACGTCCTAATAACGCACCAGCCAATAACATTAACCACGCTGATAAAGAAGCATTAGGTATCTGATCAATCATCACAACAACTACAACTAAAGTATGATAAATTAATAACTTTTGTTCTTTTTTATCTTTTAGAAGGGTACTGCTTGTTTTAGCTGCTTTCCAAACACTTAATGCTAATAACCCATATAATGACATAAAACCAATTAACCCATATACGCCTAAAATTATTATCCAATAACCATCTGTTACTGAGCCATCCAATCTATTTCTCCCCCAGCCTCCCCAGCCAAAAAATAATTTTTGTTTTGCATGCTCCAGCAGTAAATTTTCATGATGAAAACGAAAACCTAATGATTCTCCTCTTCCAGGATCAAAGTCTGTAGCTAGCTGCACTAACGTATCATGCGGAAAATAGTCTAGCATTGATAAAAACGGGTACATTAAAAAAATTAAAAGAAGAAATAAAGATAGCCGTTTAATCATCTCAGCAGACATCAGCTTTATAGTAAAAAATAGCAGGCTGCCTAATATAAAAGAACCTACTGTTTTGCATAAAAGCAATAATATAAAAAAATAAATAACAATGAACCAGGGAGTAAAACCATAACTTTTAACTTTTTCTTTTAAAAGTATAGTTACGGCACCTAGTGATATAGCAACAAACATAGCAACAAGTAGTCCATGACCTAAAAAAACAACCGCACGAAAACCACCAAATCGTCGTTGCTGGCCAAAACTATGTGGGAAAAAACCATAAATTGAAGTATGTAATTGCGGACTCATTCTAACTTCATATAAAATTAGCACCGAATAGAACAAGCATGCAATAACTAATAACTTAAATAACATTAATTGATCTTCATATGTTTTAATCAATTGCATACCTATAATAAAAGGAAGTATGTAAATGTAAATATTAAGAACAGACGAAAATGTATCATGTAGTGTCAAACCAGGAATAAAATTATAAACCTCTTGATTATTGAAGGTGGTAATAAATGGTGAGACAAGTAAGATAAAAACCAACCACCTTTCTACACCCGTTTTCGGAAGAAGCTTTAGTTTTATTTTTTTTATGAATATACAGCCAATCAAAGCAGAAAGTACTGGAATTGATTCTTTATTCAGTGGTGGAAGAAGAGGGAAATCAATTGCGACGCTAACAGGTAGAAGTAAAAATCCGCCAACAATAGTCCAAAAAGTAGCATTCACTACCGGCATTTTTTTATAAAAAATTAAAGATACAAAAGGCCAGATAATTAAAGTAATGTAAGCGAAAGTGTTAGGCATAGTATATTTTGTTGTATGGAAAAGTGATGAATATTGTTGAACTAAAATATTTGCATTTCAGCCTAGCCTTGTCTATTCCGAGCTTACCAAAATTTTAATTGTTCGAAGTTGTGTTATTATTTTTTCTACTGTCTCAGCAAGGCTAACACTGCCATCAGTATCTACAACTATTTCTGCATTTTCCGGTTCTTCGTAGGGTGAGCTAATACCTGTGAAGTGTGGAATCTCACCTGCCCTGGCTTTTTTATACAAGCCTTTTACATCTCTTTCTTCACATTTACTAATTGAACACCGGCAATATATTTCAATAAAATCGCCTTCAGGTACCATTGATCGAATTTTATTTCTGTCTTCTTTAAAAGGTGAAATAAACGCGGTGAGTGAAATAGTGCCTGCTTCAAGAAATAATTTTACCATTTCTCCAATACGTCTAAGATTTTCTTTGCGATCACTATCACTAAAACCAAGATCGCCACACAGGCCCTGACGAACATTATCTCCATCAAAAACAAATGTTTTACATCCCATTTGGTGTAATGTTTCCTCAACACTGTGAGCTACCGTAGATTTACCTGAACCTGATAATCCCGTAAACCATAAAATAACGCTCTTATGTTCATTTAGTTTCTCACGACGTGTGCGAGTTACTGTCGCATTATGCCAGACTGTATTCGTACTTATTTTATTATTCATTTTTGCATTAACCATTTTTTACTGAAAAAATACCATAACGTTCTTTGTCGGTAATCACTTCATTAACTAAATCAACATCAATCATCTTAATTTCTGAAGAAAAACCATACACAAGGACAAGATCACAAAGAATATTTATTTTTCTGGGTGTTCCATTACTTATATCCGCAATGCGTTTATAGGCCGCTTCAGTAAACAGGTCATCTTCTCTTCCAGCTACTTTTAATCTGTGCTTGATATAATTTTTAATTTCAACGGCTTCAAGTGGTGTTAAATAAAATTCAACAGACACTCGCTGATTAAATTGTTCTAATTCAGGCTGCATAAGCATGAGTTTTAATTGTGGCTGTCCAACTAAAATAACTTGCAATAATTGATGTTTGTATACACTGATATTGGATAGCATACGTAAAGATTCGAGCGACTTCATTGTCAGGTTCTGTGCCTCATCAACTATCAGAACTGCCTTTTTTCCAGACGTAAAGTTTTTAACTAGAAAATTTTGAAACTGTTGATGCAACGCTATGTCAGACAAGCCTTCATATGGCAACCCAAATGCCAGCATGATCCATGGCATTAAATCTTCGACATGTGGTGGTGTGTTATACAACAAACCAACTGTCAATTCTTTTTTATAATTATTGATCAGGTGATGGACAAGAGTTGTTTTGCCGCAACCGATATCACCACATATAACAGTATAACCTGCATGGTTCTGAATACTGTATTCAAGCATTGTATAAGCAAGCTTATGTCGTTTACTTAAAAACAAATAATCAGGATCCGGTTGTATAGAAAATGGTTTTTCTGTTAACCCATAAAATTTTTCGTACATTACAATTTTTCCAATGTAGCACGTATTTCTTCTGTCTTATTGAAAGTTTTATCCAGAGACAACTTCAATGCTTTCTCCAGTTCTTCACGAGCCATAGCTTTGTTTTCTTTTGCTAAATAAATCATACCCAGGTGATAATGAAAATCTGGAATATTTGGTAATTGTTCTATAGCGCTTTCAAGCAACAGGCTGGCATCGTCATATTTACCAATGTGATAATTCGCCCAGGCAAATGTATCCTTAAACTGCGGCACCTCAGAACGTTTGAAACGTTTTGATAAGTTATACGCTTTATTAAAACTGGTTTTATCAGTTCTATTTTCTGTTAATAAACTCGCCAGATTATTAGCAACAATATCAGCATTCGGTTTTATTTTGATTAGATCTTCATAGGTTTTAATTGCATTTTCAATTTTTCCTGTTGTTTCATAGAGACCTGCAAGTGTCATTTGAAGTGAAAAACTTTTAGGTGCTACTGATAAACCTTTATTTAACACTACACTGGCTGTTTCATATTGTTTGCCACGGATGTGTAAAGTGGCTAAATGAAAATAGCTTGCAGCATTTTCAGGATCTCTTTTTATTGCCTCTTCATAGGTGTTTATTGCTTTTTCATTATTTCCCTGGGATGAAAAGAGCTGCCCCCGTAAAATACGTGCATTAGTATTATCAGGGCTGGCGCTAATTACCGCATCCAGAAAACTTCCTGCTTCTTTGGTTTTTCCTGCTAATAAATAGGTTCTTACTAATGCTACAACAGGCTGCACACTATCTGGCGAGGATTGATAGCTTTTTTTAAGTAAAGCTATACTTTTGGAATAATCTTTCTGTCCTACCAAAACAGCGTTGTTTATCTGGTTTGCAAGATTACTTTTATCTCCAATACGCTTAATATTATCTGCAACTTGTTGTGCACCAATCCAGTCACCTAATGATAATCTTGTTTGAGCAAGTAACTTCAACGCAGGTAAACTATTCCTGGAAACTGATAGAACATCTGTAATAATTTTTTCTGCACGTTTAGGCTGTTTACGTTTTAAAAGAAACTGCGCATAACTCAAGCCATATGATTCATTAAATTTACTTGATTTAAATGCTTTAAAATATTGTTCATCTGCCAAATCAGATGAGCCCGACAGATAATATGCTTTAGCTAAAATAAATAAAGCTCCGCTTGAATCAGGAGTATCACGAAGTATTAATCTTAAAGCTGCAATTGCCTCATCATATTTTTGTCGATCTATATCAATATTCGCTTTAAGCATAACTGCACTTTGATTCTTTTTATCTGCAGTCAAAATTTCATTAATAATTTTCTCTGCTGATTTTTTATCTCCTTTTACCAACAAAGTGGCAGCCATAATACCTTTAGCCTTTATTGCAACTTCAGTACCAGCTTCTTCATTAATAATTTTATTTAACAGCTCATTTACATGCGTATATTCTTTTCTGGAAAGATGAAACTGTACAAGTGCAAATTTGAGATCAATATTCTCAGGGTTCTGCTGGCTGAACATTTGTAACTGTTTTAAACCTGCATCCGACCCTTTAACACCATTTAGAAACTGTACCAGCTTAATTTTTGCTTTCAGATCTTTTGGATTGTTTTTAATGATATTTCGGTATATCTGTTCAGCTTCATCTTTTCTTCCATGTTTAAGATAAAATTGTGCTAATACAGTATTAAATGAAGCAATCTTTGGATAATGCTTTATCAAACGTATTAAAACTTCTTCAGCCGAATCAATTTTGGCTAAATTTTCAAGCGCTTTGATTTTAATTAATTGCATTGCCACATTTTTATCATTCTTTTTTAAGCCCCGATCAAGATATTCAATCGCTTTTAATGAGTCTCCGGCTGTGATTCTTTCTGCCGCAAGTATCATGAGAGCTTCATTATGAAGATGATCTTTATCAAGAACTTGGTTGGCTAATTTAACGGCGGCAGGTGCATTGTCGAGTTTGAGCATAATCGCTGCTCGAAGAGATAAAACTGAAAGTTCCTGATTATTGAGTTTGAGTGCCAAATCACTTTTCTCGAGAGCCTTGTCAAGCTGACCCGCTAGAAGTAATAATCGGCCAAGTTTTACGAGTGCTTGTAAATGCTCAGGTTCATTTATGAGCACAGTGTTTAAAAGTTTAAACTGCTCTCGCGGCTTTGCTTGTTTTTCTGCTATTAATACCTGGCCCCAAATTGCTTTAGTCATTTTCCGATTTAACTGCAGAGCATTTCTGAATTCTACCCTGGCTTTTACCAATTCACCTTTTTCAAGTAACTGCATACCATTTTCATAGAATTTGTTAGCTTTGTCTTCGGGAGAAGAACATGCAGAAATACTGAGTAAACTCAGAATTAAAACACTATTTATAAAAAATTTATTTAATAACGATAAACCATTAATACCCATAACCCTAGCCTCTAAACGCATCAAAAAAAAGATTGCCGCTCAATCATTAACACTGACAATATCCATAATTTATATATCTAATTATATCTGTTTAGCCGTTAATTCAACTATATTCCAGTTCACCTGTTCCTTCCTGTAGGGAAAGCCGCAGGTCAGAATAACAAAAAAATTAATCAGGCACATATTCAGAAATGACATCCAGTAACTCTTCTGCCATCTGCTGCATTCTTGCATCCGTATCTTCCATTTTTTCATTGCTACTAATTTCACTGACCATTCTTATTAAAGCGGCATCAGCACGGTTTTCTTTTATTGCAAACCAGATTAAATTCAGCCTGGCCATAAATTGTTGGCGAAAGATATTTGAGCCTTGTTTAAGCCAATAATAAGTAATTATAGTGTGCTCACCTTTGGTAATAATGAGTCGACTAACTTCTATTGAAGCGCCCTTTTTACTTTTTAATAAAAAAGGTTCATTACTCATTATTTTCCAACCATCACCAGGGATACAAAGAGTTGGTGAATGTGGTGCTGGTCCTAATTTCTGATCTTCATAATAAGAAATATACAAATTTATTTTCTTATTTGTTGGCGAGGTAAAGGTTCCATTATAATAATCAGATGCTGCTGCACTTTCTACAACTGAAGCAGGTAATCGGCTTTGATTAGCTCGCCATTGCCCCAGCATTTCAGGAAAGCTTGAAAGAGGTTTAATAACAATCGTTGCACTTTTACGTTCCGCTATGGGGCTCGAAGCTATAGCTGCAACTATTAAGCTACCCAACATAATTTTTACTGATGTGCGATTTTGCCAATTCTGACTTTTCCCAGATGAAGTATTATCTCTGTCTCCTTCCTTAGCTGTAAAAATATGATCAAATGAAAATACTTTGGTTAAGGTTGGTGAACCAGGCACTATTTTGATTAGCAGCCAGGCAAAGGCAATTAATATAATTAGTGAAGCAATAAATACAACCCAACCTTCAAAAAAATGTAAAAATCCTTCAGTGTGACCAGAACCATATGCCTCAGTCAACAATCCGGTAACACCAATTCGGAAGCTGTTCATAAATATAGTAACTGGTATTGTGGCTAAAAATATTGACCAACGCATCCATACAGGTGCTTGCATTAAGTAACCAGCTATCGCCCCTATACTCATTAAGGGAAACAAATAACGTAAACCTGCACATGCTTCAGCAACGAGTAATTTGATGCTACCCATATCAATGACATTGCCTTCAAGGAAAACAACTCCACCAAACAAGCGAATCACCCATACCCCCAATTGAGAGGAAATTAATTGTAGCTGAGATGTCAGTAATGGACCGAGAACGTTCGGTAAAGGAATAAGTAGCAATATAATACAAAGTGGAATTAGTAATTTTCTAAATAAATCCCAACCACCTATCGAAAAGGTTGCAGCAATTGCAAACAACCAGATACTGTACATTTGTAGCGGTGCTATACCCGATAATTTACCAAGAAAAAACATTAGAAGAGCTGCTATAGAAATAAATATACCTATCCAGTTTGTTGAAACTGGTGCAGTCAATAGCATATTGTGGTTACGATAAAGCAGATATATGAGTATTCCAACCACCATCATACCGTGACCATACTCTTCATCTTGTAGCCAAATCAGAAGCAATCCAGATTGATATAACAACCAGGTAAAAGTAAAAAATAATATCCCGATAACGATCAGAGATCGATTAGATATATCCTTAAATATCTCCGCTCTATGAATAACCATAATAATCTTTCTGCGACTGTGAAATTTTCGCTTTGTTTAAGATAGTACCTAACAACTTGTCAGAATCCACATAACGCATACTTTCCGTTAAATCTGTTTTACTAACCATCCCGTTGCCAACAACAACCAAAACACAATCAACCTGTGACAGTATTATCATGGCATCATCTGAACCAAGAAGAGGAGGCATATCAAATATCACAATACGCTCTGCGTAACGATCACGAAATTCTGTTATTAAACTGGCCACTTTACGTGAAGACAATACTTCAGATGAATTTATAACAGGCTTTGCGGTCGGTAAGATAACAAAACGATCGAGTCCAGGGTTCACAAGTGACTCAGCAACTGAAGCATCGCCCGATAAAACTTCATTCAATGTTGATCCCGAAGGTAAACCCAGATATTTAGCTACAGTCGGCCGCCGCAGATCAAAATCTACCAGCATAGCTGTTCTTTCAGTATGGTGTGCAATACTCATTGCTAAATTTATTGACACCATGGTTTTACCACAAGCAGGTATTGGCGATGTAATCGCTATTGTACGCCAACCATTTTTTAACATCTTTTTAATAATTTGTGTGCGTAGAATGTCAAAACCTAATGACAAGTGGTTGTTTTTATTAAATGCAATAATACGATTTTTTGCCAAGAGATCATGATTCAGTGATACTACCCGTGTTTGTTCATATTTTACTATTGCATTAGTTTTTATGGAGCGCACAGGTTTGTTCAACACTTCACTAGGAATAGTTTGCTTTGATATGTTTGCAGTTTGATCTTTACTTGACTTGTCTCGCTTAGATTCAGCTACAGCTCGTATAATCTTTTCCATTTTTTACACCATTATTCCAATCTGGCTAATATTTTGTAAAACAAGAGATCCAGTTCCATATAAGTAAAGTGCAACACAATTAATGACAGCGTTATAAAAGCAGCTAAACCTATACCACTTCTAATAATAGTTGTTTTTCGCTTTGCCTGTTCATCACTGGTTGTGATGTAGGGTATCTCTATTAATGGCCTGTATCCCAGAATAGCTGTTAACGCCCCTTTACCGCGGATACGTTGATTCAACATTTCTAACAACAACGCTAAGCCACCTGCAGCACCGAAGGCCAAAACAAACCCCAGAATAATAATTTTTAGTCTATTCGGTTTTATCGGTTTATCTGCAAGTATCGGTGGATCAATTAAAGAAAAACGTTCAGATTTATTTTCACCTTCAAGGTTTTCTGCAATCTGTGCATTGAGCTGTTTTGCTTGAATCTCTTCATATTTATCTTTCGCGCTACTATGGTCACGTAGTAATGATGATAAACCCAGCTCAACTTGTGGAGTTTGTATTATCTCTTTCTCATACTTCACTATTTTCTTACGCATTGGTTTACGTTGACTATCAATAGATTGTAAAGTTTGCTTTGCTGTCGTAATAAGTGTTTCTACTCTAAGCACTAACTCATTATCTATGGCAACATCACTACCAATAGCTACTGTAGAAATATCTCTTTTGGATAAAATATCCTCTTCAAGCTTTTCAATTTTATACTTAAGGGATCGGATGGTTGGATGTGTCTCTTTATAATTAATGCTTGCCTGAAGATACTCTGCTTTTAATTGCTTAAGTTTAGAAGTCGGTGTTTCTGCAACATCCAGACCTGACTTTGCTGCAGAAAGCTCAACCTCAAGGCGCCGTAACTCATTTTCTGTCGCATTATAATCTCTGTCCAGGTTAGCCAGGGCTGTTTCTGTACGTTGTAAAATAGCTGTTTTTAAAGCCAGATTTTCAGGTAATGAGTTCGAATGTTCCTGTTTATAGATTGCTACCAAACTTTCCATTTTTTCCAGAGCGGCTTTTAATCGTTGTGCCTCCTGACTTAAAAACTTCGTTGTTTCCGTGGCACGCTCAACACGAGATTTAATATTTTCACTTAAAAACAATGTAACTAATTCACTGGTTACCCCGAAGGCAAGTTCTGCATGTCGATCTTCAAACATTATGTCAAACGCAATTGTCGCCGTACCACCTCTTCGACCAGCTTGTCTTTGATGAGTGCTTAACATTTTAATCATAATACGTTTTTTTACATCATCAATAAGCTCAGAGGTGACGCGCTTCTCTTTATCAGATGGGAATAAATTATATTTTTTTATAATACGTAAAAGGTTTTCACGAGTCATAACCCTTTGTTTAATCACTTCAATACGTTCACTGGCAAAACCAGTCACACTGCTCGCAATGATATCTGTAGATATTTGTTGAGACTCAATTAATATCGTGCCAGAAGACTGATAAACGGGCGGAAGTAAAATAGCGAAAGCTGATGCTGTAAAAAGAACGACAGTAAACACTGCTGTCATCAACAGTGCATGTCGCTTCAATATATCAATATAATCATGCAACGTTAATTCATATTCTGTATTGTTATAATTATTATTCATACGGCCTAAAAATCCGGAAGTTTATATATAATGCCAGCCATTGCGCTGCTACTAGATGCCCTTGTTAGTCTATCATCTCTAACCCTGTGTTCAGCTGATAAAATAAAATCCCATGATAAACTAATTTGCCGAGTGTAATTTGCCGAAAAAAGCTGTGTTTCCGTCTTATTTTGAGTCAAATTTTGACCCCAATTATAATTTAATGAAAGGTCGTCCTTCTCACTCAGTCTGTACCGCCAACCAACAGTAATTTGATTCATCTCGCTTACACTTCCCGTGCTACCAGGAGACTGGCTTCTTGATAAATTCAGGTTGCTATTCGCTCGTAATGAGGTGTATTGCATATTAAGTGCCGCTTGCCAGCTCTCATCTGTAGTTGTTAGGCTACTATTTTCACTCTTTGTTTCATTCAAGCCTGCACTACTTGTCACATTGAGGTTTTCACTTACGTTCCAGGTTAAACCAAGATCAAAACTTATTGTCTCACTATTAGTGCCGTTTACCTCTTCAGGTTTATAGCCAGAAAATGAATATTGAGTAAAAATATCTACTTGCTCATTCAGAACGTAATTCAGTTTCGCATTAATTAAATTATGTTGAAAATCAACCAAACCTGTCGTAACCAGGCCTTCAAACATGACTTTTGTGGTCGCGATATTGAGAGTCAATGACGTTCTGTCACTCAGGTTATTCAACCAATTTACAGAAGCTGTGCGTGTTTTACGTGTATTATCGCCACTCACTATTCCACTATCAGTAAATTCACTAACACGTGTTGACTGGTCGTTTAAAAGTGCAGTTACCCCAAACCGGCCTGTTTCATAGTCATGTGTCCAACCCAGGTTTATTGATGGGTCACTACGATTCTGGCTAATTGTATCATCAGATGACTGTTCGATATGGACACTTGCTGCAGCGGACCATTGATCTGTTCCTTGATTTGATATTAGCGAGTAATTAGGTACTAAAACAACGCGGCTTATTGGTTGTTCTTCAGAAGAGGATAATCTCGGATTACTTTCATATTCAAACGTTAATGGTAGCGTTAAAGACTGTACCGTTGTAGCAAACGTATTTGTTGTAATACTAAATAAAAGTATTATTACCCCCATAGCCAAACTGTAAACAATGGTTTTTAGAGATATTTTTAACGAGGATGGCATCATAAAGGTTCAATTTAACAAACATAATTATTATCAGTTCAATCAAGGGACTAAAATCGTATCGTCAGCCTGTAAACTGTAATTTGATTTAAGATTTTTACCGCGAATTAGGTCACTATAATGTACTTCAAGAACTTTTCTTCCTCTTAAAATCTTAATCTCATCCAGGTCTGCAAACCGGTCAAATCCACCGGAAATACTCAAAGCCTGAAGAACGGTCATAGGCCCCTGCAAAGGAATAGCACCAGGTGTATTAACCTTACCTAAGATATAAACCTTGTTCCCATCAGTACTTTGGACAATAACTGTTACTTCTGGATCTGGAAGGTACTTTTTAAGCTTTTTAGTAATAAGAGCTTCAATTTCAGAGGGTGAGAGCCCGGCTACAGGCACCTGTCCTGCTAGTGGAAAGCTGATACTGCCATCAGGTAATACCCTTATTTCTTTGACCAGTGTCTCATCTCCCCATACAGAGACATCAAGTATGTCTCCCTGACGTATTTTATATTCACCTGAATCATAAGCTAATGAAAGTTTAAATGGTGTCATACACAGTAGCAGGGAAAGAATCAGTATTCTATTTAATCTCATTCGAATTTTCGCTTTAGTTAAAGTAAAAAAGGGGCCTATGGCCCCTTTTCATAGTCTAACAAGTTTTACTTAGCTTGCGCGAGTAAAAGCTCCAACCATTAGGGTACTCGCAGATTTTTTCTTCCGACGTCCAAATGCACCTGCACCAAATAATGCTGTCGCAAAAAGAATACCTGCTGTTGGAACAGGTACAGCACTTACAGCACCAATATTTACTTCATAAATAGCATCTGCAATACCAACCAATTTCAAGAAGTATGCCTGGCTATCATCAATTATGGCGTTGAAAGATGCCGACATGCCAGAAGCAGAGCCAACTAATATATCTAAAGTTTTATCAAATGTGCCTACGCCCGTAGAATCTGAAGTATCATCTCTATACAAAAATACTTCTACAGGTAATAACTCAGCACTAAATGTAGCAAAATTAATATCAAAACTTGATCCAATAGCTGATGCTGTGCCTATATTATCAAATACAACATTAAAAAAAACTTCACCCGACGTTCCAAGTCTTGCTGGATCAGACTGAACTACCGGACCATCGACTGAAACATATAATGTATCCTGAGCAGCACTGTCTACAAACACTGCATGACTTGTCGTAGTAAAGCCGACAAAACCTGCAATGATAAGTAATGTTCTAATTATCTTCATTTTCGTTACCCCAATTTTTCCTGCACGACTTGCTCTTAATTTTTACACTTTTAGTGCTGACCATCTATGACCCGATCAGGTCATTTTTATATATTCTATTTTTATCGTTTTGATGTTGTTACAAAGAAACCCTGTAATGCTATTCCAAATAATCATGCTGCTGCAGGCACAAGTACAGTATTGATATAAGAATCACTGTCATTAGCACCACCAAAATACTCATAAATATCTGTTTGTAACGAGCAGCATAATTAAATTTATCTATTCCAAATCACCTAAAGGAACATATAAAAATGCTATCAAATTGATGGGGAAATAAATATGACCCGATCGGGTCATATTTTAAATCATGCTACTGACAGGGTCTGGATGTTGTTATTAGCTTCAACATCTTCACTGGTTGGTTTTGGTGCTTTCAAATATTGTGCCACGGCTTGTGCGCGACTTGACACGCCCATCTTCCTGTAAACATGTTTCAGGTGATTTTTAACTGTGTTCACACTAATAAACAAATGCTCTGCAATAACAGTATTAGTTTGACCTTGAATAACAAGATTTAATACCGCAGCTTCTCGCTCACTTATCATGCTTAAAATTGGAGCAATTTCAACCGAGCTCTCATTATTATCAGGTAAGCAATCTACTCGCCTTAACGCAGCATCAAGATGAGGCATGATTGCATTTAACACCGATGTTTGTGTTTCATACATAAGGTGTGAATTTAAAAATACATACAACACGTCATTATTGCTGCGTTTATCTCGAAAGCCATAAACCAGAACTGAACGCATAGCTAATAACTCAGTCATAATTTTTTCAGTCGGTGAAGGATCCAGGCCTAACTCCCAAAGATTAAATTCTTCCAGAAAAAACCATTTATCATTATTGTTTTCCCATTTGTTAAAAAGAGCACTCATTAACGGTTTAACTTCATTACAACCGCCAAACAGCTGTTGGTTGTGTATTTCGGGAATACTCGAACAAATATCAAATTGCAGTGTTCCCCTGGCAAAATTACCCCACGCGGCTATTAATGCATTGTGCGGAATGAATTTGCTGACATACTGCTGCTGCCATTGATAAAAATCAAAATGTTTTCTGATGAAATTTGACTGGTAAATGGTTTCACTGAGTGTATCTAAACCAGACTCAGGTGCCTTTATCTCAGATTCTTTAGTTAGAACTAGCATTTTACAATCCCTAATAAAATTTCGAACCTACACATGCTCAACGTATTCCCCTAGAGCACGACATATCACATATTTTGCGATTATCATTATCACTTTGCATATGAAAATTGTACTTAATTTTAGTGTAACTTTTATGACAGAATTTGTAGGGAATGGATTATTTCTTTGTAGGGCCTTTCTTACAATTCATCCTGAATTGTTATTTAACATCCAAAAAGCACAACTATTCCATAAAATACAACAACTTACATATTTATTATATTGAATTTATCAAGTTACTCTAAATATGAGTTAAGTTTGGAGGATATTGTTGGATAAGCATATAAACAGATCACTGTATTTGTTTATACGTATTAGGTAGGGTTTACGCTTAGTTTATGGCTCACACTTAAGCTAACTTCATATTTAATATGTATCGTCGGTCTTAAATACGGTAACAACGGTATTCAGGATAATTATTGTATCAAGTCCAAGTGACCAGTTACGCAAATAATCCAGGTCATACTCAATACGCTTTTGCATTTTTTCGACTTTATCCGTTTCGCCTCGGCAACCATTAACCTGAGCCCAACCGGTTATCCCGGGTTTAACTTTATGGCGCATCATATAACCTTTAATCATACCTCGATACATTTCATTATGCGCAACAGCATGTGGTCTTGGTCCAACAACACTCATTCTACCTTGTAAAACATTAATGAATTGCGGCAATTCATCGAGTGAATATTTTCTTAATATTGCACCCAATTTAGTAATACGAGCATCATTTCGTGTGGCTTGTTTAATATTATCACCGTCTTCACATACCGTCATTGAGCGAAATTTATAAACAATAATTTCTTCACCATCAAGGCCATAACGTTTTTGGGAAAAAAGAACAGGACCAGGTGAGCATAATTTAACGGCTAACGCGACCATTAACAATATTGGTGAAATTAATACCAAAATAAATACAGAAAATAAAATATCACTGAGGCGTTTTAAAACACCATTTAAACCACTAAAAGGCGTTTCACAAAGTGCAACCAGCGGCATATCACCAATATTATCCATTCGTGCCTGGATTAGTTCATAAACAAAAATATCCGGGGTAAAGTAAATAGATGCAGTTGTATCATGCAATTTATCCAATAAATCTAAAACGCGCTGTTGATGGCTCACAGGTATCGTTATATATATTAGATCAATGCCCTTTTTCTTAACATATTCTGGTAGCTTGTCCATGACGCCTAAATATGGCACCGCCATAGACTTCCCGGTTCTCTCTTCCGGGCGATCATCAAAATAACCATTGAGCTTTAATCCATACGCAATATTATTAACAATATTGTCTGCGAGTTTATGAGATTCTTCATTTGCCCCAACAATTGCAACCTTTCGTTGATTTTCTTCTGACTTTAAACTTAACAATAAGAGATATCTGAAAATAAAATTTGCTATAAGAATAAGTACTGGTGTTATCACCGCCCAGGTATATAAAACACTCACGTCAAACAAGTCAATCGTAGCTGTAACATAGCCAATAATAATGAGTGCAAAAATCATTACGCCCCAGTAAATAAGCACATTACTGCTCTGAGCCTGCGCATCTGCACTACTTGAGGTTTCAAATAAATCAGACTCTTTAAGAATAATTAGAGAAAGTAATAAAATAATAACTGCCATTGCCAGATATTGCTCTTCAAGCACAATACCACTGTAATACAGGATGACAATAAAAGAGCCTAATGTAATTACTGGTGCAATCAACCATTCCGTTACTGAAAGTAACGTCGGTAATAAAGTAGTATATCGATCCACACTATTTTTCATGTCGTAATTATACACATAATCATAATTTTAATGGCACTATAGCGAACTTAATAGCCTGGATATATACAGTTAAAAAGTTGGTAATATATTCCAAGGAATACCTGATTGGGCTATTTCACTAGCAACATGAGTACTATAAAATAGCATTACTTATCGGTTTATTTTAATATGCACAACTCATATTTTTTTTATAAAATTATCTATATTTTCAGGAGTTTAGAAAAGTGAAAGGTATAATTTTGGCCGGTGGCTCCGGCACTCGTTTGCACCCATTAACGCATTCGTTAAGTAAACAACTTTTACCTGTTTACGATAAACCGATGATTTATTATCCCTTGTCCGTTTTAATACTGGCAGGTATTCAGGATATTTTAATTATTACGACACCGCATGATCAGCAATTATTTATTAATTTATTAGGTTCAGGTAATCAATGGGGCCTCAACATAACCTATGAAGTTCAACCAAATCCAGATGGACTGGCGCAAGCCTTTATTATTGGTGAACAATTTATCGGCAACGACAGTGTCAGCCTGGTTTTAGGTGATAATATTTTTTATGGCCATGGCATGGATAAATTATTAAGCAATGCCATACAACAAAAAAAAGGCGCAACCGTCTTTGGTTATTATGTAAAAGATCCCGAGCGTTATGGTGTTGTTGATTTTGATGATAATGGTCATGCAATTGCGCTAGAAGAAAAACCCGAAAAACCAACCAGTAACTACGCCGTAACCGGTTTATATTTTTACGATAATGATGTAATTGAAATAGCAAAAAATATTAAACCATCTCCTCGTGGTGAACTCGAAATAACTGATGTAAATAAAGTATATATGAAACGAGGAGATCTCAATGTTGAAGTAATGGGTCGTGGTTATGCCTGGTTAGACACGGGTACGCATGCCTCATTATTACAAGCTTCGAATTTCATCCAGGTCATGGAAGAACGCCAGGGATTAAAAATTGCCTGCCCCGAAGAAATTGCATACGCTCAGGGTTATATTGATGCTGCCCAGGTAGAATCATTAGCACGTCATTTATTAAAAAGTGGTTATGGTGAATACTTAATGGGGCTTATTAAATAGCATCACGCTAAATAAAATAAGCTTAATATGACTATGAAAATTATTAAAACACATTTACCCGGCGTTATTGTCATTGAACCAAAAGTCTTTGGCGATAAACGTGGTTTTTTTCTGGAAACCTATCGCGAGGATGTTCTTAAACAAGCAGGCATTAATGTTAAGTTTGTTCAGGACAATCATTCACGTTCAACACAAGGCGTGTTGCGTGGACTGCATTATCAGTTAACACAAACTCAGGGTAAATTAGTCCGTGTTACAAGTGGAACTGTTTTTGATGTGGCGGTAGACGTGCGAAAGGGCTCACCTACTTTTGGCCAATGGTATGGCACTCAACTTGACGAAAAAAGTATGCGAATGATGTATGTTCCGCCAGGTTACGCACATGGTTTTGTTGTTCTATCTAAAAGTGCAGACTTTCTTTATAAGTGTACTGATTATTATCACCCTGAATCTGAACAGGGTATTGCCTGGGATGACCCTGATATTGGTATTGATTGGTCTATTTCAGATATTTCATCAAAAATATCCCTTTCTGAAAAAGATAAAAAAAATGTGTTGTTAAAACATCAAGCGCATGACAAATTACCTGCTTATGACGATTTTATGTTAGATATGGAAGTGGCCAATTGAACATGATGAAAATTCTGATCACCGGGGCACAGGGTCAGGTTGGAAAAGAGCTCGTACATATTGCAATAAAAAGAGAATATAACGTCATTGCAGCTGGTCGCGCTGAGTTAGATATTACTCAAAAAAACAATGCTGAAGTATATATCAACAATCTTCAACCTGATCTTGTAATTAATGCTGCAGCATATACTGCAGTTGATAAAGCTGAAGAGGAACAAGACCTGGCCTATGCCATTAATCGTGATGGTGCAGAAAATATTGCTGCTGCATGTAAAAAACTAAACATTCCACTGTTTCATATTTCAACTGATTATGTGTTTGATGGTTCAAAATTAGAACCTTATAGTGAAAATGACCCTGTTTCACCACTTGGTATATATGGGATCAGTAAATGGCATGGCGAAGAAGCAATTCGTCAACATTTACCCCATCACCTGATTTTACGCGTTGCCTGGGTATTTGGAGCACAAGGTAATAATTTTGTTAAAACCATGTTGCGTTTAGGCAAAGACAGAGATGAACTCAATGTGGTTTCGGATCAGTTTGGTGGCCCCTCTCCTGCAAAAAATATTGCACAAACATTAATAAATTTAGCAGATCAATATCAACAACAACAAATACTTGCATGGGGTACATACCATTACTGCGGAAGTTTAAAAACATCGTGGTATGATTTTGCCAGAGAAATATTTAGCCAGGCCGTTAAAATGGGTATGCTTAACAAAAAGGTTAAAGTAAATCCAATAACAACAGCAGAATATCCAACTGCTGCCAAACGCCCGGTAAATTCTATGTTAGATTGTTCAAAACTAAAAACAACTTTTGGCATTGAAATGCCAGACTGGCAAAATGCATTAAAACAAGTATTAACAGAATTAAAGTGACGCATCTGCGTCATTGCGCGCCCTGAGTATTGTTGTAAACAATACGAGGAAGTACCCTTGGGGTGAGCAAAACGTGGCAATCTCATGACAAATATCTCTTTTCCGGAGATTGCTGCGGTCACATTGTTTCCTCGATGCCAGAACGTGTGAAACACGTTAGGGTAATACTGACGAAACGCGTAGCGGTTCATTAAGTGCAATGACATGCTAAATTAGAAATTAAATTAACCCGGTAATAAAATGTCTAAAATTGAAATTTATACACCCAGGAAACTACTTGTCACCGGTGGTGCAGGATTTATTGGTGCCAACTTTGTCCATTACTGGTTAAAAACATACCCTGATAACCGGGTTGTGGTATTGGATGCATTAACTTATGCAGGTAATGTTGCTAATTTATCTTCCGTAGAAAAAAATCCTGGCTTTCGTTTTGTTCATGGTGATATTTTAGATTATGACTTGTCTTTAAAATTATTGCGTGAAGAAAAAATTGATACCATTGTTCATTTTGCAGCAGAGTCTCATGTTGATCGCTCAATTACCGGTCCTGATGCCTTTATTGAAACAAACGTAAAAGGTACCCATGAATTATTAAAAGCAGCTAAAACTTACTGGTTAGATGAAAATCCGGGGATGTCACATTTATTTCAACATGTGTCGACTGATGAAGTTTATGGCACATTAGCAGCAAATGATCCTCCCTTTCGTGAAGACACACCTTATGCACCTAATTCACCTTATGCTGCAAGTAAAGCCTCATCTGATTTTTTTGTTCGCTCTTATCAGGAAACCTATGGCTTAAATACCAATATTTCAAATTGCTCAAACAATTATGGCCCATATCAGTTTCCAGAAAAACTCATTCCTTTGGTTATTACCAATATACTGGAAAGCAAAGCCTTACCCATTTATGGTGATGGTCAGCAAATACGTGACTGGTTATATGTCGATGATCATGCAAGAGGTATTGACCTCATTATTCGCAAAGGCCGTAAAGGTGAACCCTATAATATTGGTGGCATAAATGAATGGGCTAATATTGATATTGTTAACCTTGTGTGTGATCTTGTTGATAAATGTATTAAGGATGATCCTGACTTACAAAAACAATTTCCAAATGCACCAGTAAACCATGGTAAAACTGCAAAAGAACTCATAAAATATGTAAAAGACAGGCCTGGGCATGATAGACGTTATGCTATTGATCCGAGTAAAAGTAATAATGAAATAGGTTATCAACCTGCAGAAAGTTTTCAAACAGGCATAAAGAAAACCGTTGACTGGTATTTAAAAAATGAAGATTGGTGGCGTGCTGTTATGTCAGGTGAATACCAGGATTGGATTAAAAAACAATATTAAATCTGATAAACTAATATTATGATTAAAAAGCACACCATACTTCTTGCAGACGATCACAGTATTCTTAGAGCAGGACTGCGTTCAATTTTAAATAGTAAATCTGATTTTGAAGTCGTTGCTGAAGTTGACAATGGTATGGATGCCATAAAAACTGCACTCTCCCTTAAACCAGACTTATTACTCACCGATCTGTCAATGCCAAAAACTAATGGTACTGAGGCAATTCGTGAACTAAAAAAAAGACTACCTGAAATTAAATGCATAGTGTTAACCATGCATACCAGCGAAGAATATATTCATACGGCTCTTGATGCAGGTGCAGATGGTTATGTATTAAAGGATGACAGTCACGAAGAACTTCTGGCAGCCATAAAAAATGTGCTTAATGGAAAAACATACTTAAGCCCAAGCATATGTGGCAATGTAGTTAGTGGCTATTTAAACTCTACAGGCTCATCCAAACCTGCTACATCATGGGATGTGTTAACTAAAAGAGAAAGAGAAATTATTAAATTAATTGCAGAAGGAAATCGCAGTAAAGATATTGCAGAACATTTGTCGATAAGCATTAAAACAGTTGAAAAACATCGTTCAAATCTAATGAAAAAATTAAATATGCATAGTCTCGGCAGCTTAACAAATTATGCTATGAAAAATGGTCTTGTCGATCAAACTTAATCCTCCCAAAAAATCTGAACAACCGTTCCGGATAAAGCGCAAGAACTAATAGTAAAGGTCGCATTTGATTTTAATGCTCGCTCTTCCATACTTTTTAAACCCAGTCCTGATTTATTCTTTTCATTAACTTTTTTAAGATCAAAACCACAACCATCATCTGATATACGTAATAGAAGGCCCGTTTCAGATTTTGTCAAATGTAATAATATATTTTTAGCTTTTGCATGCTTAGCGATATTATTCATAGCTTCCTGAATAATTCGATAAATGACCGGTTTATAGTTTTCATTAATATCTGATTCAGGAATATCAATTTTTAAATCAATATTGAGATTTGCATAAACTTTATTATATTCACCAGTAAACCATCTTAAAGTCCTTAAAAGACCCAGGTCTTCAAGAACAGATGGCTGAAGATCAACCGAAATACGTCTTAAATCACTTAATGCCATTTTAATATTATCAAGCACGTCGTTTAAAACAAAATCACTTTTTCTTTGTTTCGACGAGTTGTTTGATTCACATATAATCGACTCGACCTGGTATTTTAATGCAGAAAGCATTTGTCCTACCCCATCATGTAATTCACTTGATACTCGTTTTCTTTCATCTTCCTGAGAATTAATTAATTGATCAGCAAGTTGGTGCATACGTTCTTCTGATTCTTTTATTAATTTCTTATTATCATCTCTTGATAGTTCATCGATAATTTCATCACTTACATTTTTATCATCAAAATAATTTTTCTTGGATATATGGGCTTTATCATCAGTAATATCACTAATCAATAATACTGCATAACATGAATCATTATGATGTAAGCTGTCTATATCTTTATTAGGATAAAATGAGAAACGGAATTTTTTTCCTGTAACAAAATTTTTGGATTCCCACTCAACACTCTGTTGTATATCAAGCTGACACCATTCATCTATCCAGTCACTAATCGAATCATGCTCAATTGCAGGTTTAATCAAATTCAATACATGAATACCTGTAACTTCTTTTGCTTCACCCCAGCCCCATAATTCAACAGTTCGATTAACACGAATTACCTTTAGCTCATCATCAAGAATAATCATAGCTTGATGTTCAAGTGAATCTACACAATATTCCCATTCATTTTTTGCGGCTAAGACATGATTAAACGTATCGTTTGATTTTTTATTCTTATTTTGATTTTTACATGTAACATGATTGAGAATATCTTTTGAAGATTCATTAAAACTATATGAATCAAGTTGAGTTGTTAATTCTTCCTTTGGCAACTTAAGATTTTTGTCTTCCATGTACCGACCCTATTTTACAAAGCTTACTTTAAGTATAAATGACTAATCATTATATTAAACACACATAAATAATATGTGATACAACCTGCAAATTCAATATTATCATATTAAATTTGTAAGCATACTATCTACATAATCAACTTCTAATATAGAGACTGATTTATGCAAATATCACCCAAACATCTGCAAAACAACCCATTTTATTGATTTCTATTCTGGTTTCCATATCCCAACAGCGGGATCTGCCGTTTCTACACTTTTACCTGCAGCTGCCGATATTTCCTCTTGCTCAGTCTGTGCTTGTTGTTGTGCTTTTTGGCTTTTAGCTCGATCTCCAGAGACATTTTTAGTAAACGCCGCTAATTGATCAATCAACTCCTCACGCTCATCATCTTGCCCAGGATAATCACCCAGCATATAACCCGAAACTGCAGCAAAATATTGCAATGCGACCATCATATTTTGTTTTGCAGATTCATCATGCTGACAAATTACTCCGTATAAGTTATCAATTAATTGATCTGATAAAGTAATATCATTGCTCATTTTTCTTCCCTTCTGATATATTTATTAAGGCGCAGATTCTACATTCCTTTATAATACTGTAACAGCAAAACATAACCTGATATTTCATCAGGAAATACATTTAGCCTTAATCTAATTAACGAGAACATTATGAAACAACATTACGATCTTTTATCTATTGGAGCCGGTAGCGGTGGATTATCAGCATGTGAACGTGCAGCAGAGTACGGTAAAAAAACAGCCGTCATTGAAAATAAAACAGTCGGTGGCACCTGCGTCAACATCGGTTGTGTACCAAAAAAGGTAATGTGGTTTGCTTCTGAAATTGCTGGTGCATTAGGTGATGCCAAAGGTTACGGTTTTGATGTCACGGTAAATGGTTTTAACTGGAATAAACTGGTTGAGGCACGCCAGGGTTATATCAAAGGTATTACTGACTGGTACGGTAATTATCTTAAAGATTCAAATATTGAATATCTACAAGGCACCGCTAAGTTCATTGATGCCAATACAGTCGATGTTGATGGCACAAAATATACAGCCGATCATATTGTTATTTCTCCTGGTGGTTATCCAATTGTACCTGATGTGCCTGGTGCTGAACACGGCATTACCTCGGATGGCTTTTTTGCCTTACAACAACAACCTAAACGTGTTGCTGTAGTCGGTGCAGGTTATATTGCGGTTGAACTTGCAGGCGTACTAAATGATCTGGGTAGTGAAGTATCAATGTTACTTCGCCGTGAACATTTCCTTGCTAGCTTTGATTCAATGCTTCGTGAAACACTAATGGAAGATATGGTTAATGCCGGCGTTAATTTAATGACCCGTATTAATGTTGAAAAAATTGATAAAAATGATGATGGAACATTAACCGTTCATTGTCAGGGTGGAATAGTCTGTGAAAACATTGATGCGCTAATCTGGGCAATTGGTCGTGCACCAAATACTGCTCCTCTTAATCTGGATGCTGCCGGTATTAAATATACTGAGCAAGGTTATATTCCTACCGATGAATATCAACAAACAAATGTTGAAGGCGTTTATGCCGTTGGTGATGTAATTGGTAAAGCACAACTTACACCCGTTGCCATTAATGCTGCACGTCGTTTATCTGATCGCTTATTTAATAATATGCCTGATCGAAAACTCGACTACACAAACATACCTACTGTAATGTTTAGTCATCCTCCAATTGGCACTATGGGTTTAACAGAGGAACAAGCACGTAAAGAACACGGTGATGCTGTGAAAATTTATCAAACCAGCTTTACTGCCATGTATCATGCTTTGGTTGAACATAAGCAGCAAACTGCAATGAAACTTATTTGTGTTGGTGCAGACGAGAAAGTAGTTGGAATTCATATCATCGGCAAAGGTGCAGATGAAATGTTACAAGGTTTTAGTGTTGCGATTAAAATGGGCGCTACTAAAAAAGATTTTGATAATGTAGTCGCTATTCACCCAACGAGTTCTGAAGAACTGGTAACAATGCGATAAACCACTTCACTCAAATATAACAGCGAAGCAGGATTAATCTCCTGCTTCGCGATTATCTTTAATATTTTTACTTAATCTGTGAATTTTTAATATACCTTCTTGCACGCTCAACTTTACTTATACAATTTGGATACTTTCCAAATTCATATTGAATCGATGCGCCCGTTAATAACGTTGCCGCTTTAGTGTATGCAACTGTTCCGGAAAAACCTTGTGTTTTAGCAAAATTTAATTCTTTGTTTGCGATTTTTAAACCATCCCGGCACTGGCGAGCGCTTGCACTGGAAGGGTTAGTTTCACAACCTGCAATTAAAAATATCACTAAAAGAAAAGAGTAAGATAATTTTTTCATAATAAATTCGTCTTTTTAATAAATATTTAGCCTGGGTTATATTTAGTTTACCATTATAGGGTAATAATTTGTGGTACCACGTCATAAATACGCTATAGTTTTAAAATGACTATACGAGACTTTGATAACAAGCATCCTGTAATCCACTCATCCAGCTTTATTGATGATACCGCACTGGTTTTAGGAGACGTACAAATTGGAGAAAACAGTTCTATTTGGCCACTAACTGTTGTTCGTGGCGATGTTAACTCCATTCAAATTGGCAATAACACCAACATACAGGATAATTCCGTACTTCATGTTACCCATGACGGCCCCTATAACCCTGGTGGTTTTGATTTAAAAATAGGAAACAATGTAACTGTGGGACATCGGGTGATTTTACATGGTTGCCATGTTGGAGATTCAAGTCTAATCGGCATGGGTGCTACTATTATGGATGGTGTAATCATTGAATCACAAAGTCTCATCGGCGCAGGTTCTCTTGTCACACCTAATAAACACCTGCAATCAGGTTATCTCTGGATGGGAAGCCCTGTTCGCAAAGTAAGAAAACTAAGTAATGACGAACTTGAGTCTATCGAATATTCCGCTCAAAATTATGTCAAACTTAAAAACCAGCACCAACAATGAAAATCAGATTTTTTAGCAGCCAGGCTTATGATATTACTTTTTTTGAAAAAGTTAATAATCACTACCAGCATGATTTAATTTTTCATGAATATACTCTCAATGACGACACGATTGAATTAGTAAAAGATGTTAGCTGTATTTGTGTTTTTGTAAATGACAAACTCACTTCATCCGTATTAGAAAAACTTTTTGAAAAAGGTATCAGACTTATTGCTTTACGTTGTGCTGGTTTTAATAATGTTGATTTAAATACAGCAAATAAACTCGGTATAACCGTTGTCCGGGTGCCCGCATACTCTCCCGAATCTATCGCAGAACACGCTGTCGGTTTAATGTTGAGTTTAAGTCGACATATCCACCGTGCCTATAACCGGATACGTGAGAGTAATTTTTCTTTAGATGGTTTATTGGGCTTTGAATTACATCACTCAACTATAGGCATTGTTGGTACGGGTCAAATTGGCACTGCATTAGCAAAAATACTAATTGGTTTTGGCAGCACTGTTATTGCTTATGATCCAAACCCCAGCGATGAATGTATTGAACTTGGTGTTCGTTATCTTGATTTTGAAAGTTTATGTCAGCAAGCTGACGTTATAAGTTTACACTGCCCACTAACACCCGATACTCACCACTTAATAAACAAAACCTCCTTACTACAAATGAAACAAGGGATTATGTTAATCAATACAAGCCGAGGTGCAGTTATTGATACTCAAGCAGTTATCGATGGCTTAAAAAATAAACACTTAGGATACCTTGGCCTTGATGTGTATGAACAGGAAGAAAATCTGTTTTTTCAGGATCGCTCAGATCAAATTATTTCAGATGATCTTTTTGAACGTCTACTTACTTTTCCCAATGTATTAATCACCGGCCATCAGGGCTTTTTTACCGATCAAGCATTAACCAATATTGCAGAAACCACATTAAACAATATCAAACGCTTTGAAAACAATGCTGAATGTTTACACTGTTGCCATGTTTAAAATTAATATCACATAATGTTATCCGCTGATTTTTTCGCTCGCGATGCCTGCCAGGTCGCCCAGTCTTTAATTGGTAAAGTCCTTCGCAGAAAATACAAAAATTACTGGCTTGCTGCACACATTATCGAAACCGAAGCCTATTATTTAACAGATAAAGCCAGTCACTCTTCACTTGGCTATACCAATAAACGCAAAGCCATGTTTATGCCAGCAGGAACTATTTATATGTATTATGCCAGGGGGCATGATTCCTTAAACATTAGTTGTGGTAATGAAGGTGATGCCATTTTAATCAAATCTGCATTTCCTTTTGTTGATAAGCTATCACCTCAAAGGAACATACAATTGATGCAAAAACTTAATCCTGCTAATAATGGTTCTCAACGACCAGTCGAAAACCTCTGTTCTGGTCAGACATTACTTTGCAAATCGCTTAATTTAAAAGTACCCGAATGGGATCAACAGCAATTTGATAAAGATAATTTTTATATTGAAGATAAGAAACAAACACCAATTAAGATTATTCAGACAACACGCCTGGGTATCCATCAGGAACGTGATGCACACTTACACTATCGTTATATCGATTTTAATTTTGCAAAATATTGCACAAGTAATCCCTTAACAAAAAAAAAGTATGAAGAAGGTAAAGAGTATATAATTCTCTTATAAAACCTAATCATCCCTATTTACCATCGGCATTTATTAATGGACATAATAATTACATCCCCCTACTTCCTGGCATTTCTTTTTTTTGTAGTCGCTTTTATTTATTCCTCTGTCGGACTTGGCGGCGGATCTTCATACACAGCATTAATGGCAATATTTGGCATTAGTGCCCTGGCAATACCTATGATCTCTTTGACGCTCAATTTATTCGTCACATCAATCGGTAGCTATAACTTTATAAAAAACAAGCATGCAAAAATTAAACTTATTCTGCCATTTTTAATTTCTTCTGTACCAATGGCCTATGTAGGTGGTGCACTAAATTTACCAAAAGAAATATTTTACTGGATTCTGTTAATTTCATTAATTTTTGTTGCTGCTCGTATCTATCTTTGGCAAGAAGTTGCGATCAACTTTAAATTCAAGCAACAGGAAAAAATCATCATCTCTCTAATCACAGGGGCTGTACTTGGATTAATTGCCGGTATTGTAGGTATAGGGGGTGGTATTTATCTTGTCCCACTAATTATTATTTTAGGTTTAGGCACTGAAAAAGAAGCTGCAGCTTGTGGCGCTATATTTATATGGCTTAATTCTTTTTCGGGGTTATTAGCTCGCTTACAATACAACTCCATTGATTTAACGAATTATATTCTTTTAATTGTTGCTGTCGTAATTGGAGGAACGCTTGGTTCGTACATGGGTTCATTCAAATTCTCGCCAAAAATGATGGACAAAATATTGGGAGCAGTAATCTTAGTTGCAATATTTTTGTTAGCAAAAAAACTGTTATTCATTTAATTATTATTGAATATAAAAAACCAATAACCTTAAACTGCATATCATTAAATCGCAAAACAAGAGGTAAACCAACATAACCCGGGCCAATTACACCTATGGTTACATTCTTTTTTTGAATTTTATTAATGAGCATAAAAAATCAAGCATCTCATCTTATTAGAAATAAGAAATCTTTAAGCTTGAAGTTCTTTACGCAACTTCTCAATGACTACTTTTGTTTCAGGCTTAACATTTCGCCAGATATAAAACGATTCGGCGGCTTGCTCAACTAACATACCTAAACCATCTAACACTTTTGTCGCTTTATGTTCTGTTGCCCAAATCATAAAAGGCGTTGGCTTTGCAGCATACATCATGTCATAACAACTGGCATTATCACTTAATAAGGTATCGGGTAAGGGAGGTAAGTCACCTTGTAAACTTGCAGCAGTTGCATTAATCACAATATCAAACTTTTTCTCAGGTATGTGTTCATAACCACCACCTTCTATTGCCCCCAAATCAGCAAAAGCTGATGCTAAATCTTTAGCTCGATCGGGTGTTCGGTTTGCAACAAATAAGAATGACGGGTTTTGCTTTAAGAGTGGAACAAGTACTCCACGTGCAGCACCACCGGCACCCATTAATAAAATGCTTTTATTTTTTAGTTCAATACTGTGATTTACTATCAGATCATTAACCAGGCCCACACCATCGGTGTTATCACCGAATAATTGATCATTTTCAATTTTAATTGTATTCACTGCACCTGCACGTTCTGCACGTTTACTACGCTCTGTAACTAACGCCCATGCTTCCTGTTTAAATGGTACTGTGATGTTAAGACCTTTACCACCTGTCGCAGCAAAGTTACCGACCGCTTGCTTAAAGCCTTCAATATCAACATGTATTGCAGTATATAAAATGGATTGCCGGGTTTGTTCAGCGAACAGAGTATGAATAGAGGGTGATTTACTATGCGAAATGGGATTACCCATCACTGCATAGTCATCAATTTTTTTACCAAAGTCGAAAAGATCCGTCACGATTTAACTGAAGATACCTTTAAGTGTAAAGAAAAAGAAAATCGACATTAGCGCACCAGCAGGTAAGGTTACAATCCATGAAAGAAAAATAGTACGCACAACATTTAAGTTTAATGCACCAATACCACGCGCTAATCCAACACCTAAAACTGCACCTACTAAAGTGTGTGTTGTTGAAATAGGCAAGCCAGTACCTGAGGCAAAAACCACGGTCGTTGCTGCAGCCAGGGTTGCTGCAAAACCACGACTTGGCGTCAGTTCAGTAATATTTTTACCAATGGTTGCCATCACTCGACGACCATACATTAATAAACCGGTTACGATACCGGCTCCACCTAAAATCAAAACCCACACAGGTAACATTGATTGTTGTGCAATTTCACCACCACTTTGGACTATGCCGACAATCGCCGCAACAGGACCAATCGCATTAGCAACATCGTTTGAACCATGTGCAAAAGCCATAGCACAAGCAGTAAAGACCATTAGTACACCAAAGACCCGCTCTACATTGGCAAAATGAAAGTCTTTATCTGCTTCAGGTTTAATTTGAATTTTACGTATAGAGGCCATGCTGATAAACATAATCACGACACCAAACGCCAGGGCAATACTGTAATTTTGTACCGCTGTCAGTTCAAGCCCAACATGTTTCAGGCCTTTAAACATGGTCACTAAAGCAATAATAAAACCGGTAAGCAAGACGTAATAAGGGACAACCTGTTTCGCGCTTTCAAAGGGATCATCCCTGTTAAGAATAAAGACCTGCACAGAACGGAATAACCAATAGGACACGATGCCCGCTAATGCTGGAGAGATCACCCAGCTCATAACAATGGTACCAACCTTACCCCAGTGTACCGCATCAATACCAATGCCCACTGCTGCAAAACCCACTATCGCACCAACAATCGTATGCGTAGTCGATACAGGCCAACCAAAGCGTGATGCAACTAACAACCAGATACCCGCCGCAAGCAGCGAAGCCAACATGCCATAAATTAATAACTCAGGTGTAGCGGAAAGTAACTCGGCATCAATAATGCCTTTACGAATCGTTTTAGTCACTTGTCCGCCAGCCAGGAAGGCACCAGCAAATTCAAAAATAGCCGCAATCAATACTGCCTGTTTAATAGTAATCGCACCCGAGCCTACTGATGTACCCATTGCATTGGCAACATCATTTGCACCAATACCCCAGGCCATAAATAAACCAAAGACACATGCCAAAATAAGGAAAACAATCCCGTACTCCATAACCGCTCTCCCCTTAACGTGCCAGCATGAGTTCTAAACGACTGCCAACACGTTGTGACAAATCAGCCAGATCCCCAATACCATCAATAATGCGATACATAAACATCACGTCAACCGGCGGTAAGTCCTTTTCCTTTTTAAATAACTCAGCCCGAACTTTTACCTGAATCTTATCCGTATCTGATTCGATTTCGTCCAGTGTTTTAATCATTTCCTGAACCAGTTTAACTTCACGACCGCTAAAACCTGTTTCAACCAGTTCATCGAGTTCATTAATGGCTTTTTGTGCTTGTTTTGAGGCATCGATACAGCGCTTAACAAAATCAATGAGCTTTTCACTGACTTCTTTAGGGAAGGTCATTTTACGACCAATAATAATGCCCGCAATATCTTTTGATTTATTGGCAATTTTATCTTGCATAGTAAGCACTTCGAGTAAATCCCGACGTGAGACCGGCATGAATAAACTTTTAGGTAAATGTAAACGCAGCTTTTTCTTCAGTTTGTCCGCTTCATTTTCCAGCTTTGCAATTTTCTTTTGTTGTGATTTTGCTTCTGCCCAGTCTTCTTTTAAAACCGCTTTAAAAAAAGGAACAAGTTCAACGATACATTCCTGAACACTGGACATATGAGATTGCAAGGGAGCGACGGGAGATGAGCCGAACAGGCTCGAAATGGTTGTGCGTGCCATACATTTTCCTCTTGATTTGATGCTGCCTTCAACATCAATTTTATAGACTTCGTATGGCGCGAAGTATACAAAGAGCCCACACAATTAAAAACACTTTGTTACAGTTTTATGGCAATTAATTTTATGCTTTAAATTTAGATAATATAATTAATAACTTAAGTAAAACCTGAGTAATTTACTACTGATTTTCTTTTAACCACTTTGCCGCTGACTTGGCAAAATAAGTCAAAATACCATCCGCACCAGCACGTTTAAATGACAACAAAGATTCCAAAACAACCGCTTTTTCATCTAGCCAACCATTTTGTGCCGCCGCTTTTAGCATCGCATATTCACCACTGACCTGGTAAACATAGGTCGGCGCACCAAACTCATCTTTTATTCGACGTATGATATCTAAATAAGGCATACCCGGCTTAATCATGACCATATCCGCGCCTTCATCCAGATCCAGTGAAACTTCCCATAACGCTTCATCACTGTTCGCCGGATCCATTTGGTAACTATTTTTATTGCCTTTACCCAAATTAGCCGATGAGCCGACTGCATCACGGAATGGACCATAAAAACTTGAAGCATACTTGGCTGAATACGCCAGAATACGGGTATGGATAAAACCGGCGTTTTCCAGGGCATCACGAATCTGACCAATGCGCCCATCCATCATGTCTGATGGCGCAACGACATCTGCACCGGCTTTGGCGTGAGACAAGGCTTGTTTAACTAAAACCTCAACAGTTTCATCGTTCATCACATAACCAGATTCATCAATTAAGCCATCTTGACCATGAGTGGTAAAAGGATCGAGTGCAACATCCGTAATCACCCCTAAATCCGGATACATTTCTTTTAATGCCCGTACTGCACGTTGAGCAAGGCCGTCAGGGTTATACGCTTCTGCCGCATCCAGAGATTTAACTTCTGTGGGTGTTACCGGAAAAATAGCGATAGCAGGAATACCTAAAGCAACAATTTCTTTAGCGTCTTTCATCAGCTCATCAATTGAGAGTCGCTCAACCCCTGGCATTGAGCCCACTTCTTCTCGCTGCTCTTTTCCTTCGAGTACAAAAACCGGGTAAATCAAGTCGTCCACAGTCAATGAATTCTCACGCATTAAACGACGGGAAAAATCATCACGGCGCATACGGCGCATACGTACGCGGGAAAAATGGCCACGTCCAGTTTCAGTAGATGCCACAATAAACTCCTGCTTAAACTTATTTAAATTCTGTTTGTCATAGTAATATCTTTGCTACTATATAATATTAAGCTGATATTTGTCCCGTTTTAAGCGTAATCAACTCTAGGACAAAACCAGCACAAAACACCCAATATGGAGCATATTATGTCAGCTATCCAGACAACAACAAAAAATGGATTATTTATATTTATTTTAAGCATGCTATTTATCTCTAATAGTCTCGCTGCAGCCAACCCCAGCATTCAACCACCCGATGAAATGCTTAAAATAGCAACCGTAAAAATGCTGCGTTCAATCAACGATAATCGCAGTGAAATAAAACAATCTCCCAACAAATTACAATCACTGGTTGAACAGATTATTCTCCCCCATCTCGACTTTATTGCCGCTTCAAAAATGGTTATGGGTAAATACTGGCGTCGTGCAGAAAAAGAGCAAAAAATTAAATTTATTCGTCAATTTCGTCTTTTACTTCTGCGTTTTTATTCATCTGCATTATCAGAATACTTAAATGGGCGTGATAAGGCATTAAGCGAAGATCTTATTGAGTACTTTCCGATCAAAATTAAAGAAGGCGAAACGTCCATGACCGTGAGAGCAGAAATAAAATCACAATCCGGGCAACCTATACCTATTCATTATCGTGTACATCTCACTAAAAAAGGCTGGAAAATTTACGATGTTTCCGTTGAAGGGATTAGCATGATCACAACTTATAAAAACAACTTTGCGACTCAATTTAGATCAGAAGGTATTGATGCATTAATTGCTTCACTTGAAGAAAAAAATAAAAATCTGCTTGCGAATAACGATAAAAAAACAAATTAATATTCGTGTCTTATAAAACTGAAAAATCAGAACAGGAATGGCAAGGATGCCTCTCTCCCGAACAATACCAGGTAATGCGCCAACATGGCACTGAACGTCCCTTCAGTGGTAAATATGCAGACTGCAAAATAAACGGTACCTATGTTTGTGCAGGATGTGGCGAAGCGCTGTTTGCATCAGAAACAAAGTTTGACTCAGGAAGCGGTTGGCCCAGTTATTTTCAGGCGATCAACGATACCGCTATTGAAGAAACCGTGGATAACACGATAAGTATGTCTCGAGTTGAGGTACATTGCCGCTCTTGCGGTTCTCATTTAGGCCATGTTTTTCCCGATGGACCACAACCTACCGGTTTACGGTATTGTATTAACTCGGTTTGTCTGGATTTAAAAAAATCCTGAATCAAGTTTACTTACCAGAATTAAAAAACCGGCATTAACACTGAAAATATTTCTGTCCATATTTTATTCAACATTGGTTTATCGCCTTTTTCTTCAGCCACAATACCTTTTCCGCGAGGAATATGATGAGATATGCAGGGTGAAATAAACACCCATACCATTAAAACTGTTGGTCGCTATTCATGCCGACAACGATGGAGAAAAATTCCACATAAATAATTATTAAAAGTTGGGGTGTTCGATAATAATGGTTGATGTTCATGCACCGCGTCGGCATGAATGCCGACCTACAAAAGCCACAAAGAAAACAAAAGGATTTAATCACTGGTGTCACGGGGAACACGGGGTTATAAAAATAAATACCCCGTGTACCCCGTGGGTTTTAATGCTTTTAACTAAGTGCTCTTTGTGTCCTTAGTGGTTAAAAGTTTTTTTACTTCAGTGTTCGTGCTCGTAAAAAGGCCTTTTCCGAAATTTCATGCCAGGCCTTTACTTGCTCACGATATTTTTTGAATGATATATATATTCGTTTTGCAGTTTTATCTTTTGCTGCTAACTCGGCAACAACTTCATCTGAAATTTTCCGAAGTTCTTTCAATACCTCATCAGGGAATGCACGTAACTGAACATTATGTTCATTTACCAGGGTATTTAATGCCGCATTATTTCGTGCGGTATATTCCGCTAACATATCCTGATTAACAACCTTGCAGGCACTACGTACAATTTCCTGTAAATCTTCCGGCAAGGCATCAAATGCTTCTTTATTGATAATGGCTTCAAGCGTCGTACCGGGTTCATGCCAACCGGGATAGTAGTAATATTTCGCAACTTTATAAAAACCAAAAGCCAAATCGTTATAAGGACCAACCCATTCTGTCGCATCTAATGCACCGGTTTGTAATGCAGTATAAAGTTCACCACCGGGTAACGTAACCGGTATTCCCCCTGCACGTTTAAAGACCTCACCACCTAAACCGGGAATACGCATTTTTAACCCTTTAAGATCATCAAGCGAATTAATTTCCTTATTAAACCAGCCACCCATTTGTACACCTGTATTACCTGCTGCGGCCGGGACTAAATTATATTGTGCATACACTTCTTCCCAGAGTTTTAAGCCACCACCATGGTATAACCAGCCATTCATTTCCTGGGCAGTTAAACCAAAAGGCACGGTTGAGAAAAACTGGATGGCTGCATTTTTGCCTTTCCAGTAATAGGCTGATCCATGCCCCATTTCTGCGGTACCACGAGATACTGCATCAAACACTTCAAATGCAGGAACTAACTCTTTTGAGCCATAAACTTTTACCGTAATACGGCCACCACTCATTTTTGTAATAAGACTGGCAAGATTATTTGCACCTGTTCCCAGTCCGGGAAAATTTTTGGGCCAGGTTGTTACCATCTTCCATTTATAAACTTTATCTATTTTTGCTTTTGCGCCTTTAGTTGTATCAGCATCCTGCTTTGAACAACCTGTAGTTGCAGCCATCAAAACTGCAATCAAGCCAATACCCAAATTTTTAATTAAATCTCGTTTTTTCACGACTTTTCCTTTTTTTTGCGGTTTTATTCAAATTTTCTATTATATCGTATAAGTAAATAACAACATTAGAGACTTCTTAAATTATGACTTAAGTACTTTTTAGATAGAAACACGGCACTGATTCTGACATGATATTGCTCTACTTTAAAAGAGAATAATTTCTCTTTAACAAATAATTATATCTAAAAAATAAAATGAAACAGGCCCTCTTACTTATTCAACGACGTTTGTTTTTTGTCACCCTTATTAGCTTCGCATTAACACCCATTATTGGTTATACCACTGCAAGTTTCTTTAATATGGTTGAACTTAAAACCCTGTTCACGGGTAATTCCGGGGTTATATTAATTGCAGTTTATAGCGGCCTGCTACTCTGGTGTGCCATTCACTTTAAAACTTTTATACAACCTATTATTCGTTGGAAACTGCGTCATCCTGATAATAATTTTTTACCTGATGAGCTTAATACACAACTACAAAGCTTTAGCAGTCGTTACTGGATGTTCTTTTTACTTTATGTTTTAACGCTGCCCACTATTCATCATTGGTTTATACAATCTACCGGGCAAGCTGTCAGTGTATCTTCCCTGCTACAATTCATATTATTACAACTGACAATTTCTATTTTGGTTGGCTTACCAGGTTATCTTGATGGTTTATCAACTCTTGGCAAGCTCACCCGCTATGTTGGCCTGTCTAATGTTCAGGTAAGCGTCCGTACCAAGATGTTACTAGTCGGTGCCTATGTCCCGCTGTTAACAACTTCAATTCTATTAAAGTACTACTGGTGGCAAACCGGTTTTATCTCGATGGAAGTGGTTCTCGCCTGGGCGCTAATGGGACTCACGGCCATTATTTCAACCATGGTTGCCTATCGCAGTCTGACTCAATCTTTAAAACCCGTAGAAAAAGTGACAGCCAATAGCGGTGCAACCAGCCATGCTGATTTAGCAAAACAGTTACAGCCTCATTCTAATGATGAAATTGGGTTTTTGGTACAAACTTTAAGTCGTTTGTTTCATCGCTTAGGTGAACAAGATGAATACGTACAGGCAATTGTTGAGCATGCCGCTGAATGTATAATCGTTATAAATGAATCACAACATATTGAAATGTTTAATCCAGCAGCTGAACAGCTTTTTGGTTATAACAGCAATGAAATCAGTCATCGGGGCCTGACCTGGCTATTACCTAACATCACTTTGCCCAGGGAAAATAGCAAGAAGAAAATTATACGCCAGGAAATTGAAGCCACTCACCGTAATGGCAACAAGTTAATTCTCTCTATGCACATTAGCCAGATGCGAATGAATAACCGGCTTTATTATATTTTACTCGCAGGTGATGTTACTGAACGTAAAGCAACTGAAATCATGTTACAGGAAGCTGAAGAACGCTACCGTAACCTGGTTGTCACTGCACATGATTTAGTCTGGAGCATGGATACTAATCGACACTGGACATACCTCAATGCGGCTGCACGTCATATCTACGGTTATGAGGCTAAAGAACTATTAAATAAACCTTTTGATTTCCTGCAAACTGCTCAATCAAAAAAACGGGACGATATCGCCTTTCAATCTGTCATTGAAGGAAATGAATTGCTCGGATATGAAACAACACATCTGGATAAAGAAGGTCGAACCCGGCATATCAGTTTTAATGCATGCCCACATATAGGAACTGATGGAAGCGTTCAATATATAACCGGTACTGCACGTGATATCACTGAACAAAAAGCCTATGAAACGGAACTCACTTACCAGGCACAACATGATAAATTAACCGGCCTACAGAACAGAAACTTTTTCCAGCAAGAACTTGAACTTTTAATTAGCCGCATAACACGTAGTGGTGAAACTTGTGCATTAATTTATCTTGATCTTGATCAGTTCAAATATGTAAACGATACCATTGGTCATGCAGCAGGCGATGAACTTTTAATTGAAGTCAGCCAGTTACTAAAAGATAAACTGCGCGAGGGTGATTTACTTGCTCGGTTCGGTGGCGATGAATTTACTATTCTTCTTTATGATACAAATGAACACGCTATTGATATCGTCGCGCATAATTTATTAGGCTTTTTCGAATCGTATCGTTTCTTTTCCAAAAGCCAGTTATTTAATATTACCTGCAGCATGGGTATTACCCTGATAGATAGTCAAACTGAATCTGCTGAAAGTGCTTTATCTCATGCAGACATCGCCTGCAATATCGCAAAAAAACAAGGCCGAAATTGTTTTCATATTTATGACCCCGCAAATAAACAACTCGATGGTATGGCTGAGGATATAGGCTGGGCAAGCCGGGTTAAAAACGCCTATGAAAATGATCACTTCTCTTTAGTATATCAACCTATCATATCCATTGAGGATGGCAAGGTTGAAGATTATGAAGTGTTATTAAGAATGAATTTAGATGATGGGCAACGTATATTACCCGGTGGTTTTATACCCGCAGCAGAACGCTTTGGTTTAATAAATAATGTTGATCGCTGGACCGTAAGTCGTGCAATGCGTGCATTAGTTAAACTACACGAAGAAAATAAAAATATTCGTTTTGCAATCAATCTCTCAGGGCGCGCGTTTGAAGACAAAGAATTACTACCCATGATACAAGGTATTCTGGATAACACCGGACTGGAACCTACCAGTTTAACTTTTGAAATTACTGAAACCGCCGCAATAGCAAATATAACTGCAGCAAAAATATTTATCGCAAAACTTAAAGATATGGGCTGCCAGTTTGCCCTGGATGATTTTGGAACCGGCTTCTGTTCATTTGCTTATTTAAAAAATTTACCCGTCGACAAACTTAAAATTGATGGTTCCTTCGTACAAACACTCGACACCTCAAAAATTGATCGCGCCATGGTGCAGTCCATGAATCAAATTGCCCATGCCCTCGGTAAACAAACTATTGCGGAATTTGTGCAGAATGAAAAAACATTAAATATATTAAGAGGCTATGGCGTTGATTTTGCACAGGGTCATTATTTTGGTAAACCTGAACCGATCATTGACACAGAAAAATTAATTTTTACGAATCAATCCAATAAAATTATTTATAACTAGATTTGTCGGTGGTTGCACCCCAAGGGCATTTCCTCACTTTGTTCAGGGCACCGACAGCA
>CAZZIS010000010.1:0-11510 GCA_964654445.1 uncultured Thioalkalispiraceae bacterium
ATAGCGAGCGTTTGTTTGAGGGCGAAATAATGCGGAGCATCGCCCGAGTTCGCGAGTGCCTGTTTTTCTTTTGATGCGAGGGAATTGGGATTGGAAATCCCAACAAGTCTTTGGGTGTCTTTTTCTTTGGTACCTTTCTTTTGGACAAGCAAAAGAAAGGTACTTGCTGTCGGTGCACTGAACAAAGTGAGGAAATACTCTTGGGGTGCAACCACCGACTCGGCTATCCGGCCGAAACCGGATATAAAATTATATAATCGTCAGACTGAAGTCTGA
Source organism: uncultured Thioalkalispiraceae bacterium (assembly GCA_964654445.1). Lineage (GTDB taxonomy): Bacteria > Pseudomonadota > Gammaproteobacteria > UBA6429 > Thiohalophilaceae > JAGLTQ01. Next base: position 277 of record CAZZIS010000010.1, read on the forward strand.
CCTACAAATGGACAAGCAAGAAAAAGTAACTTGTTGTTGGTGCACTGAACAAAGTGAGGAAATACTCTTGGGGTGCAACCACCGATTCGGCTATCCGGCCGTGACCAGAACGTATGGAATACGTTAGGGTTATACTGACAAAATTCGAAGAGGTTTATTAAGTGAAACCGGATATTATTTCTTAGGTTTGTTACTCAATTCCTTAAGCTTACTCAACACTTTCTCTGCCCGTTCAATATGAGATTGAAGATTGGCATATTCAGGATCTAATTCTTTTAGTTGAAGCCAGATACTTAATGCTTCCTGAGTTTTACCTTCGCTATACAGCTTTCTTGCGGCTTCAAAACGTTGTTTTACACCTGCAGTGAGGTGTTTTTCAAGTTTTGTAATAAGTTCCTGTTGAACGTTTTTATTTTCTTTGTTTTTATTCAGCCACAGGATGGTTACTTTCGTTTCTTTTAATATTGCGTGGCTATAACCTTGCGATAGTTTGCTTAGTAATGTTTTTGCTTTTTTAACCCTGGATAACTTTTTCTGTTTGGTTACTTTTTTGATACGTTTTTTTATATTTTTTAGTTGTAAGACCGTTTCAGTATCAGGCTTGAGTTTAAGTGTAAGTTCTATCGTCGTGAGTGCATTGTCATACAAGCCTTGTTTAAATTGTTTTTCACTACGTGTTGTCAGTCTTAACGTTGTTTTTTTTCGTAACTCATCAAACTCGGTAATATTGAGTTGATTATTTTCACTCTCGGAAACTGTTTTCTTTATTTTCTTATACAGTTCCATTTTATTGATCAAATTTATTGCCTGAGCATGTAAAACATCATTTTCATAGCTGGAGATAATTTTATTGCGTTTTATTAAAAGCTGAGCGCGATGTTTTTCTATATTTTTTGTGTTTGTGATATTTTTAGCCACTTCATCCAGCAGTTCAAATGCTTTAATCCAGTTTCCCTGACTGGCAAGGCGCGTCGACTTATCGAATGCCATGTATTCATATGCAGCCATTTTTTTAAGAATAATTTTCTTTTTTTGCTGAATAATGCGGTAATCTTTGTGAGTGGGTTTAATGTAATCGATGGTGTTTAAGGCGGTATTGTATTTTTTTTCTGCCATCCATTGGTCTAAACGTTGTGGCAGGTCATCACTGTATGAATATATAAGAGAGCAGCCAGCAAGGGACAAGGATAGTAATATGAAAAAAATCCGTGTTTTCATTATGCAGCAGGTTTAATCAGTAATATCTCATCAATTTGTTCATCTATTTTATCTTGATAAAGAGCAATAACATCAGTCACTACATAGGTAGAGACTTCTTCGCTGATGCCGCGAAGGTGAATAGATTTATGTTTTTTAGCATTTAATCGCCATTGAATATCCGGATCATTATAAAATTCACTACTAATAATTATTTGATCTTTTTCTGCTATGTGTTGTAAACGAGAGGCAAGATTGACGGATTCACCTACGACAGTGTATTGCATTCTTTCCGTTGAGCCCAGGTTTCCGGCAAGCATACTGCCGCTATTAATGCCTATGCGGAAAGAAACAGCGAGCTGGTTAGTGTTTCTGCGAATCACATTAATTCTCTCAACGAGTTTTTTAATCATGACTGCGCAATATACTGCATGCAACTTATGTAATTTATCTTTTTCAGGTACTCCAAAAACAATCATAGCGCAGTCACCCATGTATTTATCAATGGTGCCGAGATACATTTTACTGGCGAGTGAAATGTAGGAAAAATAATCGTTTAAAACGCCGCTGATTATTTCTGCAGAATGTTTTTCTGACAAAGAGGTAAAGCCAACAATATCGGCAAAAATGACACTGCCTTCAACATGGTGGCCACCTAGCTGAATATGCTCGAGGTTGCCCATGATTTCTTTAGCAATATTTTTTGAAACATAACGGGAGAATGCATTCTCAACCTGTGTTTTTTCCAGCAGACCATTTGCCATGCGATTCAGTGCTTCGGTTAAATTTCCCAGTTCATCATTACGGCGTTCTTTAATTTGATATTGGTAATTTCCGTTTGAAATTTCTCGGCTTGCATCCATTAATGTATGCAGGGGTTTAGATATACGGCGTCCCATGTGCAGGGAAACAAATATACCTAATAAAATCATAATAATGGTTGCTGCAATAATTGCCTGGATCATTTCTAAAATGGTTTGTTCTATTTCGGCGGTGCTAAAGGTAACTAAAGCATGTCCTGCAACAATATTCTGAAATTTTATGGGTGTTATATATGACGTTGCACCCACTGTCTGCCCGGTGGCGGAGTTGGTATGCCACTGTAGTTGAAAATGGTCTTTTTTATTTTTATTTTCTTCAGATCGATTATATAGACGGTAAATTTCATCACCAGGGATAACGCCCGATGATGCGAGGATTTGTCCGTCATCAGAATAAATTACGGCACCTAAAATATTGTCTTGTGCCCCAAGGTTACTAATAACAACCATTAGACTAAGAATATCATCTGACATAACCAGTTCTTTAGAGTTATCCGCTAATTGTTCAACAACGGTGTCTGCAAAATGGTTCATTTGTTTTTGTAGCAAATGAGTCTGGTTATTTACAATAACCAAACCGAGGAGAATCATGCCACTGCTAATGAGCAAGGTCATTATTACAGCGAGTTTGTAGGCAATCGGAAAATGTTTAGGTATTAAGCGGCCAAGTAGAAAGGTTTTTAACCTTGCCAGGGTGGATAAGCAAAATGTTAATACTTTTTGTAAGTTAACCATTGAAAGGCTTCCCAATTAATAATTTATTCAGGGCGACTAAATTATTATTATTTACATGGCGTAGATAATATCACGCCTGATAGTTCAGTATCCGGAGTTTTTATACCCTTAAAAGTAATTAAACATCACGCTTTGTCATACATTTATGATTTTAAAGAAAAAAAAGGGTATTCTTAAAATATAGTGTTGATACTATTATATGTGATTTGTGTAAATATAATTACCTGCAACTGAAATGATGAATAAAAAGACGATATTTTCTCTGGTTTTCGTGACCTTGTTGGCATTGTTGCTTAATTTGGGGCTGACACTGTATGTTCTGGATATGGGGTATTTTTTAAAATTTTTTAATATTGATGTAGAGCGGTTTATTCGCTTCGTTGTATTTATCGCTATTTTGGGTGCTTCTATTTCATTTGTTTTTTCTAAAGTGATTGCTCATTTTATGCTCGGTGTTACGTTGATCAAGCGGCCAGCAACTTATTTAGAGAAATGGCTTTTTACTTCGGTTGAACGACAGTCTCGTCAACTGGGTATTATTATGCCAAAAATCGGGGTCTTTTATGCTTCTGATTTAAATGCCTTTACTACAGGCTGGGGACAGCGGCACGCTATGTTTGCAGTTAGCAGTGGCCTGCTTGAAAGTTTAGATCAAGATGAACTTGAAGCCGTTATTGGTCATGAGTTGGCCCATATTGAAAATGGCGACATGGTTTCTCTGGCAATAGCACAAGGTATTGTTGTTAGCTTAACCGAATTACCGGCACGATTATTTGGTTTACTGATAGATAGTCTTATTTTTCGTCGCCGCAGTCGGGGTGGAGTAGCTTATCTGTGTGTGTATTGGTTTTGTATGTTGTTGATGGGATTGTTTCCACATTTTGTTGTTATGTGGTTTAGTCGTCAGCGTGAATTTTCTGCAGACATAAAAAGTGCGTCATTGAATGGCGGTGAAAAAATGATTTCTGCTTTGCAACGTTTATCTAAAAACAAACAACATCCCTTTATATTAAGACAGATAACCTCATTTGGCATGACGCCTGTTGTGCTGGAAGGTTTGGTGGAGAACATGGGAAGTATAAAAAATATTTTTAGCAGTCATCCACCTTTAAATAAAAGAATTCATGTTATTAAAAAACATGTAATAGAATAATAATATTAAAAAGGATTATAAAATGCCGTTAGTTCAACCTTTTCGAGGATTACGCCCTGTTGCGGATAAAGCAACCGATGTTGTTGCGCCTCCTTATGATGTTTTAAACACTGCTGAAGCTCGTGAACGTGTTAAAGGTCATCCATTAAGTTTTTTACATATTTCAAAGCCGGAAATTGATTTGCCTGAAGGGACTGATCCTTATGCCCCTGAAGTTTATGCAAAAGGTGCCGAAAATTTACAAAAATTAATTAATGATAAAGTTTTAATGCGGGATGATAAGGCTTGTTATTATGTTTATCGTTTAATTATGGATAAACATCAACAAACAGGTTTAGTCGTCTCCGCCTCTGTTGCTGATTACGATACCAATCGAATTCGAAAACATGAGTACACTCGTCCTGATAAGGAAGATGATCGGGTACGCCAAATAGATGCACTTAATGCTCAGACAGGCCCTGTGTTTTTAACTTATCGAAACAATGAAGTTATTGAAGGAATAACAGAAAAAGTTTCTAAAACAACGCCAATCTATGATTTAACTGCAGATGATGGAGTGAAACATACTATCTGGATCGTAGACAATGATGAAGATATTAATATGTTAACTTCAACCTTCGATGCTATGAATTGTTTATATATTGCCGACGGACATCATCGTTCAGCTTCTGCTTCACGTATTGCAGCTTCACGTAATAAAGGAAAAAGTGAAACAGGAAATGCTGCACATGATTATTTTTTATCAGTCATTTTTCCTGATAACCAAATGCAAATTCTGGATTACAACCGGGTAATTAAAGATCTTAATGGTTTATCTGAAGATGAATTATTAAATAAAATTAAAAATAGTTTCTCAGTTGAAGTTGTTGATACCCTGTATAAGCCACAAAAACGCACTGAGTTTTCAATGTACCTGAAAGGGCAATGGTATAAGCTACAGGCTAATGCTGATCTTATTCCTGAAAATGATCCTGTCGGCGCTTTGGATATAAGTTTGTTACAAAATAATTTGATAGAACCATTATTAGGTGTAAGTGATCCACGTCGTGATAAGCGAATTGATTTTGTTGGCGGTATTCGAGGATTAGAAGAGCTGGAAAAACGTGTTGATTCAGGTGAAATGCAGGTTGCTTTTGCAATATACCCAACAAGTCTTTCACAGTTAATGGATGTAGCCGATGCGAATGAAGTTATGCCACCAAAATCAACCTGGTTTGAACCAAAGTTGGCGGATGGGTTGGTTTCACATGTTTTAGATTAAGCGTAGGCCAGACTTCAGTCTGACGCAGTGTTTGGATTTTAGTGGTAGCCCGGATGAAATAAAATGTAATTCGGGAGAAACACCAAACTATTTTCCCGGATTTTGCTGCGCTGTATCCGGGCTACATGAACTACTCATCAAAGTCGTATTTAAGTTCAGAGTCCGGCTGTTGCAGGAAGTGTCCCTGAATAAAGGCAACACTGCTTTGCCATAACAACGCCATGCTATTGGCGTCTTCAACGAAGGCGGCAATCGCCAAAATACCTTTATCATTGGCTTCTTCAGCAATCTCTTTTAATTTTTCCTGGTTTTCTATGCTGTCTTTTAAATTTAATGCCAATGATGAATCAATTTTTATATAATTTACATCAAGATGTTTTACTGAATGGAAAGTGTTTTGTTCGGTACCAAAGTTTTCTAAACCAACTCGACAATTAATTGAGCGTAATCCCTGGAGCGTCACTTTTGCTTGTTTAAGATAATTAAGAGCCGTTGCTTCATTGAGTGTGAAAACCAGGCTGTCTGCATCAAGACGCAATGATTTTATTCGTTCAGTAATCCAGGGTAAAAATTCAAGATCAGTTAATGATCCCGTTGATAGTTTAATAAAGAACCGTGTACTTGTGCCATGCTTCATTCGTTCAGCGAGTAGCATAAATACGTGAGCGATAATCCAGCGGTCAACATAATTAATTAGCCCCATTTCTTCAGCTGCAGGTAAAAACTCTGAAGGTAAGACCTCATTGCCATCATCATCTGTCATTCTCACCAGAACTTCATAGTGAGCTCCGGCTTCGCCGCGTAAACTTACTATCGGTTGATAAAGCAAGTGGAATTTATTTTCTTTAAGGGCAACCTTGATTTTATTTGCCCAGACAGCATGTTGTTCTTTCACAGCAAGCTCTTCAATAGCCGGGTTGAATATACTAAATTGGTCTCCTCCTGATTTTTCTGCGGCCAGAGCACCTTTTTCGGCTCGTGTCAGGCAGTCATGTAAATTACTGGTTGTTTCATTAATGGTCGTGATACCGATACTACTGGTGGTGGTAATTGATTTTTTATTGACTTCTGAAATATGGTTATGGACTAACTTACAAATACCACCGGCTATTTTTTCTGCCTGAGCCTGATCAGCATTATTTAATAACAAGGTAAAGACTGCGCCTTCAAATCGCGCAAGTAATCCAAGATTAGAAACTTTTTCTTTAAGTAATGTCGCTATGTCAGTTAATACAAGGTCCCGACCTGATATTCCGATGTTACTTTTTATCTCTTCATAATTGTCGAGCATAATATAAAGCAAAGAACCTTTAGCCTGGCCATCAACGGCACGTGAAATCATTTTGTCAGCTTGTTCTATGAAGTAGGTATGATTGTATAAGCCTGTTAATAGATCCTGTTTACTGAGAACATTAAGTTGTTTTTCGAGTTCTTTGCTTTGAGCTTGATCGCGGATGATTATCTGGCTGCATGATTCCCCTTCCATACTTGCGTTGGAGAATTCCATGGTGATATTAAATGTTTTACCTTCTGTATGTTGGCCAACAACATCGAGGGTATCATCGGTGATTTGACCTTTAGCATAGCCACGTAAAAATTCTTTTAATTTTACATGTTGGTCACTACTGACCATGTCAAGTATTGGCATACCTTCTATATCTTCCAGATCGGCATATCCAAACATTTTCAAATAAGCATTGTTAGCATAAATATGGGCACCATCATGCACGTATGCGATAGCATCACGAGAACTATCAATTAAGTTACGGGTCCGTTTTTCTGTTTCATGTAAAAGTTTTTCATTTCGTCTTAATGCTCGACGATTTTGTAAGTCTTTCAGTTCACGCTTTACAATAAATTTGAGACGATCACTCTGGTCACTGGCAACGGCATCACGTGCACCCAGGCTTAATACTTCAATTGCACTGGCTTCCTGATTTTTCGGAGTAATGACAATAAGGGGAAGATCTCGCCCGGATGTAACGATGAGTTTAATCGCTTGTTTCGCGTTAAAAACAGGTAAGGTTTGTTTAGCCAGAATAATATCAAGGGGATTTTCCTCGATAGCTGTTTCCATATCTTCATCATCCTCAACACGAATATCACGAATAATGTAACCTGCTTTTCGTAAGATATTGATCAGGACTTCAGCTTCTTCAGAAGAGTCAAATATGGTTAAAACACGTAACAGTTTTTCGTTACTCACTCGTATTCCTTATTTTATTGCGTACACGCTTGTTCAAGCCGCTATTATGCTTATAAAACGTATCGGCATGCAAATCGTTGACTTAAATGATTTTTTTTACAAAAATCCGGCTTATATTCCTGTCTTATATCGATGACCAGATATGACTAAAGTCTTGTTCTTTTTTAATATTTTTAACTTTTTCTTGTGGTGGATTTTGTGGGGTAATTTCAAACTGGAACTGGGCAAATAAGCCTGTATTTTGAACCGATTTTGTTAATGTTGCCGGAATGTCCTTGCCGAGCATATTTAGTGTGATTTTGTTGCCTTCTCGCCACGGTACCGGGTTGGTAATCAAGCACGCAGGCTGTTTAAGATTTATTAACTCAGGCAGCATCAAGGTGCGTTGTAATGGAGCGTTTGGGCTACTGGCTGCACGAATGCCTACCGCAGCACCGTTAGGGTTGAGAGTCTCAATTCCCATTTGCAGGCTTTTGTCCGGATTGAATTTTAACCAGCGTATAACACCTATACTCCACCTTTCTGCGCGGCCATTCATTTGTCGGCGTACGCTAACAAGCTCACCAACCTGGGCTTTGTTATTGAATTCATCTTTATTATTAATCATCAAACCTTTGGCACTTTCATTAACAATAAGCCAATTGTCTGTTTGGTATTGTTTGGCTTCAGTTTTAGTTCGTTCTATATTTATACCATTACTGTCCTGTAAGCTGAGTTCGTGTTCAACCAGGGGTTCCAGACCGGTTAATTCAGAAGGGTAAATCAGGCCCCAAACATCATTTTCTTTTGCACCAGGGTCTTTTAAGTTAAGTTTTATTTCGGTACTTTCAAAGTGCGCGCGATCATTATATTTATTACTGTATTTGCCGTTATCCATAGCCTGGGCTTTTTGCGTAATAAATTGATGAGCGGCACTTAAACCAATTGTAATTTTGACTTGTTCATTTTTGTTAGTTCTTGGGAAATATCTTTTACTCGCCATTGCCCAGGCAATGAGTAAACGTCGCAATAAATCATGTGATAAATCCGGGCGAGTAAGATCAATATTTGTGAGTGTTGCAGCACCGATATCTTCATTATTTTTTAGTTCATATTCCAGTTTTTCAGCAATTTCATGTGTATCTATAATTCTTAAAGTGCTTGTATCAACCCTGTCTTCAGTTAATGCGAGAGATAAGGCGGAGGGTGCGTGAGCCTGTGCCAGGTCATCAACAAATTTATCGCTGTTTTTATCATTTTCTCTTAAGTGACGAATTATTGGTTGGCTTAACCAGCGTTCTAATGCCCCATAGACCTTGCCGGATTCTCCCTGACGTAAATGATAAGGAGAGGCGAGAGACAGGAGTAATATCCGTGCAAATTCGGATGTTACTGATGTTTTTTCTACGTAGACATGCAGGTTATCGCGAATTTTGTTTTTCAGCAGTTTTCGTTTTTCTGCAAAGCTATAAAGCTTGTGTAATTCATCCCACTGTTTTTCAGGAAAGGGGGAATAGGATTGATATGAGGTTAAAAAATTCTGTCCCATGTAGGTAATACTTCGATGGATTAATATAGCCAGAGGTTTTTTGTTAATAATCATCAGGTTGTTGGCTAGCATATCTTCGAGCGCAATTTTGTATCCTGTTGCCATGCAGGAAAATAGTACTTTGGTAATTGCGGCTATTTTTTGGCTCTTATCAGGCAAAGGTAAGCTGACACCAATGAAATGCTTTTTCATTGAGTTTGTTACATACTCAACGGGTTCGCGTAATGTTTCCAGAAAACGAATACGATCCTGATAAGGATAAGCAAGTTGGTTGGTTTGTTGTAAAACAGAATAAATTTGCTTGGCTGTTTCACCTAGATTTGCACGGGGTAGAACATTAATCCAGGCGGATAATTTACGCGGACGGATATTAAAAGCCGTTTTATCTGGCAGAGTTCGGTTTGGCACATCAAGGCCAATGTTTTTGCCCACGCTATCTAACCCCATGTTTTTACGTTAGTTTTCAGGTTTTATGATGAGCCTGACTCAAAGGTGAAACCTGCTTACTTCTCGTGTTAATTATGGCATAAAGTAGTCGTTTATGACTATTTTCATGGCATTTAGAGGTATTTTCACGGTGTTATAGGCATTAAATGGTGAATTTTAAGGGGATCGTCAACGACTATGTTCGTAGCTTTACTAAAAGGCATCAAATTGTAGCTAAATAAGGGGTGTTTTCGATTTTTCTCCTGCTATTTCTTCAACCAGTTTAGGCACAAGATAACCCGGTAAGCGTTGACGCATTTGGTTCAGTAATTGGCTGGCTTTTTCATGATTTACGTAAAAGTGTTTCGCCCCCTGCACTTTGTCTAGCAGGTGCAAATAGTACGGCAAGACATGATGGGCAAATAGCTTCTGACTCAGGCCAATCAGTGCTTCATTGTTGTCATTTACTCCGCTAAGTAATACAGATTGATTGAGTAAGGTGACCTGATGCTGCTGTAATTGCTTCAAGGCAAAAGCGACCGATGAGTCAATTTCATTGGCGTGATTACAATGCAATACCATAACAATTTTCCAGGGCAGAGAATCGAGCCAGGCTAACAGTTCATTATTGACACGTTCAGGCAATACAACAGGTTGGCGTGTGTGCAGACGTAAGGTCTTGATATGAGGGATATTAATGAGTTTATCAGTTAATTTTTTTAGTCGGGATTCCGTTAAGCTCAGTGGATCACCCCCACTTAAAATGACTTCATGAATATCTGAATGAGCATGAATATAATCAACGGCTTCTTGCCAGCTTTGTTCGCTACGATTTTCCGAATAAGGAAAATGCCGGCGAAAACAATAACGACAATGCACAGCGCAAGCGGGTGTGGTAATGATTAATACACGGCCATGATATTTGTGTAATAAGTCCGGCACTTGCATTGCCGCCAGATCCGCAACCGGATCAGAGCTAAATTTCTGATCCGTTATTAATTCTGCATCCAGCGGTAATATTTGTCGTAGTAATGGATCCTCAGGATTGCCTTTTTCGATTCGCTGGCAATAACCGAGTGGCACACGAAGGGCGAAAGATTCGCTGGCAGCAATAGCACCCTTTAACAGTGATTTCGGTAAATTTAAATATAGTAGTAATTCAGAAGGTTCACGAATAGCATTAGCCAGTGCTTTTTGCCAGTGGCTTGCTGGGCAGTCAGTTTGGTTTAACTGATCATCATCAGACTGACAAGAAGGGGCTGTTCGCGGTATCATAGGGACATATTATGCATTTTATGTAATAGCAGCAATTATAATTCCCGGAGAGTTTAACGAGTATGGCAACCTATAGCACAAGCGAATTCAAAAATGGCCTGAAATTAATGATTGACGGTTATCCGTGCAGCATTATTGAAAATGAACTTGTAAAACCGGGGAAAGGGCAGGCATTTAACCGGGTAAAATTACGCAACCTTAAAACGGGTCGGGTAATGGAAAAAACCTTTAAGTCGGGTGAATCGGTTGAAGCGGCTGATGTTATGGAAACGGATTTACAATATCTCTATAACGATGGTGAAGCATGGTATTTCATGGACACAAAAACGTTTGAACAGGTAGGTGCAGACGAAACCGCTGTTGGTGAGAATATAAAATGGCTTAAAGAACAGGATATGTATGAAGTGACATTATGGAACGATGTTCCGATTGCAATAACGCCACCAAATTTTGTTGAGCTGGAAGTGATTGAAACTGATCCCGGTTTACGAGGTGATACCAGTGGTGGTGGTGGTAAACCTGCCACGCTTAGTACTGGTGCAGTTGTTCGTGTACCTTTGTTTATGGATGAAGGTGAGATCATTAAAGTGGATACGCGGACAGGAGAATATGTCGGCCGCGTCAAAAAATAA
>CAZZIS010000010.1:11610-46723 GCA_964654445.1 uncultured Thioalkalispiraceae bacterium
TATGAGTGATTGGCGACCTACAGCCAGTTTAGAAATGTTAAAAACAAAAGCCCGTTTGCTATCTAAGCTGCGGGCTTTTTTTGCAGAAAAAGATATTTTAGAAGTTCAGACACCGGTACTTTCGCAAGCGGGTAATACAGAGCCATCAATAGAAACATTTGTTACCCAACAATATGAAAATTCAAAGCATACAATCCAGCCGTCATTTTTAAATACTTCACCTGAGTTTGCGATGAAGCGTTTATTGGCGGCAGGTTGTGGATCTATATATCAGATAACGCCCGCTTTTCGTCAGGACGAACAGGGCAAAAAACATAATCCGGAATTCACTTTATTAGAATGGTATCGGATTGATTTTGATCATCATGCGCTTATGGGAGAGGTTAATGCATTGCTTCGTTTTGTTGCCGAGGATTTTTTTACGTTGGAGCGTAGTCAGTTTTATTCATATCAGGATGCAATGCTAAAATTTGCAAACGTTGACCCCTTTAAAGCGACGAACAAGGAATTAAAAGAAGCAACAGTAAAAGCGGATATTGATGTTGTTGGAATGGAAAATGCCTCTGCTGATGACTGGCTGGATTTATTAATGAGTCATGTGGTAGAAAAAAACCTGCCTTTAAATTGTCCTGTTTTTATTTATGATTATCCAGCCAGCCAGGCAGCATTGGCTAAAATAAGAAAGGGTTCGCCGGATGTTGCCGAACGTTTTGAACTTTATATTAATGGCGTTGAATTAGCGAATGGATTTCATGAGTTAAGTGATGCAAAAGAACAGGAAGAACGTTTTCATCGAGAACAGGTTCAACGAAAAAAATCAGGTTTACCGGGTATTCCTGCCGACTATCATTTAATTGCTGCGTTAAAACATGGTTTACCCGAATGTGCCGGTGTTGCAATAGGCATTGATCGTTTACTTATGGTATTAAGCGGGGCAGAACATATTAATGAGGTATTAACATTTCCATTTGATCGGGCTTAAAAAATTCATCATTGCCGTGCTTTGCTCACCCCAAGAGTACTTCTTCATATTGTTTACAACAATATTCAGGCGCGCAACGACAGAGCTTCATTTTATTTGCCCTATCGCCTCAGCCAATCGTACGGTTTGCTCAGTTTTAAGTTCTTTATCCCAATCCATTTTTTTATTGACGTAAAGCAAAATTACGGTTGAGCCCATGTTAAAGCGTCCCATTTCCTGACCTTTAATATACGTTATTTCTTCATCATCATACTTCCAGTTACGAATATCTTTGCGTGTTGGTGGCGTCACTTCACCATGCCAAACTGTTTCTATACTTCCAACAAAGATAGCGCCAACTAAAATCATCGCCATAGGACCTGCAGGAGTATCAAATAAGCAAATTACCCGTTCATTGCGTGCAAATAATGCCGGGACATTTTCAACTGTCGTTGGATTTACACTAAATAACTGGCCGGGAACATGAATCATTTCTTTTAAGGTGCCATCAACAGGCATATGGATACGATGATAATCTTTAGGTGAAAGATAGATCGTATTAAATAAACCATTTTTAAATGTTTTACCAAGGTCCTCTCTATCACCAAGAAGTTGCGTGAGTGAGTAGGCATGTCCTTTTGCCTGAAAAATAAGGTCAGCATTAATTTTTCCCAGTTGGCTAACAGCGCCATCAACAGGAGAGATGATAATTTTCTCATCACCAGGAATTTCTCGCGCGCCTTCTTTTAACTCACGGGTAAAAAAGGTATTAAAACTTGAGTAACTTTTCCAGTCAGGATCTTTAGCTTCATCCATATTGACTTTAAACAGACGAATAAACAAAGGTAAAAGTAATTTTAACAACCATTTATATTCACAACGGGTTAAACGCCACATCATTTTAGACAAAATATGTTGCGGTATAATATGTTGTAAGGCAATAAAAAGGCGTGCACTTAATTTCAAGTTGATACTCCGTAAATAATAAAATGTGGCAGGCTGGTGTGAGGCAATCTTTCCGGGTTATAGCAATATTCTTTTAATGATGCTTCATCATTGCCCCGCACTTCATTTGAGGCTCGTCATCATTTTTAACTTTTAAATTAACATTAATTATCTCACCATTATCAAATGTTAAGCTTACGGGAATCACTGAACCTGCCTGAATTGGTTTTAATTTACCTATCAGCATCATGTGTAAACCACCCGATTTTAATTCAATATGGCCGTTTGCCTTGATATTCAAGTTTTCCTGCTTAATCATTCGCATCATGCCGTCAGTTATTTTAGTAAGATGGATTTCAACACGTTTAAACAAGTTACTTTTAGCGGACTGAATTTTAATATTTTTATTACTGAGGTTATTGATTTTCATATAACCCGCCATAACGCTTGCTACCGGTGGTGCTTCAGGACTCCACGCATTTTCAATTTTAATAGAACTAGCGGCCTCAGCCACGCTCATTAATATAAAGTAAGAAAAAAATATTGGGCTTAATTTTTTTAGCAAAGGCATTATTGATCTCCGTAAAAAGTTCGGATAGTTTGAAAGTTTGCGGCTATCGTTTTTGCGACATGTGGTGGTGAGATGACCGCACGCATGCGTCCTTTTGGGTCAACCAGTATGAGTTGGGCACTGTGGTTAACTGTGTATTCAAGATCATTGTCATCATCTTTCTGATCATAACCATAGAGAATGCCAATTTGATTGGTGAGTTTATCTAATTCATCAAGTTTGCCGGTTACACCATTAAATTCCGGGTTAAAATATTGAACATACTTTTTTAATATTTCGGGTTTGTCCCGATCAGGATCAACTGAAACCAGATAAAGTTTAGGATGACCTAAGTCCCCCATTTTAGTAGGTAAAGTTTTCCATACGGATTGCATGACTTTTAATGTTGTTGGACAAACATCAGGACAGTTAGTATAACCAAAAAACAGGAAACTCCATTGCCCTTTGAGTTGTGCTGGGCCAAAAGTCTTTCCATTGTGATCGAGCAAGCTAAATCCGGTTAGTAAACGTGGATTCGGTAAAACGGTGGCATCGAGGTTTTTCGGTATTCGGTTATCATTATCATTGACTAGCATTTGTTGACTTAACCATAAACCCGCGACAACACTTAATACGCCAATGCTTATTAGTAAAATATAGTTTGTAATCGGGCTTTTATTAGTAGCGGGTTCATCAGACTGCATTTTTTTATATCCATTTTTACTATCGAATTGCGCGTATTTTAACGGATTTTTCCTTTTTATACTGATTTAATAGATAAGATATAGTCTGGATTTGACTGCTTTATAATAAGAATTTGACATATTGGCAGTTAGGACGTAATTTTTACAAATATTGATGTCTATACATAGGTGGCTGATTCTTCATGGATGTTTACTTTGAACCGGATTCTGATGAAAACACGAATAAAAATTGGGTAAATGAATCGTGTGTTCTTTCCAGGAAGAAGATCAAACCTTATCATCGTTGTAATTATTGCAGTTTGAAAACCCGACAATGTCTGGGTATTCAAAATAATGTCGTTAGTATTATTGTTTTTATTTTCCTGCTTACCTTTCTCCTGATTTATGACAATATTTTTGTCCGATTAAATATTGTGGTTATTGTTACTTTATTAATTATTTTTGGCTATCGTATCAATAGTAGTCTGGATAAACTGGCAAAAACTATTTATTCGAACACTCAACTTACTAAACAACTTAAATCGTATCAAGACACCCTGGAAGACAGAGTGCGGGAAAAAACAGCAGAGTCGCTTGCGGCAAAAGAAGTTGCAGAAGAAGCTAATCGGGCTAAATCTGAATTTCTTGCGAACATGTCTCATGAATTACGTACCCCAATGCACGGTATATTGGGTTATGCGCAGCTAGGTATATCCAGGTTTGAAGGGGCAGATGATAAAAGTAATAAGCTATTTACTTACTTTACAAATATTGAAATCAGTGGAGAACGTTTATTAGCTTTACTTGATAACTTGCTTGATTTATCGAAGATAGAAACAGGCATGATGGAATTACATTATGAAGAATTTGATCTGATTTCAGTGGTTGAATCAGTTTCTGAAAATGTAGCAACATTACTTGAGGATAAAAACCTGCAATTTAATTTTGAAAAGTTGACCAGTGAAACAAAATTAAATGCAGATAAAGATAAAATTACCCAGGTAATCTTTAATCTGATTACAAATGCAGTAAAATTTTCTGACAAGAATGAAAAAATTACAGTAAGTATTGATGATGCCGAGTTAAAGGATGAAAGTGCCGGAACTGCTTTTCCCGCTATACAATTAACTGTTGAAGATCACGGGGTAGATATTCCAGCAGATGAGCTGACTACAGTGTTTAATAAATTTGTTCAAAGTAGCCGTACTAAAACCAAGGCGGGTGGAACCGGGCTTGGACTAGCTATCGTAAAAGAGATTATCGAAAAACATAATGGAAAAATATGGGTTGAAAGCTCATTGCAAAAGGGCACGAAATTCTGTTTTATCCTGCCTCGTTTACCTGAAAAATAAATTATTTATTTGTTATTTTCCATATTGCGTTTGTTAATGGCATAGGTTTCTATTTTAGAAACAAAAGGTAAATAAATTAACCAGCGAATATCTTGCCATTTAGGTTCACGAAAAGAGCTCAAACCTATTTGCATGTTGGCATGGCCTTCTTCAGGTTCTTTGATATAAGTACCAAATACTCGATCCCAGGCTGAAATAAAAAATCCAAAGTTACTGTTTGTTTCATTCTCGTTTATTGAGTGATGAATGCGATGCATGTCAGGTGTAACGATAAACCAACGTATCATGGGTTCAATTACAGCCGGTATTTTAATGTTTGAGTGACTAAACATGGATGCGGCGTTGAGAATGACTTCAAAAATGACAACAGCGAGTACGGGGATGCCGAAAGCGGCAATGGCAATAAATTTTATCAATATTGATAATACGATCTCAAAAGGGTGAAAGCGCAAACCAGTGGTGATATCACAATCCAGATCTGAATGGTGAACTCGATGGAAACGCCAGAATAATGGTAAAGCATGGAATATGACATGCTGTATGTACAGCGATAAATCCATCAAAATAAAAGCAATAATAAAATGTGTTAAAACAGGTAATTCAAAATAATATAAAAGCCCCAGCTGGTTTTGCTCAACGATCAATGCAACCCCAACAGCAGCAGTTGGGAAAATAAAACGTACAAGAACACTTGAGATAACCACCAGGCTGAAATTACTGAACCAGCGAAATCCACGTAACTTGAGTAATTTACGCCGGGGTGATGCAATTTCCCAAATAGAAAGCAGGGCAAATATAGCTATAAATGAGCCTAGCCGGATAACGCTTTCATATTCAAAAAATAAGTCTTTCATTCTAGGTCATCCATTTCTATTTTATCTTACTGTAGCATGTTCAATTTTTTACTAGGCAAATACCCTATGAATTTAATAAATGTTAACAAAAATTTGTATTTATTTAATATAGAGAACTTTTAGCGAACAATGGTTGAACTTTTGTATGAAAATAAGTATGGTTAGAGCATATTCCTAAGAGGTTAAGTCAATGAGTAATGTTAACTATTTGATTTCTAATAGTATTTATAAAAATAATCGTCAGGTTTGGACGCCTGAGCTGGAAAATCTGGATATTTTGTCAGAAGAGCTGAGTGAATTACCTTTATTAGGGTATGTCACCGCGGGAGAACCGGTGCTGTTATCAGAAGAGCAGGAAACGGTCGCTGTTCCAAACAGCATGGTACGTACAAACAGCTATGCACTGCGTGTTCGTGGGCATTCTATGATCGATGACAATATTCAGGACGGTGATGTGATCGTGATTGAGAAACGTGAGACGGCCTGTAATGGTGAGTCGGTTGTTGCCATGATTAATGGTGAAACGGTCACGCTTAAAAAGTTTTATGTTGAACGTGAAGGCATTCGCTTACAGCCGGCAAATCCGGATATGGAGCCGATTTATTTGCACAATGAAGAAGTACAGATACTCGGAATTGTCACGGGTGTGATTCGTACACCTTAAAGATTTAGAACACCGAGAAAAGATAAAGAGTTTTGTAGGTCGGCCTTCAGGCCGACGCAGAGTTAATTAGTTTTAAGCAATATTATCTATAGCTGATGGTTTTGTCGGCCTAATACCCTCTAAATAACCCTTATTGCAATATTACAAGAGGGTAAACGCCGTAATCTGGCTTCTCGCTGTTCGTGACTATTCTATAGGTGTATTGGGTTCATTTCCCCAATCCGACCAGGCTTGCAGGCCGCCATTATAACGAAGGTTGTGAAGAGAAAACGTGATAAGTGTGAAAAATATTAAACCGGATAGAGGATGCTGAACACCAGGAGATCCTGACAATTGTTACTGCAATATGTAGCTCGGGCTTTAGCCCGATGAGCATGTAAAAACATCAATCATATTTAAGAATTAACCTTTATTGTTAAAGGTGAGATTAGAATCCATAATATAACGCAGCGTCGGCTTAAAAGCCGACCTGCGAAATAAAGCCACCTCTATGCATCCTTATGATCTCTAGGGTTAAATATTTTGACTTCGCGTTCTCTGACCGGGTGATTTAAATAATTTGCAGAAGCTATTCCTGACTAAAGCACTAGGTGATAGAATCAGCCGCTGATAATTTTACCAATCCAATAAAAGTAAGGGTTCACTATGACAATTTCATCATTCCAACCACCTAAACGTACATTAATGGGCCCGGGTCCTTCAGATGTAAGTGACCGTGTCCTTCAGGCATTAGCACGTCCTACCATTGGCCATCTTGATCCCGCTTTTGTTGGCATGATGGATGAAATGAAATCCTTGCTTCAATATGCTTTCAAAACTGAAAATGAACTGACTTTCCCGGTCTCTGCACCAGGTTCGGCTGGCATGGAAACTTGCTTTGTTAATCTTGTTGAACCGGGTGATAAAGTCATCGTTTGCCAAAATGGTGTATTCGGCGGTCGCATGAAAGAAAATGTGGAACGCATTGGTGCAACCGCAATTATGGTTGAAGACGAGTGGGGCACAGTTGTTGATCCACAAAAAGTTGAAGATGCATTACAAGCGAATCCAGATGCTAAATTTGTTGCCTTTGTTCATGCTGAAACTTCAACAGGTGCTTTATCTGATGCTGAGACATTAACCAGGTTAGCCCATGAACATGATTGTTTAGTGATTGTTGATGCGGTGACCTCATTAGCGGGGTCACCATTAAAAGTTGATGAGTGGAACATTGATGCAATTTATTCAGGCACACAAAAATGTTTATCAGCACCTCCTGGGTTATCACCTGTTAGTTTTAATGAGCGTGCAGCAGAAGTGATTAAAAATCGTAAAACAAAAGTACAGAGCTGGTTTCTGGATTTAAGTTTAGTGATGGGTTACTGGGGCGCGGGTGCTAAACGTGCTTATCATCATACTGCTCCGGTAAATAATCTTTACGGCTTACATGAAGCATTAGTGATATTACAAGAAGAAGGCCTGGAAAATTCCTGGAAACGTCATATGGACATGCATTTAAAACTCAAAGCCGGCTTGGAAGAAATGGGTATCGGTTTTGTTGTAAAAGAAGGTGATCGTTTACCTCAATTAAACGCGGTTTATATTCCAGACGGTGTGGATGATGCTGAAGTGCGTGGAAAATTGCTTAATGATTACAATCTTGAAATTGGTGCAGGCTTAGGTGCGTTAGCAGGTAAAGTATGGCGCATTGGTTTAATGGGCTATGCTGCTCGTGAAGAGAATGTAGATTATTGCCTGAATGCTTTAAAAGAAGTGTTAGGCAAATAAACTTTATAAATATTAATAAAAAAACCAGCATTAGCTGGTTTTTTTTATGTCTGCTGTCTGCTATTAAAAGCAGACATTCACTGTCATCAGTAAACTATAGAAAAATATCTGCGTTAATTGCTTTTGTTATGTTAAATATTCACTATAGGTTTATTTCACGCATATTATCTAACCAACCAACCTTATCATCCAGGGCCATTACCATCATGCGGCTGGCATTTTCAGGCTCTTCTGGTCTCGAATGAATTTGCTTCAATATCAACTTATCGTCAATTCGTCCGCATATTTCAATCTTTCCAATATCATGACCCATAATAAATTTAAATCGTTTTGCATACCCATCAAGCCGCAATTTTGCTTCATCTACAATATCGATTCCCTTTTTTAGAGGAACCTGAAAATGGTGTCTTACCCTTGAAACGGGCATGCACTGGTATAGATAGTAAGGATTTACGCCAATAGTAACCAGACCATTCATCAAATTCTCAATATCACTAGCACTGTCGTTAACACCCTCTAAAAGTACAGCCTGATTATTAACAGTGACTCCAGTTTGACGTATACGCAGTACAGCTTCCTTAGCCATATTGGTAATCTCGTTGGCGTGATTAAAATGCGTAGGAAGATAAAGGGTCTTATGCTTATTAAACTCTTCAAAACACTTCAGAAGATCGTCATCAAAGAATCGCATAGGATAAACAACGGGTGTTCTTGTGCCTATCCGAACGTAATTAACATGATCAATATCTACTAGACTTTCTAGTATCTTTTTGATCCTTCGCGTGTTTATTAGAAGGGGGTCGCCACCAGATATAATTACGTTAGTTATCTCTTTGTGCTCACGAATATAGGTTGCTGCACGCTGAAAATTTTCAACCGTTTTATCGTTAGGTAGCCCTACAATGGCTTTTCTAAAGCAATGCCTGCAATACATAGAACAATAATCTGTAGCTACTATCAATGCAGAATAAGGATATTTATGTAGAACACCATTGCCCTTGTTGTGTTTATCATCACCATAGGGATCTTTAGTTGTTTCCCCCATAGAGCCAGCGACAATAAGCTCATCTTCACTGGGTATCGCCAACTTTCGGACAGGATCATTGATGTCATTTTCATTAATCAAGCTCAAGTAATATCGAGGAATATTCATTGGGTGCTGACCTACTACCTCCCGCAGCACCTTCTCCTCATCGCCTGACAAGTCAATATAATATTTCAATGAATCGATAGAGTTTATGTTCTGCTTTAGCTCTCTCTGCCAATCAATACTTTTCCAATCTATTTTCTTTAGTTCGTCAATATTACTCAAAACTATTAGTACCTTTTAATTATGTATTCTATTTCAATATTGACAGAACAGTGATTTAGACTGAACCTGCCTTTTTCCTTACTAGGTAGGTTCTGCATAATACTTTTTTAATTATATATCTGCTTTTAATTTATTTTAATATTTTATTTAACTCACGTAGTTGTCAGCTTTGGGTTGTGAGTTCAACAGGTCAACATGTTATTTTGTATTCTCTGATAGATACAACCACGTTTCAATCACACTATCGGGATTTAGTGAAATGCTATGAATACCTTGTTCCATTAACCAGTAGGCGAAGTCGGGATGATCAGATGGGCCTTGTCCACAAATACCGATGTATTTGTTTTTTATTTTACATTCTCTGATCGCCATACTGAGTAACGATTTTACCGCTTCATTGCGTTCATCAAACCGTTCGGCGACTAATTCGGAGTCACGATCTAAACCCAGGGTGAGTTGCGTCATGTCATTGGAGCCAATCGAAAAACCATCAAAATATTTTAGAAACTTTTCAGCCAATAATGCATTTGAAGGTATTTCACACATCATCATGATTTTCAGATCATTTTTTCCACGTGCTAAATCATTATCTTTTAATAAGTTGGTCACTTCATGGGCTTCTTCCGGGGTGCGCACAAACGGAATCATTATGGCAACATTTGTTAATCCCATATCATCACGAACTTTTTTAATCGCAAAACATTCAAGTTCAAAACAATCCTGGAATTTTTTATCTATATAGCGGGATGCACCTCTAAAACCCAGCATGGGATTTTCTTCATGTGGTTCATAGTTTGCGCCACCAATAAGATTAGCGTATTCGTTTGATTTAAAATCAGACAAACGAACGATGACAGGCTTGGGGGCAAAGGCTGCGGCGATGGTTGCAATACCTTCGACGAGTTTTTCGATGTAAAAGCTGACAGGATCAGGATAACCTTGAATGCGTTCATTTATTTTTTGTTTTATATCATCCGTTTGTTTATTGTATTGCAACAAGGCTTTAGGATGAATGCCAATAGAGCGGTTAATAATAAATTCAAGCCGGGCTAAACCAACGCCATGGTTGGGTAAAAAACTAAAATCAAATGCACGATCGGGTGTGCCAACATTGAGCATAATTTTAAAAGGTAACTCTGGCATTTCCTCCAGGTTTATTTTATTTATGACGAATTCCTGAATGCCTTCATAGATAAGACCTTCTTCACCTTCGGCACAACTTACCGTAACCGCCTGGCCATTGTTTAAAACTTTAGAGGCATCACTTGTTCCTACAACAGCAGGCACACCAAGTTCACGTGCAATGATCGCTGCATGACAGGTACGTCCGCCACGATTAGTAATAATTGCACCGGCACGTTTCATTACAGGTTCCCAGTCAGGATCGGTCATGTCTGTAACGAGGATTTCACCATCAACGAGTTGATCCATCTCACTGGCATTTAAAATAACACGCACATTACCGTGGCCGATGCGCTGGCCAACACTTCTTCCTGAGATTAAAACGTTTCTTTTGCTTGTTGGATCTTTGAATTCATAACGTTGTAAAACCTGACGGTTATCACGGCTTTTAACGGTTTCGGGTCGTGCCTGAACAATATATATTTCACCTGACAGTCCATCTTTGGCCCATTCAATATCCATGGCTTTGCCATAATGTTTCTCAATTTTTAACCCCATTTCTGCGACAGACATAATTTCATCATCGCTTAAACTGAATTTAGTTTGTTCGCTAAGAGGAATATCAATGGTATTGGTAGAATTTTTATGATCGTTATTTTCAGTAAAGATCATTTTATGTTTTTTACTACCCAGGTTACGGCGTAAAATGGCATCTTTATTTTGTTCTAAAGATGGCTTATAGACATAAAACTCGTCAGGGTTAACACTACCCTGAACGATAGATTCACCCAGTCCGTAGGCAGAAGTAATAAAGATAACATTTTCAAAACCGGATTCAGTGTCAAGAGTAAACATGACACCACTGCTGGCTAAATCGCTGCGAACCATTAATTGAATACCCGCAGATAAGGCAACATTATCATGTTCAAATCCATGGTGAACACGATAGGCAATTGCACGATCATTATATAAAGAAGCAAATACAGCCTGAATTGCATTTAATATTGCATCTTCACCCTGGATATTAAGATAAGTTTCTTGTTGCCCCGCAAATGACGCATCGGCTAAATCTTCTGCGGTAGCTGATGAACGTACGGCATAACTCGCCTTATCACCATATCTTTTTGTGAGCTGTTGATAAGCCTGGCGAATATTTTGTTCAAGTTCCTCAGGTATTGTTGCGTCATAAATCCATTGCCGAATCTGGCTACCTGCTTTTTGTAAAGCGAGAACATCATGAACGTCCAGCTTGTCTAATACATCATATATTTTTTGTTTCAGATTAGTTTGCTGGATAAAAAAACGAAAGGCATCAGAAGTTGTGGCAAAACCTCCGGGGACATTAATACCCGAATCAGAAAGCTGGCTGATCATCTCACCTAATGATGAATTTTTTCCACCAACCCGGGGTAAATCTGTTAGATTAATTTGCTCAAACCATAAAATATAATTGTGGTTTGGGTCGATATTACTGTCACTCATAAAATAAATACCAGATTGTTATGCTATGTTATGTGTTTATAGTGCATCTTAAATAGAATGTAAGCCTGGATGATTAATAAATCAATATCAAAACTATGCAAAATAAAAATAATACCTCCCGACCAGTATTCTTTGTTTCTAATAGCACCGGTATTACGGTCGAAACATTAGGTCGTAGCCTGTTATATCAGTTTTCAACGATACAATTTGAATCTCATTCCTTGCGTTTTGTTGATACAGCAGATAAAGCAAATCAAGCAGTGCAAACTATTAACAAGCTTGCCAGTGAGACGGGTTTACGCCCGATTATTCTAAGTACATTAGTTAAGCCCGAATTACGCGATATTTTGTCAGCAGCTGACGGTTTATACCTTGATATCTTTGATATATTTATTGCTCCTATTGAAGAAGAAATTGGTTGTGAAGCAAAGCTTGGTCTGGGACGAGTACATGGCATTGTGGATGATGAGTATTACAGTGAGCGCATTGATGCGGTGAATTACTCTTTGAAAACGGATGATGGTGTTGGGGCACGAGAATACTCGCAGGCAGATGTTATTTTGACAGGGGCATCTCGTACCGGCAAGACACCAACCAGCCTTTACCTGGCTATGCACTATGGTCTAAAAGCGGCGAATTATCCGATTGTGGATGATGAGCTTGAATCACACTCCTTACCTCTGTCGCTAAAGAATTACAAAGATAAGGTCTTTGGTCTGCTGGTTACGCCGGAACGATTACAAAGTATTCGCACTAAGCGCCGATCGGACAGTGAATACTCCTCATTGTCCCAGTGCCAGTATGAGATTCGACAGACGGAAACCCTGTTTCAGCAGGAGAATATCCCCTACTTTGATGTCAGTAGCATGTCGATTGAAGAGATCTCATCAAACATTATGAATATGCTGAAGATCAGTTCTCGGACATTTTTGCCATAAACTTCAAAATTTGTAAAAAATGCAAAATTTTGCCCTTGAATGTTGAAGGTTTTGCCAATATATAAAGAAGCATCAAATTCAAATAATCATAATTGAGAGAAAAATATGTCGGTCGAAGCAAAAAAAGAAACCCTGAGTTTTCAGACCGAGGTTAAGCAACTGCTAAACCTCATGATTCATTCCCTATATTCAAATAAAGAAATTTTTCTGCGTGAGCTGGTATCAAATGCCTCGGATGCCTGTGACAAATTGCGTTTTGAAGCATTAAGTGACAATGCGTTATATGAAGATGATAATGATCTGAAAATTCAGGTCGATTTTGATAAAGAAGCGGGCACTGTGACCATTACTGATAATGGTGTGGGTATGACTCGTGAAGAAGTGATAACCAATATTGGTACGATCGCAAATTCAGGTACACGTAAATTCCTCGATAATCTGACCGGTGAACAGGCCAAAGATGCACAAATGATTGGCCAGTTTGGGGTGGGTTTTTATGCCTCATTTATTGTTGCTGATAATGTCACGGTTGAAACTCGCCGTGCAGGTTTAACCTCTGAGCATGGTGTACGCTGGCACTCATCCGGTGAAGGTGAGTTTGATTTGGAAAATATTGTTAAAGATGAACGTGGTACAAAAGTTATTTTACATCTGAAAAAAGATGAAGAGGAATTTGCAGATGATTGGCGTTTACGTTCAATTATTAATAAATATTCTGATCACATCTCATTACCCATTTCCATGAAAAAAAGGGATGACAAAGGTGAACTGACCGATGAGCTGGAAGCGGTGAATAAAGCCTCTGCTTTATGGACACGTTCAAAGTCTGATATTACAGATGAAGAATATAAAGAATTTTATAAACATGTTGCACATGATTTTGATGAACCGTTTAGCTGGTTACACAATAAGGTAGAAGGTACACAGGAATATACAACCTTATTTTATTTACCTAAACGTGCTCCATTTGATATGTTTGAACGTGATCAACGTCATGGTATTAAACTTTATGTAAAACGTGTATTCATTATGGATGATGCCGAGCAGTTGATGCCGAATTATTTACGCTTTATAAAAGGTGTGGTTGATTCTGATGACTTGCCGTTAAATATTTCACGTGAAATATTACAAAAGAATAAACACATTGACACGATTCGTGGTGCTTCAATCAAAAAAATCCTTAGTCATTTAGAAAAGATGGCGAAAAACAAAACGGAAGATTATGCTTTATTCTGGAAAGAGTTTGGTCGTGTATTAAAAGAAGGCCCGGCAGAAGATTCAGCAAATAAGGAAAAAATTGCTAAGTTATTCCGTTATGCCTCAACCAATAATGATTCAGATATCGAAGATGTATCTTTAGACGATTACATCAGCCGCATGAAAGAAGGACAGGATAAACTGTATTACATTACTGGTGACTCTTACGCCGCAGTTAAAAACAGTCCTCATTTAGAACTCTTTAAGAAAAAAGGCATTGAAGTCATCTTAATGCATGACAGAGTTGATGAATGGATGATGTCTTACCTGACTGAATTTGATGGTAAATCTTTCGTTAATATCGCAAAAGGTGAGCTTGATCTGGGTGACCTGGAAGATAAAGAAGACAAGGAAAAAGCTGAAAAAGCCGCAAAGGATTATGAAAGTTTACTCAAACAAATGACAGAAAGCTTAGGCGATAAAGTGAAGGAAGTGCGTGTTTCAACACGTTTAACTGACTCGCCTTCATGTCTGGTTGTTGAACAACAGGATATGGCTGTAAGTATGCAGAAAATTCTGAAACAGGCAGGGCATGAAGTGCCTAATATTGAGCCCATCCTGGAAATTAATATTGAACATCCTTTAGTGAAACGTTTGAGTGATGAACAGGATGATGACAAGTTTAGCGACTGGTCACATTTATTGTTTGATCAGGCGATGCTAAGTGAAGGTGGCCAGTTAGAAGATCCTGTTGCTTTTGTTACAAGAATAAATCAGTTGCTTTTAGAAACAATGTAAATGTAATTATTTATTATAAAATAAAAAGGCGGCCATTTGGCCGCCTTTTTTATGGAGAGTATCACGCCTAATTAAAGGTATGGCTATGTGGCTGATAGGTATTTATTTTGTCACTGTATTCAAATGCTTTAACAGGATAGTTTTTTGGTAATGTTGAAACTATCATTTCCAGTTCCTTTAATTGTGTTGATGTGACTTTAGGCCCTGTCAAAAGCGAATCTAAATCAGTATTGGTTTTTAATGTATCAGATTCTGTTTTATCGTATAGCTGAATTTCATTATTTTCACGACTAACAAAATATTGTGTGGCTTTTTGAAGTCCATAGTGATCTGCATACAAAAAGACGAGACCATCTCTGGCATTTTCATCTTCAAGCGGGTTTAAATCTTCTTTAGATGGAATTAAAGTCTCTGAAGCAAATATATAACGCTCGACGTTGTGCAATAACATAATCGCACGCACCATATTAATTTTATTCTCAATCTCTGCCTGGTCAGTCATAAAATAGAGAATCAGAAGTTGTTTATTATCGAAAGTTTCACAGAGAAAAGTCATTGGCATGACTTTATCATTCAGCAATAAGGTATGAATAGTATCAATGGCATGATCCTCAAAAGCATCATGTTGGTGTAATTTTACTGCAGTGTTGGCATGTGACATTTTAATACTCCTTTTGAGTACTGCTAACAGAATTATCATGTCTATACTTACAAAGCGGACAAATACGAACTAACTTGAATTTTTATAGATTCATTATATTAAATTTTAGTAAGTTAAAGCCAAATTATCAATGTAGCGAAAATAGAATAAACCTTAACTTATTGTTTTTACTGGTTAATTTTTGATTTTTATATGGTGTGAAGACAGGCTTTTATCACTGTTACAAATTGTAAAAATAAACCGGGCTCGCTGATATACTGCCTGAATGAAAAAATTACTTGTTATTGGCTATGTTTGGCCAGAACCCAATTCATCTGCAGCAGGTAGTAGAATGTTGCAATTGTTAGAAATTTTCCAGGATCAGGGTTATCAGGTGTTTTATTCTTCTCCAGCTCTTATCAGTGAGCATATGATTGACCTTGATAGTATTGGAATTAAGAAAGTAGCGATTGAATTAAACAACAGTAACTTTGATGATTATGTGAAATCATTAAATCCGGAAATTGTTTTATTTGATCGTTTTATGATGGAAGAGCAATTTTCCTGGCGCGTTGAAAAACAATGTCCATCAGCATTAAGACTTTTAGAAACGGTTGACTTGCACTGTTTAAGACATGCGCGTCATCAGGCAGTTAAGAATAATAAAGATGCAAATGACTCAAAAAATATAAATTATAATAATGATATTGCTTTGCGTGAAGTTGCTAGCATATTTCGTTGTGATTTAAGTTTGTTGATATCAGAAGTTGAGGTTGAGATATTAAAAAACATTTATCAGGTAGATGACGATTTATTACTGTATTTACCCTTTATGTACGATCCGGTGGTTATAAAAGAATCAACACAACGATGGTCATCATTTGAAGACAGGAAAAATTTTGTCACTATTGGTAATTTCAGGCATGAACCCAACTGGGATTCAGTTTTGTATTTAAAAAACACTATATGGCCTTTAATCCGTGCAAAACTCAAAGATATTGAATTACACATTTATGGTTCATACCCTCCTAAAAAAGCACAACAATTACATAACGAGAAACAAGGTTTTTATATTAAAGGTTGGGCTGATGATGTGATCGAAACAATTAGTCAATACCGAGTATGTTTATCACCATTACGTTTTGGGGCCGGAATGAAAGGAAAACTTGCAGATGCCATGTTAAGTGGAACACCCAGCATTACAACTTCTATAGGCGCAGAGTCTATGCAGGGAAAACATGACTGGCCCGGCTTCATTAAAGATACTGCTGAAGAAATAGCAACTTATGCGATTTCATTGTATGAAAATGAGGAAGTGTGGCTGGAAAAACAAAGGAATGGACTAACTATTATCAATAACATATTTAATAAAAAAGAAAATGAAAAGAAATTTCTTAATGAATTATTTTCAACAATTGAATTGTTAGAAGAGAAACGTAATAAAAACTTTACAGGAATGATGTTGCGTCACCATACCATGAAAAGTGCTATGTATATGTCGCAATGGATTGAAGCTAAAAATAAGTTAATGCAATGAGATTCACCTGATGGCTGATTTATTAAAAGATATTTATAATAAAAAATTTATCCAAAAGTTATCACTTGAAATAAAACAGGTATACACTGAGTTTGATGCAAATGTTTTTATAAAAAACATTTTTAATAATGAATGGGAAGGAAAAGAGCTAAAACAACGAATACGCCATATTTCTGAAAATATAGAAAAGGGTTTTCCTGACAATTATATAAAATCGATAAATATATTAAAACCAGTATCTCTAAAATTTCATGATCTGGAACACTTGATTTTTCCGGATTTTGTCGAGTTATGTGGTATTAATGATTTAAATACTTCAATTCACGCAATGGAATATTTTACTGAGAATTCAAGCTCGGAATTCCCGGTACGGCAATTTATTATCAAGTATGGTAATAAAATGATGAAACAAATGAATAGTTGGTCAAAATCAAATAATGAACATGTACGTCGTTTAGCAAGTGAAGGTTGTAGACCTCGATTACCCTGGGTGATAGCCTTGCCTGAGTTTAAAAAAGATCCAACATCTATATTACCTATATTAGAAAGATTAAAGTCTGATGATAGTGAGTATGTAAGAAGAAGTGTTGCAAACAATCTTAATGATATTTCAAAAGATAATCCTGATATTGTTATAAAAATTGCAAAAAAATGGAAGGGCTTAAATCCTGACACAGATAAGCTTGTGAAGCATGCTTGCCGCACTTTATTGAAACAAGGCAATATTGAAATTCTTAAATTATTTGGATTTAAACCCATTGCACATGTTTCCATTAAAAGTTTCAAAAATACTAAAACCATAAAAATGGGTGAGGATATTGAATTTAACTTTTCATTGAATACTTTAAAAAACAAGCTTGGTAAGTTACGTATTGAATATGCCATTGACTATGTACGTCAAAATAATAAAGTGAGCCGTAAAGTATTTAAAATATCAGAAGGTGATTATGCGAAGGAAAAAATACAAATAAAGAAAAAACACTCTTTTAGAGCAATCTCAAGCAGAAGGTATTATGCAGGAAAACATGGTCTTGCAATTATTATTAATGGACAGGAACTGGTAAGTACAAGTTTTATAATTAAAGATAATTAAAGTGTTAGTAAATGTAATGATCATAAGTATCATGTGCAAGTAATATATTGCTATTAATTATTGTACTAATATCTTTAATTGAACCTCCTGTTTCCTTTGATATTTTTTCTGAAGTTGATTCAAAATTATTATTTATGTTTACAATAGATTCAGCAATTTCATACCCATATTTAATGCATTTTATTTCCGGATTACTTGATGTTGGGTTTGCTAATGATCTTTTAAGTAAATCGGAAAACCCCCACTCTGTTACCAGGCCAAGACTTAACTCGCGGAATGTTGTACCAAGAATGTTTTCCTGAGCTTGTTCTGTGCTGACAAAGTCATTATTGATCAGGTCTGATATAAGTTTCCCTGATTTCCCTGATAAGCTCCAAAAAGATATCTCACCAATATTGTATAACAAGGCTGCAAGATAAATTTTATCAGGGTTTTTTAAATGATAAATTTCTGCGATTGAGCGAGCTTGAATTGCAGCGTGAAATGATTTTGATATTATTTTATAAATAACATTTTGTGTTATTTTATCGGTTAAAGAATCGAGTATTGATAATGTTAAACATATTTCAGAAATTTTATTAAAACCGATAAGAAGAACGACTCTGCGAATACTATTCGATTCAGTACTGCATCTGTTGTAATAAGGACTGTTTGCTATCCTTATAACTCTGCAAGTTAGTGATGCATCTTGCAAAATGGTTTCTGCAAGTTGTTTGCATGATGATTTATCATCCATTGTTAACTTTAATACAGACTGAATTGTACTATTGAATACCGGTACTGACTGGTTACCAATGTACTTAATCCAGTTTCGTAAGTTCTTTTTCATTTTCAATGTCCATTGAATTACCTTACTCAGAATCATATGTCTTAATACAAGGGTAAACCACTAGATTAGTGTGAGTAAGATCACAGTCTTTATTTTTGTAGGGGAATATGGGTTTAGAGAAAAAGGGTTACTTCTGGACAATATAGATATCGTAACGTGTTTTTTTACTATTTACCTGATAGGTTGGTTTTATATCTGACAAGTTAGCTGCACCCTTGGGTCTTTTTACTACCACACGTTTTTTAGCGGCCTTTAATGAAATATTGAGAAGTTCTTCAGTATCCGGGTCTTTACCTAAAAGCACCTGAAGTATTTGCATGTTCTTTTTAACGGAGGCTGACTTTTTTCTGTCGGGGTACATTGGATCCAGATAAATAACATCAGGATAATCTGATTTTGATTTTTCGATAAGTCGGGTTAAATAATCAATACTACTTTCTGCTATAACTTTAAAACCTGTTTTTACAATGGATTGAAAGTGTTCATCGTACTTTGCACGTCTAATGGCATCATTAATTAATTCAGCAATTACAGGTGAGCGTTCAAGTAATGTAACCGGGCAACCAAGACAGGCAAGAACATAAGCATCTTTGGCCAACCCTGCTGTTGCATCAATAACATAGGGTGGTTTAACTCCCTGTTTTAAACCAATTGCTTTAGCGATGCTTTGGCCACGTCCACCACCAAATTGTTGGCGGTGAGCAAGATCGCCTGCAAGGAAATCAATGTGAATCGAGATGTTTTTATTGTTGTCCTTTAACTCTACATATTCATCTGTATAGTTAAGGTTGAGTGATGTGCTTGTGCTGGCCTGATTATTACAGGGATAATCATGCTTATTTGCAAAGTCCAGGGCGGCTTTTTTTGTTTCTTCAGAAGTGTATGAAATAGAAAGAGGTGTTGTCATTCGTTAACTCTAACTATTATTAGATAAATTTTAAACAAAAAAAGAACTACATTAAATAAATTAATTCAATGTAGCCCTGTTTGCTTAATATTTATTAATCTGATTTTTTTCGACGTGGTTTATGTGCTGGTTCTTTTCTTCTTTTTGACGAAGGTTTTCGATCAGAATCTTTACGGGGTTTACGTTTTAAGGTTTCACGTTTTTTAGTAACTGACTCTTCACCATAAACAGTAATATTGAGTTTTTGTCCTGCTACCCGAACACTTTTTAAATCCATGAAGATATCTTTTGGCATTCCTTCTGGTAAATCAATGGTACTGTAATCATCATTAATTTGAATACGGCCCATATGTTTACTATCAATACCCGCTTCGTTCGCAATTGCGCCAACAATATTACCCGGTTTTACACCATGGTCAAAACCGACTTCAATACGATAAGTTTGCAGGCCTTCTTCTTTCTCGTGGCTATCACGACGTGGACGACGTTCCCGACCACGGCTTTCACCATGATCTTCACGATCTCTGCGTGAGCCTCTATCTCGTCCCTTTCTATCACCGCGGTCACGATCATTTCTCTGTGATTTTTGTGCTACCGGTGCGTTTGATAATAATAAAGGTTCATCACCCTGAACCATTTTGGCTAAAGCAGCAGCAACTTCGATAGCTGGAATATTATGTTCTAACGTGTATTTTTCTAAAATGCTTGAATAAAACTCCAGCTTTTCACTGGCTAAGGTATCGGTAATATTTTGTGTGAAGCGCGCAATACGTTTGTTATTAATGATTTCAGTAGAAGGCATTTCTAACATTTCTATTTTTTGTTTTGTTGCACGTTCAATTTGTTGCAGAATACGTTTTTCACGCGGTGCAACAAATAAAATTGCATCACCTTCTCGACCTGCACGGCCAGTACGACCAATACGGTGAATATATGTTTCGGTATCGTAAGGCACATCATAATTAATGACGTGACTAATACGCGGAACATCCAATCCACGTGCCGCAACATCGGTTGCAATTAAAATGTCGATTTTTTTGCGTTTTAAATTATCCACTGTTTTTTCACGTTGATTTTGCGCAATATCACCATTTATGGCAGCAGCAGAATAGCCGCGTGCTTCGAGTTTCTCAGCTAGTTCAGTTGTTGCGTTTTTGGTTCGTACAAAAACGATCATGGCATCGAAAGGCTCTGCTTCTAAAATACGCGTTAGTGCATCAAGCTTATGATGACCACTCACCATCCAATAACGCTGAGTTATGGTAGAAGCCGTGGCTGTTTTAACTTTGATGAATATTTCTTTAGGATTATCTAAATATTTTTTTGTTATTTTATGGATAGGTGCAGGCATGGTGGCAGAAAATAGCGCAATCTGGCGTTTTTCCGGAATTTGTTCCATCACCCATTCAACATCATCAATGAAACCCATACGCAACATTTCATCCGCTTCATCAAGCACCAGCGTTTTTAGGGCGTCGAGCTTGAAGCTTTTACGGCGAATAAGATCCATTACCCGACCTGGTGTTCCAACCACAACGTGCACACCACGGTCAAGTTGGCGAATTTGACCACGTGCATCTTGTCCACCGTATATTGGCAAAACGTGGAAGCCTTTGATTTTTGAGGCATATTTCTGAAAAGCCTCAGCAACCTGAATGGCAAGTTCACGGGTAGGGGCTAAAACCAGGACTTGAGGTGTTTTAATCCTGGTATCGATTTTAGACAGAATAGGTAATGCAAAAGCAGCTGTTTTACCTGTACCTGTCTGGGCCTGACCGAGTACATCACGTCCATCCATTACAAAAGGAATCATTTCTGCCTGGATAGGGGAAGGCGTTTCGTAGCCAATTGAGTTCAATGCATCAAGCACAGGAGCCGAAAGGCCAAGTTCACTAAAAGAGGGTAAAGTGTCAGTTTTAGACATCAGATGTTCCTGTAAAAGAAGTTATTGCGAAGTGCAAAAAATAGCTACCCAGTAAATACTGGATCAGACGAGAATAAAGGAGGCGCATTATACTGTTTTATATGACAATTTACAGCAAAATACGATATTGTAGCGCTGGATTTAAGATGATTTAACATGATTTACTGTAATTTTAACGTTTGACGAAAGCAAAAATGAGCCAAAAAGTCGTATTTTCCATTATTGAATCCCCACTTCATCCAAATTTTGTTGATTTGTACCAAAGTCTGAACATAGGAAATGTACAGTTCAATTCGATGCGAAAAGCATTATCACAATTGAAAAAACAAAAACCAGATTATGTGGTTGCCGAGTTTTTTTATGGTTATGGTAATAATTATGCGGGAGTTAACGTTAGCAATCTGGATGTATTTTTATCTAGTCTGCAAAAATATGCGCCTGAAGCAAAAGTAATCGTGATGGTAGAAAAAGAAGAGCGAAAACATGTGGATAAACTTGCAGAGCTGTTTACTTTATATGCTGTGTTGCAACATCCTGTTTCAGCAGAAGAAATAAGTAAACAACTAGCGTAATTAGAGAATTAAAGATTCAAAGTCAAAGTCAAAAAATTTCAACGCAAAGGCGCAGAGAACGCTAAGGGCGCAAAGTAAAAATTTCATGTCATTGCGAGGAGCGTAGCGACGAAGTAATATCCTCCTATGTGCTATCCTGACTAAGATTGCTTCGTCGCTACGCTCCTCGCAATGACAGATATTACAAAACTCTGCGTTCCTTTGCGCTCTTTGCGCCTTTGCGTTGAAAACTCTTGATTTTAAAAATATAGGAATGAAATATGCAAATTTGGGTTGACGCTGATGCTTGTCCAAAAGTCATAAAAGAGATTTTATATCGTGTCGCAGAACGTGCAAAAATACAGATTATTCTTGTTGCCAACCAGAGCCTGGTTGTTCCTAAATCCCCTTTTATTCGCAGTATTCGAGTTTCAGCAGGTTTTGATGTTGCCGACAATTATATTGTGCAAGAAATCAGGAAAGATGATTTGATCATTACTGCAGATATTCCTTTAGCTGCTGAGGTTATTGAAAAAGGGGGACATGCTCTTAACCCTCGTGGTGAACTCTACTCAACCGAAACAATAAAACAAAAGTTGGTTATGCGTGATTTAATGGATGAATTAAGAGGAACGGGTGAAGTGATAGGAGGAGGACCAGCACCACTTAATCAACGTGATCGACGTGAGTTCGCTAATCAACTGGATCGTTTTGTTGCAAAATGGAATAGATAAAATTTGTGTGGTTATATGTAGATATAAAGAGTATTTAAATTAAAGAATTCATATAAAGCGCCGACAGTATGAAAGAATATATTGTTTTTTAAATAATTAAAATTACATTTGTATATGTCTGAAAATTTAGATAACTGGATCGAACGCATTAGCGAAAATGAGCTACCGATATTTAAATATACGGTATATGCCATTAATGATGTGGTATCAAGAGACGCAACTTCTATTTCTGATTTATCACGTATCATCTTGCATGATGCCAACCTTACTGCCAGGGTATTACGAGTTGCGAATAGTGCAACTTATAATGCCACGGGTTCAAAAATTAGTACCGTAAGTCGTGCGATTGTTTATCTTGGATTTAATCTTGTACGAGACATTAGTATGTCTTTGGCGATTATTGACGCACTGTTAGGCGGCCAGGCTAAAGAACATGCTTTAAAACTAATGGCAAAGTCATTTCATGGTGCAGTACAGGCACGTGATTTTGCCGAGCGAAGAGGTGATGATGCGGTTGAAGAAATTTTTATTGCTGCATTACTCAAACACATAGGTGAAATTACTTTTTGGTGTGTTGCTGGGGAAGAAGGTAAACAAATAATAGAGCTTATGGAACAACGTGGTTTTTCTGCAGAAATGGCTCAACAGGAAGTTTTAGGTTTTACTTTAGATCAATTAACCGTGGGTTTAACCAGTGATTGGCAGTTAAGTGATTTGTTACATAGCGCTATTAATAAACCGAAAATGGACAATCCCAGGATTCAGGATATAGTGAAAGCATTAAAAATTTCTGATACAACAAGTGAGAGCTGGACTAGTAAAGAAACACTATCAGTTGCACATAGTATTGCTAAACATATCGATGTTAAAGATGATGATGTTATGGAAATACTGCGTGAAAATGCGGTAAAAGCGGCAGAAACTGCACAACTTTTTGGTGCAGGTTCGATAATAAAATATTTACCCATTGATGAAGAGAGTGTTGATGATAATGAAAATGAACATTCATTTGATGCAATTTGTCCTGTCCCTGATCCATTATTGCAATTAAATATTTTGCGTGATCTTTCCGGTATGTTGATTGATAAACCTGATTTTAATTTAATTCTTGAAATTATTTTAGAAGGGATTTATCGCGGAGTAGGGCTTGATCGAACAGTATTTGCTATGTTGACGTCAGATAAA
The DNA here is from genome assembly GCA_964654445.1 of uncultured Thioalkalispiraceae bacterium. Lineage (GTDB taxonomy): Bacteria > Pseudomonadota > Gammaproteobacteria > UBA6429 > Thiohalophilaceae > JAGLTQ01. The sequence continues at coordinate 35,636 of CAZZIS010000010.1, forward strand.
AAAACGATAACAGCAAAATATGCATTAGGTAAAAATAACCAGGAGCTTGCTAATAAATTTAATTTTAGTTTACAAACAGATAATATTTTTTCGAAATTAGTTAATACGGCTGAGCCCATCTGGGTTCGTGATACACAAGCTAGCAATAATAAAACTTTAGTCAGTGATGAGATGCGATTAGTTTTAGCCAGTCGTGCCTTTTATATTGCACCACTTGTATTGTCTGAGAGGGTAATTGGTTTGATTTATGCGGATCGCCAACCGAGTGACAGAGAATTAGATAATGATAGTTATGAGAGTTTTAAACATTTTGTTCAACAAGCCAGTCAGGCACTGGAATTTATTTCACCTCGTATGCGTTAATCAGTTATAACAATAAAAAAGGCCGGTTTTAAACCGGCCTGGTCTTACACATCGAATACGCGGAGAACGCATTGTAAAAAGCTTATTTAATGTATGAGTATTATGTTTTAAGCTAGTACATTAGCAGCAAAGATTACTATAAACATGAATACGGTTAGTATTAAAACTGTTTTTCCGACATATGCTAATATACTTTTATCACCTTCCTGTATGATCATTATTTTGCTCCTTCATTATTATTTGCAATTATGTTGGCATAATCAATAAAGCGAAAATTTGATCTGGATCAATAACAATAAAGACTACTCAAAACAGATTTTAAATTAATGAAGAACATAAGGCAGAACTTATATTACGTATGTAGCGATTAGTATGGAATAAGAGGTCCAGTGGTATAAGTTAACAACTTAACTATATAGCTAAATAATTATAAACTGACTTATAGTTGTCCAAATTAATTTCGAGGTGAAAAAGATTAAGCCCAAATTAGATTGTGTGCTATGAGTAAAGCAGCAGTAATCATTACCAGGTGTGGTAGCGTTAATTGCATGTTGTTGTCCTTTATTTGTATTATTATTTTAATCATCCCTTCATCTTGACGGGAAATATGTCACAAAATCGAAATCCATGCTCTTATGGGCTCTTCCAGATTGACGCTATTTTGTACAATAGCAGTAAAATAGGTCTGTTAACCCTTACTGTCAAGTAATGCTAATGATTATTTATTGAATTAGGTTATTTTAATTACGGATAAATAGTGCGTGTAATAAAAAAGCGGGATATACTTTCGTATTCCCGCTATTTATCAGGGTAATGTTGTGATCGTGGTTTGAAAATTTAAGCTACCTGAAATGAATCTTCTTTTTCTTTTTCTTTTGCTTCTTCTGTTTCAGTTGTTACGCTAGTTTCATCTGGTGTTGTGTATAGGCTATGTAATTCAGCAAGGCTAATGCTGTCTAGATAACCGCCAATCAATTCAAGTAAACGTAACCAAAGATTATGGCTGTCAGAGCTGTTGAATTCAGGCTCCATACTACTTTCTTTAACGGTTGCTTTATCGACTGCTTTTACAATTGATGCGATAGAAATCTCGGTTAATGGTTTGTTTAACATATAACCGCCACCTGGACCGCGTGCACTTCTAACAATGTCATATTTTCGCAATAAAGCAAAAATTTGTTCCAGATAAGAAATTGAAATATTTTGAGCCTGAGCAAGATGCGCTAAAGTTACAGGTTCATTAACGTGTGTTGAAAGTTCTAAAACTGTCTTGATTGCGTAATGTGCGCGTGAAGATAATTTCATAGTGGTGATGCCCCTTATGTTTTTTCCCTAAACAATTGTTTTCGTGGACTAAAGTTAGAACCTTAAAGGCACAATGACAATATGGTTTATGTGAACAATTGTTAATTCTAAGTGAATTAGTCAGATATTGTATCCGTTGTCACAAAAATATAAAAATCATTAAGCTAATCAAATAATTATGTCGACTTCATCCCTGAGTTTACTGAGCAGTTTATTCGCATGCAGGTACTGCTTTCACTTATAATAAACCCTCTTTTCATTAAATGTCACATAAAATTTGAAGAATATGTCACAAATTAAATCAATAAGTGCTCAACAACTACGTTCATTTTGTAAGCAGGCAGAATTTGCTTTTAAAACAACTGACGATATCCCTGATTTTGAAGGAATGGTCGGACAAGAACGAGCTATTGAGGCCCTTTCTTTTGCCGTTGAAATTGATAGACCGGGTTACAATATGTACCTCATGGGGTCGACTGGTCTGGGTAAGCACACGTTATTAAAGCGTTTTTTAGATAAAGCTTCTGCTGAACAAAATGCAGCGGATGACTGGTGTTATGTTTTTAATTTTGATGATCCTCAAAAACCTAAAGCGATTAGTTTACCTGCAGGGCAAGGTCGACAGTTTCGTGATGATATGCGGCAACTGGTTAAAGATTTACAAACAGCAATCCCCAGTGCATTTGAAAGTGAACAATATTATACCCGCCAGCTGGAAGTTCGTGAATCTTTACAAGAACAAACACATGCTGCATTTAATTCCCTGGCTGAAGAAGCAAAAAAACATGAAGTGCTTTTTTTACGTAGTGATGAAGATTTAACTTTCGCGCCGTCCAGAGACGGGAAAAAATTAAGTACTGAAGAATATGAAAAACTGTCGACTAAAGATCAAAATCAATTTGAAGAAGTGATTTCAGTTTTAGAAGAACGTCTGAATAAATTAATCCGATTACGAAACCAGTGGCAAAAAGAAGCCAGAGAAAAAGTTACGGAAATAAATCGTGAAGTGGGTATGTTTGCTGCAGCACATCTTATTGAAGAGGTGAAAGTAAAATATAAAGAAATTAAGTCGATTACGACATATTTAATGGATGTGCAAGAAGACGTTATTAACGGGCTTTATGAATTTCGTGAACAGGAACATGCTGAAGTTACTTATGAGGGTAGTGAAGATTATTTTGGTTTTCAACATTATGAAATAAACCTGATTGTTGATAATAAGAATAATAGTGGTGCGCCTGTTATATATGAAGATAACCCGATGCATCAGAACTTATTAGGACGTGTTGAATACATGTCACAAATGGGTTCACAAGTAACAGACTATCGTTTTATTAAATCCGGGGCATTGCATAAAGCGAATGGTGGTTATCTTATTATTGATGCTCATAAACTATTAAATCAACCCTACTCATGGGAAGCTTTAAAACGAGTATTGGTTGCAAAAGAGATTAATATTCAATCTTTAGGTGATGTTACTGGTTTGGTAAATACCGTGTCATTGGAACCTGAACCAATACCACTTGACATTAAAGTTGTATTGGTTGGAAATCGTGGTTTGTATTATTTGCTGGAAGAGGAGGACTCGGAGTTTTCTGAATTATTTAAAGTTGAAGTGGATTTTTCTGAAAGTATTGATTGTTCAAAAGAATCGTTAAATCACTATGCGCAAGTGATTGCGACATTAATTAGAAAAAACAAACTTGCTGCTTTTGAGCAAGAAGCAGTTAAGCGTGTCATTGAATATGGCATGCGCCAGATAGAGGATACAACACAATTATCAACACACATGCATAGCATGCTGGATCTTTTAATTGAGTCAGATCATTGGGCGACTAAAGAAAAGAAAATTAAGCCGGTAGTTCAGAGAAAAGATGTACAAACTGCCATTGACAAGCAAATTTATCGAGCAGATCGAAGTCGTGATCGAATTTATGATGAAATTAGTAAAGGTATTATTCTTATTGATGTTAGTGATGAAAAAGTTGCCACGGTAAATGGTTTGTTTGTTATTGAAACAGGGCGGCTTGAATTTGCGCAACCCGCGCGCATTACTGCAAATGTTCGTATCGGTGATGGCGATATTATAGATATTGAACGAGAAGTTGAGCTTGGTGGTGCATTGCATTCAAAGGGTGTGTTGATTCTCTCTTCTTATTTAGGCGCTCAATACGCAACGGGTAAACCACTTTCATTAACTGCCAGCCTGGTTTTTGAGCAGTCATACGGTAGTGTTGATGGTGATAGCGCGACAGTCGGTGAATTATGTGCATTAGTATCCGCTATTTCAAAAGTACCGGTAAAGCAATCTTTTGCAATTACCGGCTCAGCGGATCAACATGGCAATGTTCAGGCCATTGGTGGCATTAATGAAAAAATTGAAGGCTTTTTTGATATATGTAAACTAAAAGGTCTAACGGGAGAGCAAGGCGTCATTATGCCGGCGACAAATATACCTCATTTAATATTACGAGATGATGTCGTTGATGCTATCGAAAATAAACAGTTTATTTTGTATCCTATTAATACGGTAGATGAAGCCATATCATTATTAACAGGGCTACCTGCAGGAGAAAGAAATGCCGAAGGTGAGTTTCCTGAAGATTCAGTTAATTATAAAGTAGAACAACGTTTACTGGAAATGGCTGAGTTAAAACATGAAGAACATCAAAAAGATGAACATGATCATGAACATACGAAACATGAGCATGTTGATCATGACAATGATAAAAAATTATAAAAGGTTAAATGAGTAATCAATATGACAGTTCAAGCAACAATAGAAAAAAAATTGGCGAATGATTTCAACCCCTTACATCTGCAAGTAATTAATGAAAGCAATAATCACAATGTTCCTGAAGGATCAGAGTCTCATTTTAAAGTGATTGTGGTTTCTCCGGTTTTTACAGGAAAAAATTTACTTGCTCGCCATCGAATGATCAATGCAACTTTAGTGGATGAGTTGAAAGAAAATATACATGCTTTAGCAATTCATACTTATACCGAAGAAGAGTGGCAAGAAACCTCAAATGCTGCACCGATTTCGCCACCATGTCATGGGGCTGGGAAGTAGTATATAAAGTTGCCAGGAAATAAGTGTTAAGTGATGTTTTTATCAGCAAGCGTTTCGTTGTAAGACGGGACTGCATTTATATGAGTTTTCTCCGGCATCTGCAAATGAAATCCATGTTCTTCAATGCTTTTCATTACTGCAGCAGCAGTGCCTCTGGCCATTTTTTTTTCCGGAGTGAGTTTTAAAGTCATGATCATTTCGGCCTGGCCCAATATCTTTAAAAGATCATCCGGTAATTCAGACAAAGGCGTTTTCGTTGGGATAAAGACGTAAGTCTCATTTTTTTTTAGACTTTTATATACCGCACATTCCATTTCTGTTATTGGTATTTTATTGTTTGACATTATTCGAATCTATTCCTGTTTTAATTTTTTGTTGCTGTATTTAAAGCTTGCTTGATTTGTTGAAATCGTTCCCATGCGTGAGGAATCTCATGACCATCTTTGCGTAATGCTTCCAGCAAAGTTTGTGCATCTTTAGCGATTAAATCAAGTTGTTCTGCACTAAATAACTGTAATGCTGCATCAAGATCATCTATTTCTTCATTAAGTAAAGTTGGTGTTAATTCATTTTCAAGTATAGGTGAATGTTCTAGCATTAAATCTGCAATTAATTTTCGCTGGTGAAATTCATTATGCATTTCACGGGCTATCTCTTCTTCATCGAGTTTTTTTAATGCTACAGGATCCTCAGCTGCACCTTTACGAATAGCCACCATAATTGCCGCAATGAGTTTTTTAATTGCAATTTGCAAATTACCGTGTTCACCTGGCATGGCACAACTCGTTGCATAACATTCATCAAGTTGCTCTTTAATCTGTAAGATAACATCACTCTCACTATTTGCAGCAAGTTCAGTCGTTTTTTGCACTACAGACTGAAAGTAAGTCATAAACTTTAATAAATTTTCTTCATCCTTTTTTTGAGCATCATCAATATCCTGCTGGCTGATCTCTTGTTCAGGTTTAGGGAATAAAGGGTTTAATAAACGGCGTTTTAAATGCCGCTCATGTGGGCCGGGATTTGGGCTAAAATTCATAGTCATAGGGGGTTAGGTATGTGATATTAAAAAAGCCTGATTATACACAATAAATTCTTTAACCACAGAGGTCACGGAGGTTCACAGAGGAAATATTTAGGAATAATAATTTTAATGTAGGTCGGTCTTTAGACCGACGCGGTGCTAATTTATAGTGCTTGTCTTGTTGTTAATTGGAATAATTAAATATTAGAATGGTTGATAATTTAGCATGGTCGTCGGGATGAATCCCGACATATATAATAAAAGGATTAATATTTTAGGTCTTGTGCAATAATTTCAATCCAATGGTGTACTGGCACTGAACTTCCCGCGTTCAGGTGGAGTAAACAGCCAATATTTGCGGTGACAATAATATCAGGCTGTCCAGCCATGAGACCATTGAGTCTTTGTATCCGGAGTTGCTTTGATAATTTTGGCTGGGTGATGGAGTAGGTTCCGGCAGAACCACAGCACAGATGTTTATCTTTTATTGTACTTAGTTGATAGCCACAGTTTAATAAAACAGTTTCAATATTCGATGGTAAGCCTTGTGCATGCTGCAGAGTGCATGGAGTATGTACGGCGATGTTTATATTAGTTGCGGATAACTTCGTTTTTAATTCATTTGTATTTATCACTTCTGTAAGATCAAATGTTTTACTGGCAATGAGTTTGGCTTTTTCTTTGTACGAGTTATCGTTACGCAGAAGATGAGGGTATTCTTTAAACATTGCACCGCAGCCACTGGCCGTCATTACAATACCTTCTACACCCTTATCAAACTCGGTAATTAATCGATCGATATTATTTTTAATCGTCAGTAGTGCATTTTCTTCATCGGACAAATGTTGCCTGATTGCACCGCAGCATCCACTAAAAGATATCAATTCAATATCAAGAACATCAAGCACTTGTTTTGTTGCGTGGTTTATCTGCGGTGAAAGAGAAGGCTGTACGCAGCCATCAAGTATGAGCATTTTCTTTTTATGCTCTTTTAGTGAAAGAGCAGGGAGTTTGATTTTTTCCGGTATTTGTTTTTTTAAACTACCGGGTAGAAGAGGGCGAAACAATTGCCCCAATTTTAAAAGCGAATCAAACCGTTTTGGAAAAGGAAAAACAAATAATAATGCTTTACGTAAAAGTCGTTGTGATAGAGGGCGTTTGACACGCCTTTCAACTTCGCTACGTCCTATTTCCAGTAAATAACCATATTTAACACCGGAAGGACAAGTAGTTTCACATGCTCGACAGGTTAAACAGCGGTCAAGATGCATTAAAGTATCTTTAGTAACCGGATTGCCTTCGAGCATTTGTTTTATTTGATAAATACGTCCACGCGGGCCATCTAGTTCATCACCTAAAATCTGGTAGGTCGGACAGGTTGCCGTGCAAAATCCACAATGAACACAACTGCGTAAAATTTTATCAGCAAGCTGGCCTTTCTCTGATTGCAGAAAATGTGTTTGAATTTTTGTTTGCATGTTTATTTAATTATAAATCAGAATAAAGACGGCCGAAATTTAAAATTCCGTAAGGATCAAAACGCATTTTTAAATTTATGTGCAGTTGTTTTATTTTTGCCTGAAGTGGAGAAAAGCGTTCTTCAACGTTACTTGATGTTCTGAATAATGTTGCTGTGCCACCTTGTTCTATAGCATGTTGCTGAATTTCTGCAGTATCTTTGTCACTGTGTATCCAATATAAAGCGCCCGCCCAATCGATAAAACTTTTTTCATTTAAATTTACATTCGATATGTAAGGCACGGATAAACGCCAGAGTGATCTGTCTGTTTCAAAAAACGGATGAGTTTGTTCATTCACTTGTTGCCAGAAGTTATCTGCATGCACGAGTGTTTCGCCAGCCACTTTTTTTTGTGCTGATGTAACAGCACTTGCTGCACCACTTAATCGAACATAAAGCTTTTCACCTTCATAGGCTAAAGCAGAAAGAGGAAGTGAGCTCTGATTGAGCTTTTTCATGGTAGAGAGGGCTTTTTTTTGAGACATTGCTATACATTGAGTTTCTTCCTTTTGAGGTCTGGGTAAAACTTTAATAGAAATTTCCAGCAGCAATCCCAGGGTACCTAAAGCACCAACCATCAATCGTGATACATCATAACCAGCAACATTTTTAATGACCTGACCACCAAAGGACATGATGTCTCCTTTGCCGGTAATGATCTTTGTACCTAATACAAAGTCACGAGCGGAACCGGTAAAAGGCCTGCGTGAACCCGATAAACCTGTTGCAATAGCACCACCCAGTGTTGCGTGTTCACCAAAGTGAGGAGGTTCAAAAGGCAGCATTTGATTATTTTCTGCGAGTAGTTCTTCTATTTCTTTTAAGGAAGTACCTGCGCGTGCAGTAATAACCAGTTCACTAGGTTCATAGCTGATTATGCCTTGATGAATTCGTGTCTCTATAATTGCGGTTTTATTTACATTAGATTTATGATTAGTATTCCCGTAAAAAAATTTACTATTGCCGCCAACAATTTCCAACATGGTTTTATCGTTTAATGCAGCGCGCACACGATCCTGTAACTCCTGAGTCCTGTTCCTGCTTGTCATGATTAAAAACGTTCCAGTCCTGGGTGGGAGAGCAAACCATCATGCACGTGCATACCGCCGAGTTCTGCACAGCGGTGTAATGTCGGCACAGCTTTCCCCGGGTTAAGTAATTCTCGAGGATCAAAAGAATGCTTAATATCATGAAACATTTGTAATTCAAGAGACTTAAACTGCACGCACATTTGGTCAATCTTTTCTTTACCTACACCATGTTCACCAGTGATGGTTCCACCGGCTTTTACACAAAGTTCAAGAATTTTTCCACCAAACTCTTCGGTGCGTTCTAACTCACCTTTAATGTTTGCGTCATAAAGAATGAGAGGGTGTAAGTTGCCGTCGCCTGCATGAAAAACATTTGCAACCTGTAAATCATATTCTTTAGACAGCTCGCTAATTTGTTTTAATATTGCGGGTAATTGGTGTCTGGGAATCGTGCCATCCATACAGTAATAATCAGGTGAAATACGTCCAACAGCAGGGAAGGCAGATTTTCTTCCTAACCAGAGTTTTAAACGCTCTTCTTCATTTTTTGAAGTACGTAAACTGGTTGCGCCTTTTTGTGTTAACAATTTTTCAACAAATAGAATTTGTTCGCTGACTTCTTCATTTGTGCCATCAAGTTCACATAATAAAATAGCCTCGGCATCAACCGGGTAACCGGCATGAGCATAATCTTCAGCCGCGCGGATAGCCGGATTATCCATCATTTCTAAACCGGCAGGGATTATTCCTTCAGCAATGATTGCAGCAACGGCTTCACCGGCTTTGATCACATCATCAAATGCCGCAAGAATAACCTGAGCTTGTTCAGGGCGAGGTAAAAGTTTTACCACGACTTCGACAATAACACCTAACATGCCTTCTGAACCGGTCATTAATGCCAGTAAATCATAGCCAGGAGCATCCAGGGCCTGGCTGCCAATCGTAACCAGTTCACCATCAACTGTTACAATTTTAAGTTGTAAAATATTATGTACTGTTAATCCATATTTTAAACAATGTACACCGCCGGCATTTTCTGCAACGTTACCACCAATTGTGCAGGCAATTTGAGATGAAGGATCGGGTGCATAATATAAATTAAATTCTTCAGCGGCTTCTGAAATAGCGAGATTACGCACTCCTGGTTCAACAGTTGCACTTTTGTTAGCCGGGTTAATTTCAAGAATATGATTAAACTTTGCCAGGCTGAGTAATACACCATTCGCCAGAGGTAAGGCACCACCAGAAAGTCCGGTACCAGCACCGCGTGCAACAACGGGAACCCCTTCGTTGTGGCATAAAATTAATATGTTTTGTACTTGTTCAATTGTTTCAGGCAATACAACGATCCAGGGCTTTTGCTGGTATGCCGTTAATCCATCGCATTCATAGGGTCGTGTTTGTTCGGGGGTTTCGAGGATGCTTGTTTTGGGTAACAGCAGGTGTAATTGCTTGCGCAGAGATTTTCGATTGTCTTTTGTCGCACTTGTCATTTGTTAATGATACCGCAGCTTGGAGTATGATTCTAAAATTAATACAGTCATTGCGAGCAATAGCGCGGTAATCTGTACTGTTATCTGTATAATTCAATAAAGATTGCCACAGTATCCTGTTACGTTTTACTCGTAGCTAAAGATTCACCACAATAGTGCGTTATTTTATAATGAGATAATCTTTAAATATATTTAAACGATGAATAAAAAGATAAAAGAAGATCAAGTCGTAAAGACCCGACTAGACAAGTGGTTATGGGCGTCACGTTTTTATAAAACGCGTTACCTGGCAGCAGAAGCGATCAATGGTGGTCATGTTCATCACAATGGTCATCGTGTAAAACCCTCACGTATAATACAAATTGCGGACACCTTAACAATTCATAAAACACCATTTACTTTTGAAATAATAGTAGAAGGTTTAAGTGTTCGGCGTGGTCCGGCCAAAGAAGCGCAGTTACTCTACACTGAACTTGAAGAAAGTATTAAAAAACGTGAGATATTAAGTGAGCAACGAAAATTGAATGCGGCACAATTCCCTCATGCAGAACGTCGTCCGGATAAACGGGATCGACGCCGAATCATTCGTTTTAAAAATGTGAACCGGGAAAACTGATGCCAAATTACAGACCGACGACTCCATTACTCGCTGCTGATACGATTATTGAATTAACAGATAAACCCAACCGTCCCATAGTTTTGATTGAGCGCAAGAACCCGCCCTATGGCTGGGCGATTCCCGGTGGTTTTGTTGATGTGGGTGAACGTTTGGAAACCGCCGCAATCCGTGAGGCAAAGGAAGAAGTCAGTTTGGAGGTGAATTTAAAAGCATTATTGGGCATGTATTCTGATCCAGAACGGGATGATCGTGGACATACCGTGACGGCTGTTTATGTCGCTGAAGCGGCGGGTGAACCGCAAGCAGCAGATGATGCAAAAAATCTGGCGATTTTTGAGCTGGATAATTTGCCCGACGAATTAGCCTTTGATCATCGGCAAGTGCTTGAAGATTATCGGAAATTTCGGGAAAGCGGGCAGGTGACAGAATTACGATTGTAGGTGCGAATTTATTCGCACGCAGAGGTAAAAATTTACCACAGAGGTATGCAATTATTCCGCGTTCGAATGAATTCGAACCTACAAAGGCAAATGCCTCCTTGAAACTCGCATATTTGTCCTTAAATAGTTAAAATATAAGTATTTTCTAATATTGATTTCAGCATGTCGGAGGCTCACATGGCAACAGTAGATTTAGACAACAGTAATTTTAAAGAAACGAT
>CAZZIS010000010.1:46823-54312 GCA_964654445.1 uncultured Thioalkalispiraceae bacterium
CGGAGGCTCACATGGCAACAGTAGATTTAGACAACAGTAATTTTAAAGAAACGATTGATAATAATAATTTTGTTATTCTGGATTTTTGGGCTCCGTGGTGTGGCCCTTGTAAACAGTTTGGTCCTGTTTTTACTGAAGTTTCAGAAAAACATCCTGATATTGTTTTTGCCAAGATTAATACTGAAGTTGAGCAGGAAATTGCTGGTATGATGAACATTCGTTCTATTCCAACTTTAATGATTATGCGAGACCAGGTTGTACTTTATTCGGAAGCGGGCGCATTGCCTGCGGCTGGATTAGAAGACATTATCGAAAAAGCTAAATCTTTGGACATGGCAGACGTTCATAAGCAGATTGCAGAAGAACAATCGAAACAAGAGCAGGAAAAACAACAGGCTTAATTATATTACGAAGTGCTGGTGTATTATTTGTTATAGAAAATAATACACTGGCACTTTTTAGTTTTGTTTTATTCTACCTGGTTCTGCATTAATTATTAAGTTTGATTTGATTTATTATTTGATGAGATTATTTTATTACATATAGTCGTTAGCTTTTTTACTAAATCAGCTGTGGCACTGTAGTTCTTTTCCCTGATAGCATGATTGATTTGAGTGGCAGATTCTGTTATTTCAGGGAATCCAAACGAACTTCCTATCCCTTTTAATATATGAGATATTTTTTCAATTTGTTCCCAGGATTGATTTGAGAGAGCATTATTTATTTGCGATATTTTAGCAGGTAACTCTGCAACAAATTTTTGAATTAACTGCTCTAAACGTGAAATATTATTTGATTCACTCGTTTGAGTGCCTGGTATCTGGTTTTGTTCATTAAGATAAGTATTTAACGTATTATAAAATGCGTTGAGATTGATGGGTTTTGCTAAAAACTGGTTTGCTCCTGCATTTAAACATGTATCTATATCGGCAGACATTGCATTTGCAGTGAGAGAAACGATGGGTTTTGAGTAGCCTTTGTTTCTTAAAATAGAGATAGCTTCAACACCATCAACTTTAGGCATTTGCATATCTATTAAGATTAAATCGTATTCGTTCTCCAGTGCTTTGTTAACAGCTTCTTCCCTATTACAAACTATGTCAAGATGAGCACCTGTTTGCCTCACATACATTGAAATTAAATCCTGATTATCTTTTACATCTTCAGCAAGAAGTATATTTCCCTGTAATTGTTTAATGTCAATATTATCAGGTGAATTGTCCGGCATGGGAGTAAATGTTTCGCTGCTAGAGATCATTTTTATTTTTCCGGAAATACCGGTTGGAAGAGTGAAAACAAACTGACTACCTTTATCTTTTTCACTTTTACATTCTAATGTTCCTCCCAATTTTGTTGCAAGCAAAAGAGAAATTGATAACCCCAATCCGGTACCACCAAAAAATCGGGTGGTTGAGACATCTGCCTGTATGAATGGATTTAATATTTTTTCCTGTTCAGTTTTACTCAGACCAATACCCGTATCAGTAACGATGAATGAAATTAAATTTTTGTCTGAGTCATACATGGTATCCAGTTTAACTTCTCCTTTCTCAGTAAATTTAATCGCATTACTACAAAGATTGAGTAATACCTGTTTTAACCTGATTGAATCGGAAATAATTGATGAGGGTAAAGGAAAGACATTATTAACAGTGAATGACAAATTTTTATCTTGCGCGCGTTTTGAAATAATGGATTCAATCTCATAATTGATCTGAACGGGAGAGGTTGCTGTCATTTCAATTTCAAGTTGCCCGGATTCTATTTTGGATAAATCGAGAATGTCACTGATTAAATTTTGTAAGTGTTTACTGTTTCTGACAATCGTATGCTTTAATTTTATTTGTTCTTCCTGACCCAGATTTTTATTTAATATTTGTTCGGAGAAACCAATAATGGCAGTCAGTGGTGTTCGTATTTCATGACTCATATTTGCAAGAAATGTACTTTTTGCTTTGTTGGCATATTCAGCAAGTTCTTGCTGTAAAACGAGTGCTGCTTCTGTTTTAGTATTATATTGATATACATAAAAAGTGATTGCAAGCGCAAATATCAAAGCTGTTCCACCTAAAAAAACAACAAAAAGAAAAAATGTGTGACTTATATTTTGTGCATCAAAAAGTTCATTTTGAATATTGTTATTTTGGGTGTCAAGCATTTGTTCTAATGCTATAGTGACTTTATCCTGAATAGGAATAACTTTAGTGAGCAATAATTTATTGGCAGTGATGTAGTCATCTTCAAGTATATATTCGACAGTTTCATTTTGTACGTTACTGCCTCTAACAACCTGAGGTTTTATTTCCCCCCCCATATTCGGTGTTGAACAACGGCATTCTTGTCAGCAAGTAAATGATCGAGTGCTTTAATCAATTTTTGTGCTTCCTTTTTAAACTGCAAGTAAACTTTGTCTCGGACAAAGGGGTCAGAAACAGTCATCATGCGATATAACATCAAAGCTCGATTTCGAGTGGCTTGCTGCATTAAATTGATATCTGCAACTTGCTGATGTTCTTTAACGACATCAATTAGTCTGGAACTGTTATTTGAAATACTGAATATGGCGACAGCCATTAACAGTGCAAGCAAAATTAGTACGGATATAAAGCCCGATAGAATAACAAATTTTGAACTATTTCTGGAAATTCTACTGAGCATATTGCACCACTAAACCATAGTTGAATTTTTATTAATCTTTGTTGGCGACTATATGCTATATATGTAAGTATAGTCTTTGTGTTACGGAATGAAATATGATGAGGTGTTAAGTTAAGATTGTTTTTTCAGTGCCATGATCTACTTTTGAACATCGATAGTTTAAATCTTTTAAGTTTAAAATATTGAGTTCATTGAAGAATAATATTTTTTTATTGTTCTTTATTAGTTAATTACATTAACCCTTTAAATGGTTGTACATCAACCAGAGTGCCTGCTTTTACGTTACCCCAGTCTTGCGGTAAAACAATAAAACAATTGGCTTTACTCATTCCACTTAAAACATGTGATGCTTGCATACCGATACTTTTGACTATCAGATCACCATGCTCATTGGTTCCTAAAATGCCACGTTGAAAATCAGTTCGTCCAGGTGTTTTGCGTAAATCAGATTTGCATGCAACTTTAAACACAGGTGCTTTTGTTTCATTAAGTCCCATCATGGTTTTTAATGTGGGTAAGGCAAACTGATAAAAAGTTGCCATCACTGAAACAGGGTTACCCGGTAGGCCAAAAAATACTGCATCATTTACAAATCCAAAAGCAAGTGGTTTGCCGGGCTTCATTGCAATTTTCCAAAAATCAACTTTGCCTAACTTATCTAATGTTTCTTTTACGTAATCAGCTTCCCCAACCGAGACACCTCCGGATGTGATAATTGCATCTGCTTGAATTGATGCTTGCTTAAATGCATCTTCAATGGCTGTGCGATCATCTGGAATGATACCCATATCGATTAATTCAACACCAAGGTTTTTTAACATACCAAATATAGTGTAACGATTACTGTCGTAAATCTGGCCTTCTTCCAACTTCTCATTAACATTGCGTAACTCATCACCGGTCGAGAAAAAGGCAACACGAATTTGTTTACTTACGCTGACTTCTGCAACACCCAATGATGCAAGCACGCCTGATTCAGTAGGTGAAATGAGTTGGCCTACGTTCAAAACGATATCGCCATTTTTAATATCTTCCCCAATGTGTCGAACATTCTCATTTTTACAATGCCCTGGTTTAATGGTGATGATATTTTCATTAACCTGTACCTGCTCTTGCATGATGACAGTGTCAGTACCGTTAGCCATTTGTGCCCCCGTCATAATGCGAACACATTCACCCGGCTTTACTTCACCTTCAAAAGGAATGCCGGCAAAAGATTTACCAACAAGCGTTAAGTTTTTTTCACCCGTTGTAGCTAAATCTGCTGAATTAAAAGCGTAACCATCCATTGCAGAATTTGCATAAGGAGGAACGTCAACACCTGAGATGACTTCTTTTGCAAGTACACGATTTAAGGCATCACGAATGGCGACCACTTCTGTATCTTGTATTTTTTTGACAGAGCTGGTCATTCTGTTAATCGCTTCAGCAACATTAAGCCAGGGTGTTTGAGGTTTGTCGCAAGCAGTAGAAACGGGGATGGATTTGTTCATGGGGTAAACTCTATTTAAATTAAACTCGATAAAAGTGAAAGAATATTATGCCATAAATGCTGCAAAATGTTTTTCGGCGTTCTTAAGTTCTTCTTCGGTGTTGATGTTGATAAAAGCGTCAGTTTGATCTGAAAAATCTACAATTGCATGATCTTGTTGTTGCATCCAAACACGGGTTTTACGTTCTCCAGTTTGAAGAAAGCGCTCTAAAGATGAGGCCAGGCTTTTATGGATTAAGGCAAAAGTGGGTTGTAAACGTTCGCCATCATGCGCCATGGCAATTTTATTATCCTTAATATTCTGACTTAAACGCAAAGCAATATCGTCGGGAATAAAAGCGTCAGTTTGATCTGAAAAATCTACAATTGCATGATCTTGTTGTTGCATCCAAACACGGGTTTTACGTTCTCCAGTTTGAAGAAAGCGCTCTAAAGATGAGGCCAGGCTTTTATGGATTAAGGCAAAAGTGGGTTGTAAACGTTCGCCATCATGCGCCATGGCAATTTTATTATCCTTAATATTCTGACTTAAACGCAAAGCAATATCGTCGGGAATAAAAGGGCTATCCGCGGGTACAGTAAGTAACCATTCACATTGGCTTTGTTGTAATGCTTTTAATATGCCTGCCAGTGGGCCGGCAAAGTCACTGATTTCATCTTCATAGACGGATAAACCTAAATCTGCATAGGTTTTCAGGTTTCGATTTGCGCTGATAATTATCTCGGACACCTGAGGTTGAATGCGGTTAATAAGGTGGTGTACCAGGGGGATTTTATTGAGTTCTAGCAAACCCTTATCAACACCACCTAACCGTGATCCCTGGCCACCAGCGAGGATAACTGCAGTAATATTATGTGTGTTTTTTGGCATATCTCAGATGTTTTGTGGATTTTGGCGGATTATAGCGAAAAAAGTGTGAATAAGTTGGTAAAAGCAGCTTTTATTACTAATATTTACATAAATTGAAGCCGATAATATAGGAAGGATAAATTCCAAATAGGATAGTGGCTATGAAGCTGGTTGTATTACTGAGCATGTTGAGTCTTACTTTATTCACAGGCTGCCGTACTGTTGGTGGAGCCATTATTGTGGATAGTGGTCATCATCATAGCCAGCATATGCCGCCCTCACATGCTCCGGCTTATGGCAGGCGTCAGCTTCATTTATATCATTATTACCCCAATGCAGAATTTTATTTTGATGTTGGCCGTAATATGTATTTCTACCTTGATTCACACGGCCAATGGATTTTTTCTCTCAACCTGCCGTATCGTTTACGTAGTCATTTACATAATAATTATGTTGAAATTGAAATAGATAGTGACCGTCCCTATTTGAGACACAAGTACTATAAAAATAAATACAAAAAACATAAATATAAGTACAAGAAAAAATATAAAGCTAAACAAAAATACAAAAATAAAAAAAAGAAACACCGCAACAAGCATGAAAAGTACAGGGATGATGACGAAGATAATGGTCGTCATAAGAGGGGTAGAAGATATGATTAAAATTAACTTATTATTTTTGAGAAAGCGTTTGCTATGAAAACTGATATGACAACAGCATTAACCACTGCATTATCTGGTCTTCAGGTTGGGGTTAATAATGCACGTTCTGCAGCAGCTGAAGTGGCAAAGCTGACTACGGGATCCAAGAGTGTTCAGGATACTGTCGGGCCATTACTATCACTGCAACAGTCAGAACAAGAGGTTGCTGTCATGAGTAAAGTTGTCGGTGTAGAGAATGATGCTTTAGGTCGATTTGTTGATGAAACGGTGTAACGATTTATTTTATTAATTTATAATATCTTGTGTTTAATATTTGTGTTGTCGTAATGCCCATTTCACATGTTCTTTGACTATCTCTGAACTATGAATGAGTTTGTTATTTAGTGCGGCTATAATTTTTTTATCTGATTTTTTATCGGACATGGCATTACCTAATGCCACCGCAATATTTCTTAGCCAACGTTCGTGTCCAATCCGTCTGATTGCAGTCCCTTCGGTTTTAGTCATAAATGTTTCTTCATCCCAGTTAAAAAGTTCAAGCAAAGTAACATCATCTAAATGGTGACGAGGCATAAAATCTGTTTCTGGCGTGTCCGTTGCAAAACGGTTCCACGGACAACAAAGCTGGCAATCATCGCAGCCATAAATACGGTTTCCCATTAATGGACGAAGATGCTCAGGAATGGCACCTTTTAACTCAATGGTTAAATACGAAATACATAAACGTGCATCAACCACATAAGGCTGGGTAATGGCTTTGGTTGGGCAAATATCAATACATGTTTGGCATGTGCCACAATGTTTTTCAGCGGGTGTATCGACAGGTAGGGGGAGGTCGGTATAAATTTCTCCAAGAAAAAACCATGATCCTGCATTTTTATTTAATAAGTTACTGTGTTTACCAATCCAGCCGAGGCCGGCTTTTTCTGCTAAAGGCTTTTCCATTACAGGTGCACTATCGACAAAAACACGATAACCAAAAGAACCAATAGCTTCTTCAATTCTCGTTGATAGTTTCTGTAAGCGTTTGCGTAAAACTTTATGATAATCACGGCCCAGTGCATAACGAGAAATATAGGCTTTATTTGAATCGGCAAGAACGGATTCTGCTTTAATAATATCCGGTGGCCAGTAATCCATGCGGCCAGTAATAATGCGGTGGGTACCCGAAACTAGTTTAGCAGGACGAGTTCGTTTGTTTCCGTGTAATGCCATCCATTCCATATCACCGTGACAGCCTTGTTTTAACCAATCAGCTAAGGTTTCTTCAGCTTGTACCAGCTGGGTATCGGTGATTGCTATTTCCTGGAACCCCAGTTCCTGGCCCCAAATTTTAATTTGTTGGGCTAATTTGGCAAGTTGTTCACTATTATATGAACTGGACTGGTTCTGAATTTCACTCATACAGGCTATGATAACGCGCATGAAGCAACTACCAAACAATTTATATACGGCAGAACAAACCCGCGAACTTGATCGTATTACCATAGAAGAATTTGAAGTCTCTGGAACGGTACTTATGGAGCGAGCTGGGACTGTGGCTTTCGATATTTTAAAACAGTACTGGCCTGAGGCAAAAACGCTATGTATTGCCTGTGGTACTGGAAATAACGGTGGTGATGGTTTTGTCGTTGCTCGTTTGGCATTTGAGCAGGGGTACCAGGTTGAAGTATTAATTGTTGGTGACAGTAATAAAATTAAAGGTGATGCGCTTGCAGCAAAGCAACGGCTGGAAGGTTGCGGTGTTAATATTCAGAACTATGGAAATGGAAAGTTGCCTTTAGCCGATTTAGTGATTGATGCTGTTTTTGGCACGGGTTTAAAAGG
>CAZZIS010000011.1:0-48604 GCA_964654445.1 uncultured Thioalkalispiraceae bacterium
AAATGAGCGAGAGCGAATGAACTTGATGTGCTTGTTAGGTTTTTTTACCATTGGCATTTTAATTTATTGTCATTTGCCCAGTTTTCAAATGATGTTTTTATAATTGACTTTTCTTCTTTTGTAATTGTAGTTCCATTTGACCATAATTTCATATCATTGAACCAAACCAATAAATCAAATTCTGGAACACCTGACAATTCATAATATGCTTCTGCATATATGTTTTTGTTTTGATATTGTAGTTTCCCACAGCGACCATCCTTTATTTCGGTTACCTGAGATTTTTTACGTTTTAAAAAATGTAGTAGATTCAATTTGTAAACCTAACAGTGATTTAGACGACATGTCGTCTTTTACCTTATTAGGCGACGTGTCGCTTAATAAATTGTTAATTTTTCTTAAAATGCACGTTTTTTACTTTAATTTCAAGTAGTTATTTAATTAATTAGCCAAATTATTATTTTTAAAATACGACATTAGTTAACCCTCATATACCATGCTTCAACCAAAATTAATTTATAATCAATCCATGATTATTCACCTCGATATGGATGCCTTTTTTGCTTCGGTTGAAGAACGTGAGCATCCTGAGCTGGTGGGTTTACCGGTGGTAGTGGGTGGGCCGTCTAAAAATCGTGGCGTGGTGGCGGCAGCAAATTATCAGGCGCGCAAGTTTGGAGTTTTTAGTGCCATGCCCATGTCCCAGGCTTCGCGATTATGTCCTGATTTACGTATTTTACCGGTGAACATGTCGCTATACGTGGATGTCTCAAAACAAATTCATGAGATATTTAATCGTTATACTCCGGAGATTGAACCTTTATCGCTGGATGAGGCTTTTCTTGATGTCAGTGGCAGCCTCAAACTTTTTGGCTCAGCAACAGAGATTGCGAGAAGGATTAAACAGCAAATTAAAGACGAATTACAGTTGGTCGTTTCTGCGGGAATTGCGCCGAATAAATTTGTTGCCAAGATTGCTTCTGACTTTGATAAGCCGGATGGATTTGTTGTGGTGGAGGAAAAGAATATGCAGACTTTTCTTGACCCTTTACCGGTTAAACGTATTTGGGGAGTGGGTATAAAAACGGAACAGCAGTTACTTAATTATGGCATTAAGACCATTAAAGATTTACGCAATCAATCACCTCGTTGGTTAATTGAACGTTTTGGTAAGCAGGGTGATCACATTTATCGTTTGGCTAATGGACAGGATAAACGTGAAGTTGTTTCAGATGCCAGGGCGAAGTCAATTTCTTCCGAGAGTACATTTAGTGAAGATATTAGTAATAAGGAAATATTGATGGCTTACTTGTCTCATTTAACCGAGCAGGTGGCGGCACGGCTTCGTGAAAAAGATCGTAAAGGGAAAACGGTGAATATCAAAATTCGTTTTCATGATTTTACCACGATAACTCGATCTAAAACGTTGCCTGAGAGTACTAATCAAACGGATAAAATCTGGCAAGCGGTGAAAAGCTTGTTTAACACGGCGATGCTGAGTGGGTTTTCGGCTCGCATCGCAGTTCGTTTGTTGGGGGTTGGGGTTTCCGGTTTCAGCAATGAGACATCACAACAGGGTGATTTGTTCTCTGAAGAAACCAGGCATGATGATCTGGATGAAATAACAGATGAAATTAACCAGCGTTTTGGTAAGTT
Organism: uncultured Thioalkalispiraceae bacterium; assembly: GCA_964654445.1. Lineage (GTDB taxonomy): Bacteria > Pseudomonadota > Gammaproteobacteria > UBA6429 > Thiohalophilaceae > JAGLTQ01. The sequence continues at coordinate 1,657 of CAZZIS010000011.1, forward strand.
GAAAATTCATCGTGGTCGTAATACTTAATAACCGTTGTTACTTTATGTTATTGCGGGTAACGCGTGGCAATCTTAATAAGAAGAGATATAATCCAGCAAGATTGCCGCGCTATCCTGCCGCGTTTTACTCGCAGCTGAAGGCTCACAGCAATAACCCTATTTATTATTATTTTTCTAGACAGGTTTACAAACATGGTTGATATTAAAAACACAGATACAACACCGAGTACAATTTTTCTTAAAGATTACCAACCACCGATGTACTTGATTGAGCACGTTAAGTTACATTTTGACTTACATGAAACAAAAACGGTGGTGACATCAACCTTAAAGATAAGAGTCAATAACGAAAATAAAGAAGCGGCAAAATCATTAGTTCTGGACGGGCAAAATCTGGAACTACTTTCAGTTAAAATTGATGGCAAAGCTTTGTCAGATAAAGACTATTCCTGTGATGAGGAGACGCTCACCCTGTCTGAGATTCCTGATACCTGTGAAGTTGAAATAACAACACGAATTAATCCGGAGGGTAATAAAGCATTAGAAGGTTTATACCTTTCAAGTGGTATGTTCTGTACCCAGTGTGAAGCACAGGGTTTTCGCCGTATTACTTATTTTCCTGATCGTCCTGATGTTATGTCTCGCTATGAAGTCACTTTAATTGGCGATAAAAAGAAATATCCTGTTTTATTATCCAACGGTAATTTAATCGATAAAGGCGAGGCCGCTGAAGGTAAACACTGGGTGACGTGGCAAGATCCGAGTTTGAAACCGAGTTATTTATTTGCCGTTGTTGCCGGTGACTTATTTGTAAAAGAAGATACTTTCACCACCATGTCAGGACGGGCGATTACCTTACAAGTCTTTGTTGAGCATGAAAACAGTCAAAAATGTGGCCATGCTTTAATGTCACTAAAGCAGGCAATGAAGTGGGATGAAGATACCTATGGTCGTGAGTATGATCTCGATATTTACATGATTGTTGCAGTGAATGATTTCAATATGGGCGCAATGGAAAATAAGGGCTTGAATGTATTTAATGCCTCTTGTGTTTTGGCCAGTCCGGATACAGCAACTGATGGTGATTATTATAATATTCAAAGTATTATTGCACATGAGTATTTTCATAACTGGTCAGGTAATCGGGTTACTTGCCGTGATTGGTTTCAGTTAAGTTTAAAAGAAGGCTTTACCGTTTTTCGGGATCAGGAGTTTTCTGCAGACTTGAATTCGCGAGCAGTTAAACGTATTGATGATGTGAATATTTTACGTACTCATCAGTTTGCACAAGATGCCGGCCCGATGGCTCATCCTATTCGTCCTGATCATTATATTGAGATCAGTAATTTTTATACTGTCACTGTTTATAATAAAGGTGCCGAAATTGTTCGTATGATCCGTAGTTTAGTGGGAGGTGAAGGTTTTCGTAAAGGTACGGACTTATATTTTGAACGTCATGATGGGCAAGCTGTTACTACGGAAGATTTTGTTAAAGCGATAGAAGATGCTAACGATATTGATTTATCCCTGTTTCAACGTTGGTACTCTCAAGCGGGTACCCCTGTGCTCGATGTGAAAACAACATTCAATGAAAAAGAGAAAACCTTTAATTTGCAGATTAAACAATCTTGCCCGGATACGCCGGGACAAAAAAACAAACAAGCTTTTCATATACCGTTGCAAGTGGGTTTGTTAGATGAAGATGGTTCTGATCTTCTTTTACACCTTGAAGGTGATACTTCTACGACCGCATCAACACTTAAAACTTTGCAAGTGAAAAATAAAACTGAAACGTTTACATTTTTAAAGGTAAACAGTAAACCGTTGCTTTCAATTAACAGGGGCTTTACTTCACCTGTTAAAATTCACGCGCAACAATCAAATGATGATTTAGCCTTTATTTTTGCGCATGACAGTGATGAGTTTAATCGTTGGGAAGCAGGGCAGACTCTGGCGATGAATACTCTGCTGGGATTGGTGGATGATATTCAAAATAAGAAAAGCCTTGTTTTAGACAATAAGGTAGTTAATGCATTCAGGAATACCTTAATACATTCTGATTTGGATAAAGCTTTAATTGCGCAGGCGATGACCTTACCTTCAGAGAGTTATTTAGCTGATCAGTGTGATGTTGTTGATGTAGATGCTATTCACCAGGCGCGTACATTTATGCGCAAAGAATTAGCAAAAGCATTAAAAGATGAGTTTAAAAATATTTTTCAATCCGGTCAAAGAGATGTGGTTTATCTTTTTGATGCGGATGAAATGGCAAGGCGAGATCTTAATCATGTTTGTCTCTCGTATTTAATGTGTTTGCAGGAAAGTGAAACAATCACGGCTTGTATGATTCAAATAGAAAATGCGAATAATATGACGGATGTGTTATCAGCCTTAACCATACTTTCACATTATGATAATTCTTCCAGGCAACAAGCATTGGATATCTTTTATGATAAATGGAAACTGGATGCACAAGTTGTGGAAAAATGGTTTGCGATTCAGGCTGCGTCTGATTTACCGGATATTTTAGATAAAGTTAAATCCCTGATGCAACATGACGCTTTTACCTTATCGAATCCCAATAAAGTACGTTCACTCATTGGTCGTTTTTGTGCAGGTAATATTGCACATTTTCATGCGGCTGATGGATCGGGTTATGTCTTTCTTGCGGATCAAGTTCTGGCTCTGGATAATATGAATCCACAAATAGCTGCTCGTTTGTTGCAGAGTATGAGTCGCTGGCGCCGCTATGATGAAAAGCGTCAGACACTTATGCAAAAACAACTTGAGCGGATATTGGCTAAAAAAGATTTATCAAAAGATGTTTATGAAATAGCGAGTCGGAGTTTGAACGATTAAATTATAACGGCAACCTGGTTGCGGCCATTTTTTTTAGCTTTATAAAGCGCATTGTCTGCTTGCTTGAGGACTTCTTCCGCGCTTACAAGATTTTGTGAATGTTCGGCTACACCAATACTAATGGTGATTTTTAACAATTTATCTTTGTTTTGTTTATGTTTCATAATTGAATCCTGTTGTTTGGTCTTTGGTCTTTTTGTACTTCTAAGTATAAAAGGACTCTTTTCGACGTTTCTGCATAATTCATTACAGAATAAACGGGCTTCATGTAAATTTTTATTCGGGAAAAGAACGGTAAATTCTTCACCACCATAGCGAAATGCTTTGCCACCACGAACCTGTCTTAGTTGACTGGCCAGTTTTTTCAACACCTGGTCACCAATGTCATGGCCATATTTGTCGTTAAACTTTTTAAAATGATCAATATCTATCATCGCTATAGAATAGTGTTTACCTAAACTTGAAATACTTTGTGTTAGTGCTCTTCGTGATGGGAGATTAGTCAGTTCGTCAAGATAGGCTAAAGAATACGCATTTAAGGTAATGCTCATTATTATTAACAGGCCTGCAAAAATTATAAACAGGGTTGCTAGTTGTGGCTGCTGATAGAAATGTAGTGCTGTTGTAAGTGCAATAAATGATGAAAGAATTCCGGATAATAATGTTGATGGTGTTTGTAGCAACCTGAATAATATAATTAAACTGCTTAGAGCAATCGTGACTAATAAGGGCTGAGTAATGGCTGTTTGATTAAGTATGCTGTACTTGAAATGAGTGAATGTTAAAACTTCTTTAAGTGGTGGATAGGGATGTTCCAGTACCCATGCAATGCAATAAAGTTGCACTGCCATATAAACAAACCGTCTGGTTCCAAATTGATTTAATATCCCACGCTCTTTTAATAAAAAGTTGAGTAAGTAGTTTATAGGAATGAGCAAAACAAGTAGCAGGTAAGAAAGTTGAGAATCTACTTTTAATTCCGGGTTCCAGATATAATTATCTAATGAGATATAAATGATAATGAATAACAGAAATAAATTGAATTCACGACTATGGTGAAAGATCCAGCTTAAACCCATTCCTATAATAAAAATAACAAAAGGCAGGTAGGGCAAAATAACCTGGATAACATTGGGTAGTGGTTTTGAGAGCTGAGGTATAAAAAAATAACTGCACGACAATAATATTGTCGGCAGTATAGTTACGCTAATGAGTTTTCTGAAGTCGATAGTCACAAACATCCTATTAGTGTGAGAGTCTTCTGTTCATCCGTGTGAAGATCCTGGTTATTTAAATTTTTTTGCAAAGTCCATCATTCGTGTGACGGATTTGAGTGCTTGCTGACGAATTTTTTCATCAACAAATATTTCATTCTCACCTTTTTCCAGTGAGTCGGCGAGACTTTGTAAGCCATTCATCGCCATCCAGGTGCAATGGGCACAGCTCATACATGTTGCACCGACACCACCTGTGGGTGCTTCAATCAACTTTTTTCCTGGTGCAGCTTGTTTCATTTTGTAAAAAATACCGTTATCTGTTGCGACAATGAAAGTGTCATTATTCATTGAAGTCGCAGCACTGATTAGTTGTGTAGTTGAACCTACGACATCAGCTTGATCAATAATATTCTCTGGTGATTCAGGATGAACTAAAATTGCCGCTGAAGGATGCCGTTTGCGCAATTTATTCAACTCGATGGCTTTGAATTCGTCATGCACAATACATGAACCTTGCCACAACAACATATCGGCGCCTGTTTGCTTCTGAATATAACTACCCAAAAATCGATCAGGTCCCCAGAGTATCTTTTCTCCTTTATCGGCAAGATATTGAATAACCTTAGTGGCAATGCTGGAAGTGACGACCCAGTCCGCACGTGCTTTTACAGCGGCACTGGTATTGGCGTAAACCACTACAGTACGATCTGGATGTGCATCACAGAATGCGCTGAACATATCGATCGGGCAGCTTAAATCCAGCGAGCATTCGGCCTCTAAAGTAGGCATTAATATTCGTTTTTCGGGGGTAAGAATTTTGGCTGTCTCCCCCATAAAACGGACACCTGCCACCATCAGGGTTGAAGCCGGGTGTTCCTTTCCAAAACGAGCCATATCAAGTGAATCAGAGACATAGCCCCCTGTTTCTTCTGCTAACTCTTGCAGATCGGCATCGGTGTAATAATGGGCTACCAGGACAGTATCTTTTTCCTTCAGTAAGCTTTTGATTTTATTGATTAAATTTTCGCGCTTTGGGCCAGTAACAGGGATTGCCGCTTGAGCTTCACGCCCTAGCGTACGAATTTTGTCGTCATCAATAATTGGAGGGGCTGCAATCGCTGTATTCATAGATTTTTACAAAATTTTAATGTTTAAGTTGTAATATTGACTAAAATTATTCTTATAGAATGAGTTTTATCTAATTCATTTTCATTATCTGTGATCTGTTACTACTTTTGTATGTACCAAATTGGATAAAACAAGCTATTTATACCTATTTATTTAGAGCAATTTAACACTAAATTCAAGTGATTTACAAAGAAAGTGTTGTAACTACATGAAATTGTAGTAATATCTTAGATACCCTTAATGAAAATGGATAATTCATTACCGTAGAAAACATGAAAAAATATAAAAAAATCATAGATAAGATTTACAAATGTCTGCGTTTGTCAGAGTCTGCTAACCCGAATGAGGCAGCTTTAGCGTTGCGTCAGGCAACGAGTATGATGAGAAAACATGGGGTTAGCGATGCCCAAGTTATGGCTGCCGAGGTTACAGAAAGTACAACTCAGGCTGGCGAACGCTTTAATCCACCTTTTTGGGCGCTGGCACTGGCGAACCTGATTGCGGAGGCATTTCAGTGTCGGAATTTGATTTCACGACAATATGGACGACGTCCTGAATTTCGTTTCATTGGATTAGGTTTTAAAACTGAAGTGGCTACTTACTCCTATACTGTATTACATCGTTATTTACTTCGTGCGATAGAAGAATTTGAATTATTAGTAAAAGAGGGTGAAGCTAAAGATGAAGTTGAAAAACAACGTCGGATAGAAGTTTTTGCGCAAGCCTGGCTTTTTCGGGTCGGACGCACTGTTTCGGAATTTATTGGTGATGATGCCGATACAAAGATAATAGATGAGTATATTCAGGAAAAGTATGGCGAGACTGCCGAGCTGGCTGGTGAACCTATTGACACTCAAAATGCTGATTATGATGATATTTTAAGTGGTATGCGGGCTGCGAATGAGGTTAAAATATTTCGTTCAGTCGGGCAATTCATCGAACCACAGCTTTTACAGCACAAACAAGTGTCTTGAGATATTTATTAGTTAAGTAAATTTTTGATACTGAAAAGGGAACGTTGGTCAGAATATGTCTGCAATGATTTGTTATCGCAATAAAGGAGTTAGTAAGAAAATTCCGTGCAAAGCGGTGCTGACACTTGGGCGAGATAAAAATAGCGACATCGTTATTATTGATTTACTTGCATCACGAAACCACGCCATGATTCGCCGTCTTGGAACCAGCGATTATTATTTAATTGATAGTGGAAGTTCTAATGGAAGTTTTGTTAATTCACATCGTGTTGCTATCCCGCGTTTATTAAAAACGGGTGATCGCATCCAAATCGGTGGCAGTGAACTTGTGTTTGAACAGAAACATAAACAGGAAGATGCCATGGATACAATATCCATGGAAGAAACCATTATCTCTGATCGTCCGGTGCTTCGACAAATTACAGTCCTGGTTGCAGATATTCGTGGATTCACTTCTCTTTCTGAAAGTGTGAATATCAGAACCTTAACTCGTATGATGACGAACTGGTTTCATAATGTAACGGATGTTATTACTAATCACGGTGGAATTGTTGATAAATTTATCGGTGATTGTGTTTTTGCACGCTGGGAATGTGATATTAATGAAGCGCAGTCTGTGATGAAGGCATTACAGGCAGCAGTACTAATAAATGATGTTACTGAAGAATTAAATAAAAACTCGGCTGAAGTATCCGAAAAATTACGTGTTGGCGTCGGCATCAATACCGGGGTAGCATCAATGGGAATTGGTCAGGATGCAACAGCATTGGGTGATGCAGTAAATATCGCTTTTCGCCTTGAGAGTGCAACAAAAGTATTAGGCACAGATATTGTAATGAGTGAGTCATCATATTCTTCTTTACCTGAAGATTGCATGGCAGGAGAAAAACAACATATTCGAGTTAAGGGCAAACGAGATGTTTTGCGAATATGTAGTTTGCATTTTGATGATGTGAAAAATATGCTACATTCATTTAATGAGCAGTTAAGTCAAAATCAAGGTTAATTCATGAAATTATCAGTCGTATTTCATTCATCAAATTTTCCATATCGTTTTTAATACCATTTATAGTTTGCACCGCCTGGTTTGCTAATTCCAGATCTTCGGTATCCTTGGTGTTAGTTTTTTCTTTGTCCTGACTTAAAGCTTCTTTTTCGAGTACTTCCCGGCCATTTTCTGCAATTTTTACTTTTTCATCTTCGACAAATTGCGCAAGGTAAACATAAGCCTGAGTCAGACCATCCTGTATTTTTTGATCTTTATTATCCAGGGTTAATATAAGTGTTTGAATAGCTATTTTAATCTGCTCTTTTTCATAAGGGAGTAGAGATATAGCGATGCCATAAATTGAAGGCTCAATCGTAGAAAGTAGTTTGCCATATTCACTGACAATAATTTCTGCTTGTTCTATGCTGATTGTTGACGTCATTTTTTCTATTGCTTGTTTTTTCAGCTGATATTATTTGATAAGTTCTGTACGATAGTGGTGTGTTTATCATACCAGAATTGAGTAACTATAATGTCAGAACTGTTTCTAATTGTTAAAGATTTTACTGTAAATAATCCTGATTTAGTGACGTGGACTGTTGCAGGACTAATATTGCTACTGGGTATAGTTCTACAGAGTTTATGGATAAAAGAATGTATTAGTGATTGGAAATTATATTATCTGTTAAAAAATATTGGCTCTAAATCATTACACAATGTAACTATTCCGGATGGTATGGACGGAACAATATTTATTGAGCATTTAATATTAACTCCTAAAAAAATATTACTATTAGGTGTAAAAAAATATCAGGGTTTAATCTTTGCGGCAGATAAAATTAATTTATGGACACAAGTGATCGGTAATAAAAGCTACAAGTTTGAGAATCCATTACGGCAGCTTGAGAGTGATGCCTTAGCGTTAAATTCGAAAATTAAAAATTTCAGTGTAGAGGGGAAAGTTTTATTTATAAATGGTAGTGAGTTTCCTAAGGGGAAACCTGATAATGTTATTGCTATATCAGATATTAAAGGCTGGAGTAGAGAGTATGCTAACTCAGATATTCCAGAAGCTTTGTTAACAGACTGGAATCATTTATCAGAGCTTGCGGATAGCAATAATATAGATAAAGGTGTCTTGATAAATGAAGAAGATGCATTAGGGATAAATATATTTTCCCTGATGTCTATTATGATTTTTGTAACGCTTTGGTTAGTCTGGCGATTAATATAATGCTTTTATTGATTATTTGGTGACTTTTTTGGGTTTCCAGATTCAGACAAGACATTTTTCCAGCCCTGCATAATATCATCCATTTTGCTGCCCACTTTTTTCTTCATGTTAACCTTGGTATCTGCACGCAAAACTTTTCTACGAATAGTTTTGCTTTTTGCAATAGCGGTTACAGCGGGCTGAATAGTATCATTTCCACTATTAAACAGGGCAGCAATGGATTGTACTTTTAAAGTATTGGTTGCATGTAATGTGAAAACTGCACCGGCTAATATCATTAAAAAAGAAGCCGCAATTGCAAGAGTATTTGATTTTGAACTTTGGTGCTTTCTTATATGTGCTTGTCTATTGAATTGCTGTGAATTCTTTCTTACAGAAGAAGTTACTGATACTTCTTCCTGCTTTAAGAAAGGATTATTTTTATATGCCGTTTCCTGTTCTTGTTGAGGATAAATTACGGCAGATTTCTGTGCTTCTTTAGTAGCAATCTGGGTTAAAATAGATTCTGCGCGTGTTCTCTGTGATACAACAGGTTGTTCAGTTTTAACCGGTGTTACTTTAGTTGCAGGTTCTTTGAAAATAAAGAGGTCGTCATTACCTTCTAAGATTGTTCTGTCATTATTTTTATGTACCTTAACGTTAGTTGCGTGATGAACAGAATTATCAATAGCTTGTTGTCGTGGTGTTTTATTTGCTTGAGACTGAGTCAATTTTGCTTTTATAGCTTCTGCTTTTCTTTTAGCTTGTTCATCGTTAATTGGTTCAATAACGGACATACCTGGAATACTGACTGTTTTATAATCCACATCTTCTTCAGCAACAAGTTCAACTAAAATTTCTTCTTCGATAATTTTAACATCTTGCTCAGAAACAATTACTTTCCTGGATTGTTCGTTTAATTTGTTAATAACTCGTGCTGCTTCAGCTTCAATTTGTTTGCGCGTATCTTCAAGCTCATTATGTAAACGTAGAGCATCCTCTTTCGCTTTTTGGCGAATTCTTTCTGCTTCGGCTGCTGCTTGTCGGGTTTTTGATGCAGAAAGCTTGTCAGCTTGTTTTTTCGCTTTAGCAAGTATTGCGTCATGCTTACGTTTTTCTTCGTCTTGAGTTTGTTTTAGTTTTTCATTTAATAATGTACGAGTCGTTTCTATTTCAGAACGGACTTGCTGTGCTTCACTTAATGCTTTTTGGCGAATTTCATCTGCTTCATTTTTTATTTTAAGTGCAGTTTTTTTGATGATTTGTTCTTCTTCTTTGATGCGTTCTGCATCCTGTTCCATTTTTTGACGTGAAGCTTCAACTTCTGCTCGCAAATACTCAGCTTCTTCTATTGCTCGTTGCTTAATGAGTGCAGCTTCTTTTTCAGCCTGCTTACGTGCCAGTTCTGCAGCAGCAGTAGATTTTTTCATCATTTCTTCTGCGCGCAGCATAGCTTGATGGCTTTCTTTTTGGCGAAGTTCAAGGGCTTCACTTTCAGCTTGAGCTTTTGCTAATTCTTGTTCTGCCTTTTCTGCCCGTAGATGATCTGCTTCTTTTATCGCACGTTGTTTGATGAGTGCCGCTTCTTCTTTTGCTTGTTTTCGAGTTTGTTCTGCAGCGGCAGTAGATTTTTTTATCATTTTTTCTGCTTGTTGCATTGTTTCTTTTTTATGCTGTTCAAGGGCTTTATTTTCAGCCTGAGCTTTTTTCAACGCTAGTGTCGCTTTTTCTTTTAAATGGGCTGTCTCTGTTTCCAGGGAGGTAAGATGATGGTTTTTCTTTGCAATGCGAGCACGGGATTCAGCCAGTTCTTTTTTATGTTTAATAACATCCTGTTCGGCTTTTTCGCGTGCAGCTTTAATTTGTTGCTGTTGTGCGACAAGTATTTCTGTTTGTTTATCAGCTGCGGCAGCCAGATTTTTTGCTTTAGCCGAATTTGTTACTGTTTCAGATTTTGCAGCTGATTTTGTTTTGCTATTATTTTTTGAGCTATTCAGTCCATTTTTAAGTACGCTACATTTTAAGCCGTTTTGAATCATTAAGAATGCAGCAGCCGCACTTTGTGAGCCATCATTACAAACCAATAAATATTCACGAGCTGCGTTTAAGCTGTCAAATTTCATTCTCAGCATACTGAGCGGTATATTGACAGAGGCATCTATTGGCGTTTGTTTACTTTGTTGTTCGGAACGTACATCAATAACAACACAGCCTTCATCTAATTTCATCTGTGTTTCATTATGTTCATAATAGTTGATGAGAGGATTGATGAGTAAAGTTAAGAAGTCTTTCTTTTTCAATCTCATTAACGAGCCATTCTCACGCATTGTGATCGTAGCATTACGTGAACCATTGCTAATAAGTGCTTCTTCACCAAAACCGCTGCCAGTCGGTAAAACGGCTAATAAAACATTGGCCGACCCTTTGTAGGGCTGACGGTGTACGTTGCAGGTGCCGGATTTAATAATGTAATAATTGTCATCTTTATCGCCCTGTTTAATTACAACCTGGTCTTTCTTTACAGGAACTTCTTCCATGTGAGTGAGTAACTTTTGAATATTCTCGGTTGGGAGCTGTAAAAAAGCCGGGGACTGTAAAAATGTGAGCATCCAATCATCGCTGTCATCGGCGCCAATTTCGGTAACTTCATAGGTTGCATTTAATTCAGGTTCATCACTCATTAGTAATTCGAGTAAATCAGCATCTATATATAATAGTGTTGAGGCAGTTTTTGCTTTGAGTGTAACTGTGCGTGGCGAACCTTCGGCAAGTGGTGTTTTAAGGGCTGATTTGCTTTTAATGACTTTAGTCTTGGTTTCTCCTGCTGTGACAACTTCAATTTGGCCAGAGAGGAGATAAATCTGACGAGAGTCTTTTTCACTATGGCGGCAAATAATTCGGCCAGCAGGGACTTCGTCAATGATTGATTTAGCAGCAAGTTCATCCAGTAAAATCGGATTGAGCCGATTCAACGGTTCCAGCGTTTTGAGTGTTTTACGGTCAATTTGTTTGGATGAATTTTTCATTACGCCACTATAGTCAGTATTTATTACATTTTTATTTAAAAGCGATAGAGATAACAGTTTATCGTCAAATATGACACTGTCCATAGCGACGATCAAACTTTAGCCTAAATATTGTTTCAGGATTGTGAATTAGTTCACAAAGATTGGGATATTGCTCAAAATTATGAACATTTTGTGAGCAAGATCAGTGAAAACTGACTAATATCCGCATTAATAAAGTGGTTATTATTGTTTTTAGTCTAATTTAAAATCTTCTTTTAAAGTAGATTATTCCACCTTGCCTAAAGCCATATAGCCATTCTACTCCAATAATGCCATTGTGATAAGGTATAAAATTCATTCCTAGTCGATAACCTTGTTGCTGATCTTCTTTAAAAGACGTAGTTTTTGTGATTGTTCCTGAATCACGTTGTTCACCATTTAACAATTGGTATTCTGCTGCAATAACAACACTGAATTGTTCCGTAGGAAAAAATTTTAGCTCACTAAAAAGCAGAGTTTCGTGCCAGGCAAATTGTGAATTTTGAGTTGTACTCTTAGCTTCAGTTCTGTTGTAGCGATAATTCAGGTTGAGTGTTAATGAAAGGTAAGGCTTGTCGACGGGTAAAAAGCGTAGTAATAAACCAGCATATTGACCTGAGCTAAACTGAGCTGAAGACAATGGATTTTCAATTTGGCTCATATCAATGTAGCCAAGCTCAAGCCCACCGTGGAAATATTGACTGAAAGGTTCGTACCAACTTATGCCAACCTGATCAGATTTAACTTTGTATGAGTTTAGCGGAAATTTAAAATGTGTCGTTTGATGTCGTAATGACAGAGAAAATTCGATTAAATTATTATCAATAATCTGAACAGCATTAACGAAACTGCAGGGTAGTAATAAAAATAAAACTGAAATTATAGCTATACTTTTCTTAAGCTTCATTTATGAAGGCAGCAAATCTATCGGCATTGTGACTGTTACAGTAGCCACATTTTTTGCGGCAAAACGAAAAGATTTAACGCGGGATATAAGCCGTCTTTCTAATGATTTTGATCCTAGTTCACTTGATATGATGATACATTTAACAATCTTACCAGCAGCATTAATGGTTAATTCAAAAACGACCTTACCTTGTAAAGTGGGATCTTTTCTTAATGCGCGTTGATATATAGTTTGGAGTGCGCCCTTATATTTATCAAATACAAGTGTTAATTCTTCCAGGCCGCGGGCATTTTGTCCCGATGATGTGCGGCGAGGAATATTTGTTCTTGAATTCCCCAGGTTACTGGATACTTTAGAACCTTTTCGCCCCGCTAATCTTGTATTCCCTGTGGTGCGACTGAGTTTAGAGGTATCAATACCGCCACTGCTTCTTTTAGCTTTACTGGATAACACAGAACTGCGTTTAGCGACTTTTGCATTGCTACGGGAATTTGATAAGGGTTTAGTTGAACTTAAAGATGAAAGATCAAACATGCTTTGTAAGTCCTGAATATCACTCGTCATTGCCATAAGGCCAGACTTTTGTGCTTTTTTCTTTGCTTTAGCCTGTTTTTTCTTTGCGATTTTTTTTCTGGCTTTCTTTTTCTTTACTTTCTTTTTAACTGTTTTTTTCTTAATACTTTTAATTTTGGGTATTTTAGGTTTATGTAAACGTTTTCGAGTGATTAATTTTGCCAGGTGCGGTGAAATTTGCTTAAGTTGTTTTTTTTCAACTTCAGGTGAAGGCAACCATGGAATAATTGAGCCAAAGATAATAAAGGTAATAAGAACCCACTTTACTAAACGTAAAAAACGTTCATCATTTCGGGTGCTGGTCCAGGGGAATACGGGCTCAATGTAATAACTAAATGCAGCAGACATGTCAGCTTTTTTCCACTTGTTTACGAACTACGGCGAGTGAAATATTTGCAAACTTTGTTCCTGCACAGGTAATCATAATTTTTTTAAGTAGTTTGTACGGGATCTCCTTGTCACCCATTATTGTAATGTTATAACGCTTTTTCCTGGTGGGTTGTTTTTTTGCATATTTAATCAGTGTTAAAGCGAGTTCAGGAATTATAGTTTTACGGTTATTGTTTGCTGCATTTGTACTAATAATAAAGTGTCCATTAATCTTTATATCCTGCTCGCTAACCATTACAACCAGGGATTTCTTAGGCTGTTTATCGGTTGTTGATGTTGGTAAGTGGATTGCTTTTACTGGTGGCAGAGCTTCAGACTCCGACGATGTTACAAGCAGGAAGAATACCAGGATAGTAAAAATATCCATGAGTGAAACCATATTTAATGATGCGCCTTTATCCCTGCGGTTCTTGTTAAGCGCAATCATTCTTTTTGTGCGGTTAGAGTTACTCATGCATAAACCTATTTAAACTTTGGCGCATCGCCAATCGAAATATCAGGAAAAAGTTCAGCTTCAATGACTTCGCCGTCTTCTACAGCATTAAATACACGCACTGCATCCATAGTACTGACAAGGGCGTCATATTTTGAATTTTGTTGAGCTAAAATAGTAATATTTATTTTATCCGGGTATTCAATTTTAACTTGCTTTAAAACTTTATTAAGAATTATAAAATGGCCACCTGTTTTAAATGTTTTTATTTTCTTAATTATGCGATTGTTATTGTCAGTCACGACAAAATATTTTTTACCCATAATAACGTTGATTTCAAACGTTTTCTTTTTAGGAGCAGAACTGCTGGCTTGCGTTGATGTTGGCAAATTAATATCGAGCACGGTCAAATGTGTGAATACACTTGTTATCAACAAAAAGGGTACAAGAATAACCATCAGGTTCATGAACGCTGTTATGTCAAGATCAACCGTTCCAGGTGTTCGAATATGTTTGCCAGATCGTCTGCTCATTTTTATTGACGTTTGCTTAACAGTTTAAGAAATTTAACAACAGCCATTTCCAGACTGACAATAATTTCAGTCGTTTTTGCTTGTAGTATTGTATATATAAGAATAAGTGGAATAGCTGTCATCAAACCAAATGCTGTTGTGTTCATCGCAACCGAGATACTGGTTGAAAGTATTTCACCCTTGAGAGCGGGATCAACAGCAGCAACTGCACTAAAGGCTTTGATTAAACCAATAATGGTTCCCAATAAGCCAAGCAGTGTTGCGATATTGGCAAACATGGATAGATAATGAGTTCGTTTTTCAAGCTGTGGAATGGTTTCCATCATGCCATCTTCAATTGCTGTTTCGAGTTCATCACGATCGGTTGTTGTTTTCATGCAGACAAGACCTTCACCTAACATACGACTAATCGCATCATTAGATTTTGAGCTCAATGAATGAGCTGCCTGAAAATCACCCTTTTGTAATAAAGGGATGAGTTTTTTTAAAAGCGACTTATTTCTGCGTTTAACAATAGTCAGATAAATGTAACGTTCTATAGCGACTGAGAGACCAAGCGCAAGAACAATCATAATGGGATACATAAAGATCCCACCATCTTGGAAAAAATCAAGTATTATTTTGTACATACCACACTCCTGAATAGTGGCGGTGTTATAAAATATTTAGTGAATTAAATTTCAGAGGAGGAAATATCGAAACTATAATTATAGTTTTTGATACAGCCATATAGAGTAATTATGCTCTATGACTCCGGCTGATATTAATTTCGCTAAATGTAGGTTACAACGGGTTAATAGTCCAGTTACTGGTTCTCACTCTTTACTTTTTGTTGTTCTGAATAGATCTGATAATAACGAATTTTACGTTTAAAACTGTCCCTGTCTACCGGCGCTAAAGCCTCATCAATTAAACTTTCTATGGGGGGCACATTCATATCCGGTAATTCAGAATTTTTCCAGGGTACAATATAAAGCATTTTTGGTAATTCTTTATTACCAATAATGGAAATACTCTCAAGTTCAATTCTATCTCCAGCAAGAAGTGAAATGTTAAAAATAAATGAAGTGAGCAATATAAACATTTGCTTTATTCTTCTAATAGTCATTATTTTATCCTGTTCTTACTGTAACTTAATTTTACTTCAGTGCAAGTGATTTCTTATATCGCCTTTCTAAATCAACTATCCATTTACTAACTTGTTTGTCTTCGTTTTTGGTTAACCCCAGGTATATTTTATATTGCTCAATAGCATTTACTAAATCATACATATACAGGTCATATAAAATGCCAAGGTTCAAATGTGCATAGGCATAATCAGAATTAATATTGATGGCTTTTTCATAACTCTCCTTTGCTTTAGTAAAGTCACCCTGCCTGCGATAAAGAAAACCTAACTGGTTTAATGCATATATGTTATTGGGGTTAATTATTAATGCGCGATTGAATGAGTTTTCTGCTTCGTTATAAGATTTATTTTTTACAAATATAATGCCTAAATTCACATGTGCGTTTGATATGTTCGGGTTTTGATTAATCAGTTTTATTAATAAAGCCTGAGCCTTCTCTGTATCACCTGACTTCATGGCAGAGATTGCTTCCACATAGGTCTCGTTGCTGGCCGGGTTAAGACTGCTTGCTTTTTTACCCAAGGCTGATCCTTCTTGCATGCCAGCGCATGCCGAGAGTAACAATGTTATAAGCACTGTAAAAAATAGTTTTCCGTGTAAAGGGGCAGAGGTAACAGTACGAGAAGTTATTAATTCATTCAACATAGAGTTCTCTCTTTTCTGTTTTAGCATAACGGATAGGGTTTAATTTGCTTAATGCAGCAATACTTGATTTTACCCATTCATCATAAATATTATCTTTCACACGTTCAGCATTTGCAGCATGAATATCGATTGCTTTTTCTTCAAAAGGATAGGCTTGTTCTTCAAGCAATACATTATATTGATCGAGTTCATCTTCATTCAATTTTTTAGGACGTTGTGACTGAAGTAAAGAACCCGCAAAATCATTATAAATTTCTGCAATATAATAGGTTGCTGCAGTTGTTATCTCTGCTACACGATATTTCATTGCGTTGTCATATGACTTTACAACTTGTTGCATCAGACGTTTTTTCTTTTTAAGACTTCTTTTTAACGGAATAGTTAAACGCGCGGATTTATATGTTTTAAACAAAGGCAGAGTCAGTTTCATGTAAGCAGTGGCTGCAAGAAAGTGTGTGCGACGAGTTCGTTCTTTTCCGCCTTGATTGTCTGCTTTTATTATTTCTCTTAACCAGTAGTAATGGCGCTTGTAATTCGATTTTATATTAAAGTTTGCCAATAGTTGACGAGCTTCAATGGCTTGCTCCAGAGGTTTAGGATAGTTTTTAACATAAGCTGTCAGTATCCGTTTGGCTGTCTTCTTACGATTATTCTTATTATAGATAGTTGCTGCATCCCAGAGTAACTCACGGCGTTGATTCGCTGTGTAATGTTTTGCTGTATTAGACAGTATGATCATTTCATTTGCAGCTTTTAAAGGATGCCCTGATTTAGTATATACAACGGCTAATTTTTCTGTAACTCCAAATTGGAGCTTATGTTTTTTAGAATAATTTTTACGAAAGCCCTCAAGAATATTTTGAGCTTTTGCCCACGATTCCAGGTTAATATAAATGGTTGCGGCATCATAATCAGCTGTTGCTCTGAGTTTTGAAGCGGGAACCTCTTTACCTACACGAAGGAAGAATTCAGCGGCAATGGCCATTTTATTTGAACTTCTGGCTCGTTCACCCTGTTTGTAAATGCTGGCAGCAAGTCGCTCTTGAATATTTTTATATTCTTTATGCTTTTTTGCTAGTTTTTTCGATAGAGTTCGATAAGTATCTTCAGCTTTACTGTAGTTTTTCATTTCAAATTCGGAGTGTCCTACTACTAATAAAGCATTTATAACCAGTTTTTTACCTATGACTGTATTCATGTTAGTCCGGGTGCTAAGCCTGGTTGCAGTACTTATTGCACGTGGGTAATCACCAATTTTAAATAATTCTTCCGATATATTAGCTAAAATAGAAGGCGTATATTTGTTGTTTGGAAAACTGGTTGTAAACTTTAATGCACTGCTAATCTTTTTTTGCTGCCATTGTTTTTGTTGAATACCTTTTAGGTTTTTTTCAATGGCAGGATATAGCAGTAGTGCTGCATAAGCGGCATTCTGTTGTTTTTCATGCTGAGGGTACTGATATGCAGTTTTTTCAAATTGATAAATAGCATTACGATATTGCCCTGCATCTTGATGGGCTTCTGCTAACAAAAAGTTAACTTTCTCTGTGCCATTATCAGTTGGGAAAGAGGTTATATATATTCCATACCATGATGTGGCTTGAGTAATTGATGTTGCAAAAAGTTTGTTTTTTGTTTTTTTCTTTCGTGACTTGATTTTTCGTGCCTGAGCATGAAAGTGTTTCGCCAGTTCCTGAATGTGTTGCTTAAGTAACGGAGTAATGGCTTTTCGTGCTTCAGTATTTTGTGCCTTCCAATAACCTGTATTTACACCATATTGTTTTACAAAACTGATTTTCGCAGGTAAAACTAAACTTGCAAATCCACCTTTCTTATACGCATCGATCGCTTTTGAATGATATTTTGGTGCCAGAGCTGAGGTTGGATATCTTTTACTGTAGGCTAAGTAGGTAACAGCGGCATCACGAATTCGATCTTTTTCAAGATAAAGCTCAGCCAGGTTATTATAAATTATTGACTCGTAAGGTTTCAGGCCATTTTGTATAAAATAATTATTAACACTAAGATGACCTTGTTGATAAGAAAAAGAAAGACTGGTTACGCGTAATACATCGTCAAGCAGTTCTTTATTAGAACGAGATATATCTGCTGATGGCCCATCTATTGAAAGCTGGCCTTGTGTATATTTTACATCAAGGAAACGGATGAAAGCTTTTGTCGAAGCAACATAATCTAATTGCTTAAAACGAGTCCAGCCATATTTATACAGTGACTTTTCATAATAACCTGAGTCAGGGTGGTTATATATAATGCTCGCATAGGCTTGTTCTGCAAGTTTATATTTTCCCTGGGCAAAATATGATTCGCCACGACGAAATTGAATTTCTTCTATATAACGAGTCTGCGGAAATTTTCTAACAAGGGTATTTAATGTTAAGAGTAATTTTTTTTGTTGTAGATCCAGTTCGTAAGCTTTAGCCAGTTGATAAAGTATAAGGTCATTGTTTATTCTGTTTGGATAAGATTCTAGAAATGTTTCATAAAGGCGAATAGCAACTTTTATTTTTCTCTTTGCGATCAACCTTTCTTTTTTATTATCAGTTGCACCTTTATCCTGACCTGTTTGTAACTCAAGGTCGGCAAGTCGACGCAAGGCGTTGCCATACATACTGCTGTTAGGGGCACTTTCAAGAAAACGACGATAAAATCCTGATGTGTTTTCACGTTTTAGAGGTTTTGCAGCAGGTTCTTCCAGGTTTAGTGTTTTTTTAGAGAGAACAGCAATAGTCGTGTCTTTTGGATTACTACTTGAGCAGGCTGATAGAATAATAGCGGCAGCCAGCGTAATGAAAGAAGAGGTTTTCATCTTTCTGTACCTGTTACCAGGCCTGATTTTACAGGAGGCTGCTGAGCTGACTGATTTTCTGTTGTGGTTGTTGAACCTGCTGGTAATGTCATTCGATCATATAACCGTGCTAAAGAATAGTTAGCCCGGGTATGATAGTTTTGAATTTGATGGTATCGCCGTTGTAAGGATAACATCGCCTGTTTTTCAATAAGTTTCTCCTGAGATTTTATAATATAAGTAATCTTGTTTAGTAACTCATCTAATGTTTTTTCTTTGTTTTTTATTCTTTTATAGAAGCCTGAAAAAGAAAGTGGTGCATTTTTGCTTGATTGTTTCAGAGATTGTAAACTTTTAACGGATATATCAAGTGCCTTATCAACCTGGTTGAGTTCATTTTTTACTTTCCAGTAACGCGGTGCATAATCAGTGCTAATATCCCAGAGCATTAAACCTCGAAACAGATTATATTTTTCATTTTCTTCAGAAAAGTCATCTTTCTTACCCAGGCGTTTTAATGATTTTTTGATCCTGTTTAAACTATTTAAAACTTTTTTTTCGTTTTCTGTAGCTAAAGCATATATATTATGTTGTTGTTTGATTTGCTGAGCTTTAATTGCCAGTTTGTCACGTTTCTTTTTTAACGTATTAACAAGATATATGCGGGAATCATTGATTATAGAACGTTGTTGATTTTTAAAATAAGCACTACGTTCTTTTAGCATTAAATAATATGCAGAGAATTGATTTTTCCACTGGCTAAGATTTTTTCGTAAATAAATAAGATCGAGGTAATTTTTATGCACGCCTTGAAAATCCACACTATTCAGAAGATGATGAAGATAAGGTATTGATATGCTTTCGGGTAATTGATTTTGATATTCAGGTGCTAATATATTCTCAGTGATCATTGCTGGTCTTAATGCGAAAAGTAATTCACCTGCTTTTACAGCATTTAAAACAGATTTCAGGCTGGACAATTCTTTTTTATAGTTTTCGACAGCATAAGTGTAATGTTTTAATGCGAGTTGATTTTTTCCCATTTTTTCCAGGGTATACGGTATCGCCAGTAATGATTCCTGCACCGCAGTATCTATAACAGGCCAGTCATGTAATTCCATCCAGGGAACAAGGGCTAGTTCTGGTTTATTTTGTTGTTGATAAGCCCAGCCAATTCCTAATAGTGCTTTTGCGGATAAGGGACCTTTTAAACGTACTTTTTGCAAATATTTTACTGAAATTTCAGGCATTTTTTGTCTGATATAAGCATAACCCAGGGCAACATTTGTTTTATCTCTTAATGCTTTTAGTTCATCGTTGTGAGTCTGGAGGTTACTGATTTGTTTAAGTAATCGTGTGCCTTCCTGATATACGCCAGATTTTATCAGGGCAACCCCCATATTGTATTGTGCATAAAACTGCCAGTCCTGATTTGCCTTGAGTTGTCTTATGTATTTGTATGCGGTAGGAAAATCTTTCTGTTTTAGATAGGTGTTAGCCAGCATGTTTTTTCGTTCAGCTTCCCTTTCTGCCGGGAGTGATTCCTTGACTTTATTTAATGTTTGCTTGGCTTCAGGATAGAGTTGATCATGGTATTGCATTTTTCCAATATTAAACCATGCTTGATCCTGAATTTTTTCTGATGTGTTATTTTCGATTAAGCCAGAAAAAATATCGTTGGCATTCTGGTGTAAGCCATAATAAAGATATAAACCACCTAATAATAACTCCGGATCAATTCCCTGACTTGCAATAGGATCACGATCTTTTGCAACCATTAAATTTGTAATGGAAGTAAAATATTGTTCCTGGTAGAAATGGTAAAGTGCCTCACCATAACGTAAATCATTTATTTGATGCGGTTTACGCTCAACAGCCAAACTGTTTATTGCAATAGATGCAATAAATACAGTCGCGATGCCTTGTTTAACGAATTGAATCATATTAAATAAAAAAAGCGGGTTATTCCCAAACTTTAGTTTTAAACTCAGGTTGTTGTTTTGATAAGTTGTCGATTATTTTTAATTCAACAAATAAAGGAGAACTTGTTTTTTCTATTTCAATGGTGGTACCGCGCTTGAAGTTACGTTTGTTTGGGCCTTTTCCTGTAAAAAATGCGACAAGCTCATGTTTTCCTGATGCGATGTTGCCTAGATAAATACGTTGTACGCCACCACGTTTGAGCGCATTGATTTCTCGTGAAGTGTAAAGGTGATTACTGATATTTTTCCCGTCAACATTTATTTGCACTGAATCAAGATCAAATAACTGGCCAATATCCATGGATAAAAAGATACTGAACTGAGTATTAGCAGGAAAAAGCAAATCTTCCTCCAGAATAAAAAGTTCTTTATTTAAATCGAGCACTTCTTTTTTAAGGTCTTGTACTTGCTTTTCTAAAGCCGGAGACTTTTCTGCTGCAAAAGTCGTGGCAGATATGAAAACCATGATAAATAAGAGAAGTATGCTTAAGGTATGTTGAAATTTTTTATGTAACATAATATTAATCCAAATAATTAAAACCAGACAGAAAGGAATAACTGCATGACATTAGCGCTGAATTGATAGAGTGGTTCACTTCCGGGAGTAAAGCTTGTTTGTCTCGCATCACGAAAATCCTGGTAAATAAATTCTATATGATCGAATTTAAAGTTGACTGAGGCCTTGTCAATTACACCACCTTCACCTTTTGCAAATTCATAACTGATACCAAAACCTATTGTTCTGTTATTAAATGTGCTGAGTTCTTTATCGCGGGCCATAAAATTTTGCGCATTTGAATAGGGAAATAAATCACTATAAAAGCTTGCCTTAGTTTGGGCGTAAGTTCGGAAGTGCCCTTCAATTGTCCAGTCATTTGCAAATGGGTGGGTATAACCAATTTCAAAGTTATTGGCAACAATACCCCATGAATCTTGAAAGTTTCGGTATTCGGCATGTAAGGCGGCACGATAAGGTAGAAAATAACGCGCTCTTATCGCAACTGCGTTGCTGGTACGTGTTTCAGGGTAAATTTCATCTTCTAAAAGAAACGTTGTTGGAGTATCCAGGTAACGTACTTTGCGATATGGGTTATTTAAAAAACCAGAGTCAGTAATGGTTTCTAACGCCACCTGCATGATTAAGTTTTTAGTGAGTACTTGTGATAGACCAAGGTTAAAGTTATCAGTTTGTGATATTTTAGAAAAGAAAGGGGAGCCCGTTTTACCTACGTTATTATTTCCATGAGCATAACTCATTGATACTGTGGTTAAGTCACCAAATATATCCTGGCTAATACCAAAAGATAAAGTACCTGCACCGAAGTCATTCTCATCACTGATAGTGTAACCTAGACTCATTAATGTTTTTTCATTGAGGAAATCGATTGTGAAGGCATTTTCAACACGTTCTTCTTCATAGGTACTGGCACCAAGAATAACTTCTACATCAATTGAAGCAGAACTGATGGTGTCCACATAATGTCTGGCTGAGAGAGAAATGCTATCACCTACTGATTTTCTAACGAGCACTGCTGGACCACTAATATTAATGCCGCCACCTGAATACGAATGGAAGAGAACATCTGCGCGTTCTTCTGGTAAAACTGCAGCCTTACTTGTAATACTGAACAAGATAAAACAAAGTATTAAACAATTGCGCATTGCTTTAGTTACAACCACAACCGCCCCCGGAGCCACCTTCTGCACCACGTGCACCTTCACGTGCTTGATATACATGATTCATGTAAGCTTGTGAGAGCGGATCCTTTTGAAAACTCATAATGGGATCAGCCAGGTTTGCTCGCTCATAGGGTTTTACCCAGGGTTGCAAACTACACGCAGTTAATGTGATAAGTAATAACAGACTTAAAGTGAACTTGTATAACATTGTTATTCCTGATTATTCTCGAAGAAGCTTTTTAATTTGTTTTCTGTAGTCATTTTCATAACCGGCTTTATAACCTTTATGAAGGAATCGTTTGTTACCATTTCTATCTATAAGGATCGTTGTCGGCATTGCACTTACGTCATAGAGTTTGCTGGTTTTATTGGTGGTATCAAATAAAACAGGAAAACTTACTTTCACATCTTTTAAATAATTTTTTGCAGGCGTTGAATTTTCCTCAACGTTTACACCGAGTAATGTAAAACCTAAACGTTTATATTTTTTATATATTTTTTCAAGAAGAGGCATTTCTTTACGACAAGGGCCACACCATGATGCCCAAAAATTTAACATCACAATCTGGCCACGAAGTTCTGATAACTTAATATTTTTTCCTGAGCGACTTTTTAGAGTAAAGTTAGGTGCTTTACCCGATAATTTTTCAGATGCTGCGTAGATAGCCGTCGTTGAAAAGATTAGAGTGAATCCAACCAGGACTAATGTTTTAAAAATATTATTTTTCATCTTATACCCCGTACTGCTATTGTTTAGAAAAATGCAGAAAGACCAAAAGTGACTTCCAGGTTATTTGCCGTTTTGTCTTCAGCTAAAATATCAATATTGAATATATGATTTCGCACATCAATATGTATGGCTAACCAATCTGTTGCGAGAAGCCTGAAGCCTCCTCCGATATTAATTGTTAATTTATCGCTGCCTGCAAATGTTGTACTACCCATACCTGCAATAATATACAGCGCACTATTAAATGAAGTGTTACGGGTTAAAAATGATTCACCGGGTAATAAATTATATCCAAGAGAAACATTTATATACGTTAATTCTCGTTGTGCAGATGTTAATAAGGGGATGCCACTTACGCGTTCATAACTTGTTTCTCCTGCTGTAGAACGGCCAAGCGCTCCTTCGAAAAAGATATCTTCATTTAAATGATAAGCGAATCGAGCACCAAGCACGGGATTCGCGCCAAAATCTTCGATACTTAATAACCCAAAAAATACGGTAGCCTCAAAATCTTCCGTGTCAATTTTGTCTAATTTAACATCACGCCGTGTTATTTCAGGTTGAATCAACTGCTCTGATTGAATCTGCATTGGGGCTGTTTTTTCTTCTGCATAACTATTTGCAGAAAAAAACACCAATAAAAAAACACTGCCGCGAATTATATTTAGAAGAAAAAGGCGAAGCCAACTTGCCATGATGTTACTTCCTCATTTTTGTTTCTACTTTGAAAAATAATATGTTTTTTTAAATCTGTGCGCAAAATAAAGCGACGTGTTAAGTACATTTTTATACCCACGCTGACATTTGCTAAATAGTCAGTTCTGTCTTTAATTTGAGATAAAGTTGACTTAACTGTTCTGCTAATGACGCCTGTGCCTAATGAAAAATAAGGAGATATTTTCCAGTCCGGGAAAGGTTGTTGCAGTAAGTTCAGCCCAATTAATCTCTGGCTGGAAAAATTACCGACTATCTGTGATAAGGATAATTCTGTTGAAAGATTTTTTGTAAAATAATAACCTGAAGAGAAGGTCATCACAGGTAAGCCACTAAAATTACCTCCGATCATACTTATTTCCCAGTTATGATCTAAATAGTTTTCCCGGGTAATATCTTTTATTTCAACTTTCTCGTTATCAAGCGTTAATGTTTTTGCTAATTGTGAACGATGTACCCAACCTTCTTTTTCCCGATTATTCTGAATGAGGTACCAGCTGGTACGGCGTTTAATAACAGTTATGGTTTCATCGCGTTCAATAACGTGAAATATAGGGTAGCCAACACTGGGGCCGGTATGCATTTCAAGATAAGGATCCGCCACTTTTACGACTTGAGCAGAATCATCTGCACAGGCTACAGTCAAAAATACATTTTGTAATAAAATGAATAGCAGAGTAAAAAGTCGCATAGCTAGTACCATCGGTTTCTGCTTGAGGAAAAGCCGATACATCTTTCCTTAAATTTTATTATTAAGTCCGCACTGTTAATTACAGCGTAATACGAAGGGTTATTGTATTACTTTTAGTTAGTTGGCACAGCATTATCAAAAGGATTATTGAAGTATTGTGCGCCTCCATCCAACCATTCTGCTATAAGTTTTAGTTCCGAAGCCGTTAACATACTTGAATGGTCGGTTGTTCCACTTAGTGTTCGAGCCGCATTAAGTTCTGTATTTGTCAGTTTTTCCATAAAGTAACTATTTCGAGCACCGCCAGTTGACATGCTGGGGCTTCTTTCAAATGCCGGGTCAGGGACAAGCTCCTGATCATTAACACCAAACGGCGCGACGATATCAATTGGAGGATCAATATCTTGTAAAATCATAATATCGGCGCCAGTGGCATCCTGACCATTATCATCATTAAGTAATTCTTGATATGAGGTAAGGTGATCCGGTTCCAGATCAGATGGTCCACTTGTTAATTCGAGCTGACCCGCATTTATATGTGCCAGGCCTGTTGCTGTGTGGCAGTTTGTACACGTATCTGCATCGGCTATACCGCGTGCTTTTTCCCATATAGGCTGAATATGTTGTTGATAATTAATCACGATTCGGCAATAAGTAAAACTTGATATGGTGTTGTCGTAGCCCGTATTCGCACAGGCGGTGGCTGCCGGAGTGGGTGAAATTAATGATATTGGTGAGACAGGGGTATCAGCATAATCAATAGAAAAGCTGCTATCTGCTGAGCGGTTTGCAGCGACATCATCAGTCCAGACATCAGAATAAACTAAATCTGTACTGGGCTTCATATCTGCGCAAGGTGTTGGATTTGAGGGTAAACAGCTTTGGCGAGCACGGGTTTCGGCCATTGTTTCTCCTATTTCTGCCCATAAAGTATCAAGTGAATAAGGGAATCCAATGCCCGTCGTTGTTGAGCCCGTGTTAAAGGTTGATGTGTAGTTGCGTCCATGAGGTTTATTACCCGGTTGATCATTTGTATTATGAACATGACAACCAATACATTCGAGTGTTTCGCCGGGTTTTACCTGGAACCAATACTGGTGACGATTGCTAATACGGCGACCTTCTTTATCAAGCACACCGATTGTTAAAGGAACATTAGCAGGGACTTTAATTTTAACTGAGCCATCAGGTTCAATAGGTGCATAACCTACAATTTCACGCATTCCTTGTCGGGTACTAACACCATAAGCCGTGTTGTCGATACGTTTTACTGTCCGGTCTGGCACACTGACACTTTTTGTTATACGAATAAAACGGGCGGGGCGCTGATCTGCAATTGTGTTTTTGGGGTTAGCCATTTCTGCCGCTGTATTAATAGTGATCGGCATAGCATCATTATCGGTAGTCGGTAATGCCGCACCATAGGCAGAAAAAGAAGTATCAAAATCATAAACACTGCGGATGTGGAGCACTCCTACCTCATCTGCAGCAAAGGCCTGATTAATTTCTGCAGAAACGCCCGGTAGCTTATCAAAAATAATGGGGGGTGTATTTACAGAGTACGCCATGACAATTTCACTGAATAATGTGTTAATTTCAGGTTTAATGAGAGGGACTTGAGTATTATTGTTGGCATCAACCAGGAAAATACCATAACTGGGAGGTGCCTCTACCAGGTTAGGATCGGTGCGCTGTGCTAGTGAGGCTGAATAACATGAAAGTATGTTTGCAGTAGGGTTTGTAGAATCAAAAGGGATTGAAGGATCTTCTAGAATTTGACATTGGCTCCAGCTCATTAAATATCGATTTGAACCATCCAGCAGTGGGAATGTGGCGTTGTAACGGCCTTTAAGAGATATACTGGTAGCCGTTGTTGCGATGTTTTGTTTAAATATTGTTTGAGCAGTACCCGAGATAAAGCCCTGTTGAGACCAAATGGGCTGGGTATTGTCTGCAAAATTTTTGCCATCGATAAAAATGATATCACCACCGCCAAAATTGGTAACTTGTTCGCGAAGAATGGTCATTATTCTGCCATCTTGCATTTCTCGTGGTTTTGAAAAGTGAACATCAGTGTCCGAATCCTGACCTGTGCGGTGGCTATGGGCGCCATAATAAAGTTGAACATCGGTACCATCAGGGTTCATTGTGTACAAGCTAATATCATTTCGCCTGCCCATATTGTTCCAGCGGCTAAAAAGGATGCGGCCACTGTCTTTTAGAACTATTGGATCAAGATCGTTACTTTGGTTAAAGGACACTTGTTTAATATCACCGTTAGTGTCTCGCACGTGCAGTGTAAAAGCCGAGTTACGACGGTTTTCATCAACGGAGGTGAATGTTCCCCGATTCTCATTACTGCGAATACCTTTACTCTCGGGTTGGCGGGTTGAGGCAAAAATGATGCGTCCGTCTTCAGGGAGATATTGTGGTGAAATATCATCACCATCATCGGCCCCATTCGAAGTAAGCTGAGTTATCGTATCAGTTGGAATATCATATTCGTATAAGTACCAGTGAGGGGTTATCTGATCGTTTGGATCGGGATCTTCAAGTCTTAATGAAAACAGTAACTTACTGCCATCATAAGAAACACTCACATCTTTAACATCACCTAAACCATTGGTAAGTCGGCGGGTTATATTTTTAATATTTGCCGTTGAGCTTGCACGTGCCTGTAAATAAAGGTCGCCACCTTCAGTAAATTCAGCAGGTTGACGCAAGTCATTTGTAATAATGTCGCCGTTTTGATCACGAGGGGTGGGGCGTTTGATGTAAGCAATTGAAACATCCTGTATGCCTAATGCACTCGCTTCAGAGTCACTTTCGCCACCACCACAGGCGGTTTGCAGTAATAACATGGCACTTAAACTGAATAATTTAATGACAGGAACGCTCATTAATCTGTCTTTATTCGGTAACATCGGAAAATCCCCGTAATACGGTATATGTTTAAAATACACTAAAAAAGTACTGATTATATTATGGTGCTGATGAGGCAAACAATCCGAGACCAGTTTCACACTCTGAAATTAAACTAAGTCTATTCTGTGAACCGGTTCAAAATAAAAAATCTTTAAAACACCTAGTATTGATGCAGGTCAAGGAACAGTAAGATTTTGCTTTTTTTATCATTATCAATGGATAAGCAATATTAAACACAAAAAGCAATAAAATAGTGAAATAGCTAGCAAAGGCAATAAAAATGCAGAAATTAATTACTGATAGGACAAGCAGGCTGAGTATGATTATTAATAGTCATCCAAACATATTGAGTCTTGTTTTGTTCGTAACATTGTTAATTGTTATGGGCTCATCATTTGCGGATTCGCGTACCCAGGCAAAACGTATTCATGATCGTTTGGCAGGGGTTGCGCCGAGTATTGACGTATTAAATAGTATGGAAACGTTAATTGCTGCGGGTAATGATGTTGAAGCAGCTTATATTGCAATGGATAACAAGCATTTTTATAACGCAACACTGGTTAACTTCATTACTCCATGGACAAATGAAGCGCGAGCGATTTTTCCGGAAGATATGGATACAAACGGCATCTTAAACGATTACACCGCTACTGTAATTGGAGTTGTCCGCGATCAAATTGATTTTCGTCGTATTCTTTATGATGACATCCTTTATGTCGGTGCGAGTAACCTTGGTATTACAGGTTATAGTTATTCAAATAATGATCACTACAAAGAATTTGAAGCACTCGGCGTTGACATGGGTGACAGTAATGTTCTTGTTCAGGTTTCACAGGCAGCGAATACTGGTGGTGTATTAACAACAGCAGATACAGCAGGTGTTATCACGTCACGGGCAGCGGCAAAAGCATTTTTTGTTGATGGCACAAATCGCGCAATGTTTCGTTTTACCATATTAAATCACCTTTGTCAGGATATGGATCAACTGAAGGATGTTACCTTGCCGTCAGATCGTATTCGTCAGGATGTTTCTCGTAGCCCGGGTGGAGACAGCCGTATTTATATGAATGCATGCATTGGTTGTCATACTGGAATGGATCCGTTAACCCAGTCATTTGCTTATTATAATTATGATGATAGTGCGAATACCCTGGTATTTACGGATGGGACGGTTCAGCCAAAAAACCTTATTAATGCAGATAACTTTAAACCCGGTTATATCGTAAAGGATGATAGCTGGACTAATTTCTGGCGCCAGGGGAAAAATACTTTGTTAGGTTGGAACAGCACTCCACTAACAGGAAGTACAGGTGAAGGTACGGGCGCTAAATCAATGGCACAAGAGCTTGCTTATAGTGATGCATTTGCTCGTTGCCAGGTTGAAAAAGTTTTTCAGGCTGTTTGTTTACGTCCTGCTGGTAATACAGCTGATCGTGCAGCAGTGAATAGCATTATTTCAAATTTTAAATTGCCATTTAAAGTAAATGGTGGTCCTGGTTATGAGCTTAAACGGGTTTTTGCTGAAACAGCCGTTTATTGTAAAGGTCCGTAACTTTTACAGAACTAATATTGAATATCGTTTTATCGATGGAGTAATAAACGATGAGAAAGACATCGGATATAATTAAATTAGTTTCTCTTGCATGGTTTACTGCTGTCGCACTGAGCGCATGTGGTGGTGGTGCTGAAACAGAAAGTAATCAAAATGGTGGAAGTGGTTCTGCTGCGACGACGTCGTTGATTACAAATTCCTCTTCAGCCGATGTTATCGCTTTTGAAAAACACGTTTGGCAGAATTTATTCAGTCAAAGTCGTTGTGGTCGTTGCCATGCGGCTGGTGGACAGGATCCACAGTTTGTACATACCAGTAATATAGAAACAGCACATGCAGCTGCTTTAAGTTTTGTGAATGGTGTACAAGTTGCAAATCTAGCATCACCTGCTGAATCTCGAATGGTTACCATAATTGAAAATGGACATAAACAGGTTAATGGCAAGTCACAGGCTTGCTGGTTAGCATCAGATGCTGATTGTGCTAATGCTATTGAAGGTTTTATAACTGACTGGAATAATGAAACTAATGGTTCGGCAGCTGTGCCACAAGGTGTGCAATTGGTTGCACCAAGTCCACTTAGAGACATATCAAGTAGTAAAAGTTTTCCTGCGGATTCAACTGCTTTTGGAACCCTGGTTCATGCACCGGTTTTAACTCAATACTGTGCAGGTTGCCATACTTCGACTGCAGCTAATCCTCAGTCTCCCTATTTTGCATCAAATGATGTTAGTGCATCTTACCTGGCTGCGCAGCAAAAAATGGACTTATTAAATCCGGCTAATTCACGTCTTGTTTTAAGGTTACGAGATCAGTTTCATAATTGCTGGACGAATGACTGTGCTGCTGATGCACAGGTTATGGAAGATGCAATTATTGCATTTTCGAATACGATTACTCCAACACAAGTTGACCCTAACTTAATCGTCAGTAAAGCAATGAAATTGTTACTACCTGAAGCCATTATTGCCACGGGTGGAGAACGTCATGTCACGAGTCAAATTGCTTTATGGGAATTTAAATCGGGCAGCGGTAATCAGGCATATGATACCAGTGGCGTTGAACCATTAATAAATTTATCCTTGTCGGGTAGTTATAACTGGGTTGGTGGTTATGGTGTTGCGTTCACCGACGGTCGTGCACAAGCGTCATACCAGTCAAGTCAAAAATTACTTAACAATATTCGGACACGAGGCGAGTATTCGATTGAAGCCTGGATTATTCCCGCTAATGTCGTCCAGCAAAACAAAAATATTATTTCATATTCAGGAAGTGCAACTGAACGTAACTTTACAATTGCGCAGAACGAATACAACTATCAATTTTATAACAGGGCGACAACGGGAAATAGTAATGGCGATCCGGTACTGGAAACGGATGCTGCCGATGAAGATCTTCAGTCTTCACAACAACATATTGTTATGAACTATGATCCGGTTAATGGTCGACGTATATATGTAAATGGTGTGGCGACGGGTGATTCAGATGCAAATGATGTCGATGGTTTGTTGACAGACTGGAATAATACGCATGCATTTATTCTTGCTAATGAATTAGGTCAGTCAAATGGCTGGCAAGGTACATTCCGCATGGTTGCGATTCACAATCGCATCTTAACGGATGAACAAATTCAGCAAAACTTTAAAGCTGGAGTGGGTGAGAAATTTTTCCTTTTGTTTAGTATTAGTCATATTGCTGGTGTACCTGCTGACAGTTACATAAAGCTTCAGGTTGAACAGTTTGATACTTATAGTTACCTCTTTAATAACCCTGTCTATGTCAATCTGGGTAACCCTGTACCTGCAATAAACTTCTCAATTAAGGGTATGCGGATTGGTATTAATGGTAAAGAAGCGATTGTAGGTCAGTCGTTTATTAACCTGACAGCTGATGGAAGTACTTTGCAAATTACTACTAACAATCAGGAAATTTCAAGGTTAGGTTCTGTTATTCAATTACAGCAAGGTACACAAACGGATGATTTCTTTTTAAGTTTTGAAACTCTGGGAACGCAAAATAATCCGTTTATTGTTGCTCAACCCTCTCCTCCGCCAGCAGCTGCAGATTTACCGGATAAGTCTGATATTGGTATACGAACTTTTTCTGAAATTAATGCAACGATGTCTGATTTAACCGGTGTACCAACAAGTAATAATTCTGTGTTGACAAAATATGTATTATTAAAACAACAGTTACCATCAAATGAAGGTCTTGATGCTTTTGGACCTGCAAATATAATTGCTATCGCTCAATTAGCTTTTGAATATTGTGATCGAATGATTGAAGATACGAGCATTACAGGGCTTTGTGAAAGAACGGGAACGACACTTTCTGCAAGACAATGCATGTTTGATGGTTTTAATTTTTCTCAATCTGCAACAACCGCAGCTGCATTCACTGTTAGTAATAAAACAGCACTTGCTGATGCGCTGTATGACAGAATGATTGGTATCCCAGCAGTGGCTTTAGGTACTGGCCTTACCAATGCGCCAACTCGAACTGAAATTACCGGTGAGCTGATTAATACGGCAGCGGGGGGCACATATCCAGGAAATCTGGTAGGCCGTCTGATTACGGATAGTTGTCCGACTGCTGAACTTGATTGCACTGCTTCAGGTTCGGGAACCAGAGAAATAGTAAAAGCGATGTGTACATCAGTTTTGGGCAGTGCTGCCATGTTGGTACAGTAATGTTAACGATGAATAGAGTGTAAGGAAGTTTTATCATGGCAAAGAAGAAAAATCGACCCCTTCATCCGGATGAACCATTGCTACATGCTGATCATCCTCGGCCTGTAACACGACGTGAATTTATCAGTCAGGGTTTTGTTGCTGGAACAGGTGCAGTACTTGCTCCTTCAATGTTAGGTATGCTTGCGGGTACTCGACAAGCACATGCATTATCCAGTGACTTAGAGGCTCTTAAGGCAATTACTGAATGTAATATTGTTCCCGGTGCAGACAAGATTCCTTTTATTTGTTTTGACCTTGCAGGTGGGGCTAACTTCGCTGGTTCAAATGTTCTGGTTGGTGGACAAGCGGGTATCGATGATCCATTAACCTCTGCTGGTTACAGCAAGTTAGGTATCCCTGGTGATCGATTGCCCGATTTTGCAACGGATACCTTTGTTAATCGTGATTTAGGCATTCCTTTTCACTCGGAAAGTTCGATGTTAGCCGGAATCAAAATGCGTTTTACTAACGCCACTAATGTTAATGGTGCTGTGATTCCTGCTCGTTCGGATAATGATACAGCTAATAATCCACATAACCCGATGTACGGAATTAATATAGCCGGAGCTCGTGGTGAGTTATTAACGCTTATCGGTTCCAGAAACTCTGTTTCCGGTGGTAACTCTGTGGCACCTGCATCAATGATTGATCTGTCTGTGCGCCCGACTAAAATTGACCGGCCAGGTGATACCCAGGGACTCGTCGATACCGGAGAACTCGCTGCTAAAATGGGTTTAAATAATGCAACGCGAGTTATGGAATCGATTCAACGTGTTAGTTCAGATAAATTGAATAATACAAATGTGCAAACGGGTTTGACGAATGATGCAGCGATTAAAAAACAGGTAAATTGTGCATACGTAAAAAGTGCGGATATGGTGGAATCATTTGGTGATCCTACTGCGCTTGATTCAAGTGCGAATGATCCGGATATTGCACAAATATTTTCTGCCGGTGATTTAGCGGGAGATAGAGAATTTCGTAAGACAGCTGCTGTTATGAAAATGGTTATGAATGGTTATGCAGGTGCAGGAACTATCACCATGGGTGGTTATGACTACCATACCGGTAATCGGACGACAGGTGATGCACGTGACGTACGTGCAGGACAATGTATCGGTGCATGTTTACGTTATGCCGAGATACTTGGTAAACCACTTATGATTTATGTATGCAGTGATGGTTCACTTGCAAGTAATGGTACGCCTGATAATGCTGCAAATGGCAAGTTAGTATGGACAGGTGATAACTCATCTACCGCGTGTTCATTCATTCTTGTCTTTAAACCAGGTGGGCGACCAGTTCTTTTCACCTCGGGTTCAGATACGATGACGGCTGCGCAACACCAGCAATTAGGTTGGTTCCGTTCAGGTGCTTCTGTTGAAACAAATGCTACACCTGCAGCAAATAATGTGAATTTATTAGTGGAAACGGTCATTTTAAATTACATGGCATTGCATGGTGAAATAGGGCAATTTACTACAAAATTCCCTAATCAGGGTATAGGTGATAATACGATGTTAGATCGTATGACAGCATTTGAGCCTATTGTCGCCGGGACAGCATCAAACCCTGTGTGATCCCTTTATATCGCTTATTTAGCGGGCATTAAGCCCGTGCTGTAATGCATTTGGCCATTATTGTCGATAATAATGGCCTCTATATCCGGTAATGAAGCAACCAGTTTCATTCCTGTTTTCAGGCCTAAGATAAACACAGTGGTGGATAACGCATCAGTTGTTGTGCTATCTGTCCCTATAATACTTACGCTTCTTAATTCTCGTGCAGAGTCTCCGGTACTCGGTTTTATGATGTGATGGTGGCGAATATTATCTTTTATAAAATAACGTTCATAATCACCCGATGTAGAAATTGCACTTTGACTTAAGGGTAAAATAACGGCTGATTTATTATTATTACGGGGATCGCGTATTCCAACCAGCCATGGACGTCCTCCTTTATCACCTATAATACGGGTATCACCACCAGCAGAGACCATGGCCTGAGTAATTCCATGTTGCTGTAATATATTAATCGCATTGTCTACAGCATGACCTTTTGCTATACCACCCAGATCAATTTGAATTCCTGTTTGGCTAAAGAAAATAGATTTATTTTTCAGGTTAAGCTTAATGTTTTTAAAATTAATTGATTTCAGGTTTTTGATAATTTCTTTTTTTGTTGGTTTTATTTTTTTTCGATAATCATATAACTTGCCGACACTGGCAAAAGTAATATCAAAAGCTCCATTTGATAATTCTGAAAATTTTATTGATTGTTGAATTAAATTAAAAAGTTCAGAACTGATTTTTACGGGATGTGATGCTGCTTGATTGTTAATTAAGCTTAATTCACTTTCTTTTTTGAAAGGGCTCATGAGTGAGTCAATTCTTTTCATTTCTGTAAAGACGCGTTGTATATTTTTTTTTGCAGTTGCTTTATCTGTATGCCACAACTCAACATGAATAGCTGTGCCCATAATTGCACTATTTGCTTTAAACCATTCAGCATAAGAAGTTTTCTGTATCACAGATAAAAGCAGAAAAACAGTGAGTGATAATATTGTTTTTTTAAGTTTAATTATATGCATGTTGTTTTCAATAAAATAATTATTTAGATATAAAATATACTATTATATTATGATGAAAGTTAACAAAATACTATTATCTATTGTAATTATATTAAGTTTATTGCCGCTGATTTCTTGTAATAAAAGCAGTGATGTTGATGCGTTAAGTCATCGGATTGATGAGTTTGTGACTCTTGTTGAAGAACGAAAAGAGCAAGAGTTAACAAATTATCTTGCAGATGATTTTTTAGTTGTGAAAAGATTTAATAAAACACAATTTATATTGTTTAGTCGATATCAGATAAAGAAAAATAAAAATATTTCTATTAGTGTGATAGATAAAGAAATTACACTGAATGAAAATTATGCAGATGTAACCGCCAATGTGTTGTTACTCGGTTCAAATGACTGGATACCTGAACGTGGACAAATGTACAATATAGCATCGCGTTGGAAAAAGGAGAGCGATGAGTGGGTGATGAGTCGTCTTCGCTGGAGTGTTAAGTGAAGTAACTAGCGCATTTTATCAGATGGTTCTCCCAAACGGTTACGTTTTGAAACAACATTATTATGTACAGGGAAATGGCCCTGTTTCCTGTCTTCAAAGAAGTGTTTTAAAGTATTTTCTATGGTCTTGAATGCCAGTTGTTCCCAGGGGATTTCATCTTCATTAAAGAGTTGAACATCCTGGCTTTCCGGGCCGGCATAAAAATTCAAATCAAGCAGTTTAGCGCGGTACAAAACATAGATTTGATTAATATGCGGCAAGCTTATAATTGAGTAGATGCCTTCAATTTCAAGATTTGCATTGGCTTCTTCATCCGATTCCCGCAATGCCGCTTCTTCAAGTGATTCCTGATTTTCCATAAACCCGGCAGGCAAGGTCCAAAGACCGGAACAAGGCTCAATAGCGCGTTTGCATAAGAGAACCTGCTCATTCCAAACGGGAAGACAGCCTACGACAAGTTTTGGATTTTGGTAATGGATGATATCGCAGTGTTCGCATATGAAGCGGGGCAGATTGTCCCCTTCAGGAACGCGGTGAACGACAGACTTTCCACATTCACTACAGAACTTCATTTAGTTTGCACCTTTTAACCAAATATCCCACTGACCATGATCTGAAACGTCCACGCTGTCTTTCGAAGCCTGAGATTGTAGAAAGCTCTGCAAATCCTGTAATAAGTCACTGTCCATCAGGTCAGGCTGTTCAAGAACCTGAGAATGTAATATCGAATAAATGAGTTTTAACTCAGAAATTGGGTAGCTATCAAGGTTTTTCATGAGAGCAAGAGCTTACTTTTTGCCACCTTGTGGAGTGAAACCATCAGGCAATTTACCTTGATCACCTTCATCAAAAAGGAACCCCAGCATATGCTGTTCAATAATTTCTATACTGGCTGGATCGGCAGTATTTAAAGCATTTTCATTAATAATTGAGGTTAAACGTTCTAACCATTGTTTCCAGCCTTCGTCAGAAATTTCGTTAAAAATACGATCTCCCAGTTCTCCCGGGTAGGTATGAGCTTCTAAACCAGGTGCTTCTTTTTTTAAAATTTTACAAAAAACCATGCGTGACATAATGATATTCCTCTATATCTAACACTAAATATAGCGAGAGTCAGAACCTGTGTTAGAATGTATACAATAAGACTCGGGTATTACGCTATTATCCGATTTTAGCCCGATTGATTCAAGCCTTACAAGGCAGGAGAATGAGTATGAGTTTTAATACTACATTAATGGAACATGAAGTCCGTTTATCAGATAGTGCTGCAGCACAGATGGCACAAATTGTTAGTGCAGCAGAAGATAATGTTGAAGGCATTCGTGTCTTTGTATCCGGTGGTGGTTGTAGTGGTATGACCTATGGTATGACTTACGCTGAAGCAGCTTTACCAACAGATAAAGTTTTTGAAGGTGATGGCTTTAAAATGTTGGTTGATGCCGTAGCGCTGGGTTATTTACAAGGCTGTGACATTGATTATGTTGAGCAAGGTCTAAATGCTTCTTTCGTTTTTAACAACGTATTCCAAAGTGTCGGTGGTTCAGGTGCTTGTGGTGGTTGTGGTGGCGGTGGTTGAGCATAAGCACAATCTCTTTTAATAAAAAGTTGCCAGTTTATGTTATCCCGATCAGCTGCGGCTGGTTCAGACCTGCGAGATCGGGTTTTGGTTATTGCACCTCACGGTAGTTACCGAACAGCCCCTTTTATTAAAGCAGCCGACCAGCTTAATGTTGATGTTTTAATTGCGTCACAAGGTGAACACTCCATTGTTTCGGACTATGTGCAAGGTTTGCATATAGATTTTCAAAATGAAGAACAAGCTATTGAAACAATATTAACTGAAGCGAAGAAACACGCTTTTAGTGGCATCATTGGTACGGACGATACAACCACTGAACTTGCAGCTCGTATTGCAGAAAAATTAACTCTGCCACACAATAACCCGCAAGCTGTTAAAATTGCACAGCGAAAAGATCTGGCACGTTTAAGTTTAAAAGACGCCAGTGTTAAAATTCCTGAGTTTGATTTATTAACAACAACGAAATCATTATCTCAACAAAATATTCACGTTAATTATCCTGCTGTAATAAAACCTGTTGCACTATCTGCAAGTAGAGGTGTAATTCGAGTTAATAATAAACAAGAGTTACAGCAAGCGCTTGCACGGCTAGCAAAAATGCTGGCTGCAGAACGACAAATAGATACGGCCGTTCGAGAAATATTATTACTTGAAGAGTTTATACCAGGTAAAGAAATTGCGATTGAAGCCATGCTGCATAACGGCGTATTGGATGTGCTGGCTATATTTGATAAACCTGATCCATTAAATGGTCCTTTTTTTGAAGAAACTTATTATCTAACACCAACATCTTTATCTGAGAAAATTCAGCAAGAAATAAAACAAACTGTTCTTGAATCTTGTCGGGCCTATGGTTTAAAAGAAGGTCCTATCCATGCAGAATGTAGAATCAATAAAAAAGGTGTTTGGATTCTGGAAGTTGCAGCACGCACTATTGGTGGAATGTGTGGTCGTTTATTGAGTTTAGGAACAGGACATTCATTAGAAGAATTGGTATTGCTACACGCCATGGGTAGACGTATTGAAATTAATACCGTTGAATCAGCTGCAGGTGTACTAATGATCCCTATTCCCAAAGGCGGTATATTAAAAAGAATAGAAGGTTTGTTAGATGCTCAACGTATACCTTATGTAATGGAAGTGAGTATTGAAGTACGAGATGGTTATGAGCTTATTCCTTTACCCGAAGGGAATAGTTATCTCGGGTTTATTTTTGCAGAAGCACCGACAGTTAAAGAAGCCGAACAGGCATTACGTAACGCTCATGAGTGCTTGAATATTGTGATAGCTCCGTTATGGAAAATGAAAATTGGCGGTAACCTTTCTGCTATAAATTAGGTTAGTTAGTATGACTGATGACATGAAAGAAATTAAAATTGCTCCTGATAAATACCAGCTTCAGGAAACACGCCTGCAGGAAAAACTAGGTGACGGTACAACACGTTGTCACTTATGTTTATGGCGTTGTAAATTAAAACATGGTCAACGTGGTTTTTGCCAGGCGCATGTTAATCGTAATGGTACTTTGTATAACTTATCGTATGGCATTATCTCAGCGATTGATATCGGTGCGATTGAAGATAAACCCGTAAAACATTTCCGACCGGGTACTCAAATAATGTCTGTAGGAAGTTATGGCTGCAGCTTCCGTTGTGATGGTTGTCATAATCTGGAAATTTCGTGGGGAGTAAGTGCACTTGATGATTTAGCAAAAGGTGAATCAAGTTCTGCTTATGCAACACCCCAGGAACTTATTGATGCCGCTAAACGTTTAAATGTTCAAGGCATCGCTTTTACTTATTCCGAACCTGCTGTTTGGCTGGAGTATGTTATCGATGTATCTGTTTTAGCAAAACAACATGATTTATATACGGTGTATGTTTCTAATAGTTTTGTTACCGATGAAGCTTTGGAATTGATGGCTCCACACGTTGATGTTTTATGTTCTGATATTAAGAGTATGGACGATGCGTTTTATTATGATATTTGCAAGTTAGCAACGGTTGATAATGTTTTATCTTCTGTTGAAAAAGCACATAATTTAGGCATGCATGTTGAAACCCGTACCAATATTATTCCGGGTAAGAATGATGATGTTGAAGGTTATCGTAAAATAGCGACCTGGATAAAAGAGCATTTAGGTGAAGAGAGTCCATGGCATATTACGCGTTTTTTTCCGGCGTACAAATTAAGTCATATTCCGATGACACCTTCAGAATCACTTTGGCAAGCTTATGACATTGCCAAAGAAGTAGGGCTAAAAAATGTTTATGTTTATGATGATAAGGGTTGTGATTGTGCTGAGTCGAATTTACCTGTTAGCCAGTATTTAAATGGGACAGAAGAAGAAATTTTTCAAATTAAAAAATGTGCGGCATCGTGTTGCGGGGATGATGGAATATTAGTTAAAAAATTCGAAAAATAAATTATATTATGTAGGTTGGTTCAAGGAGTAACGCGACGGAACCAACACATTTACGTTGGATCTGCTACGCTTGATCCAACCTACCTGCTATTCTGGTTATTTTTTCACAGGCGAAATTATTTTGATTATTAAACTGCGAGCTTGCAATATTCAACCTGGCAGCTCTATGGCTTCCCTGCCATCGCTGCATAAGTACATCCATGTACAAAAAGGCTGACCTACAAAAAATTGTAAATCAAAGACATTTCTTTGCGCTCTCTGCGTTAAATTATGGAGCTAATTATTAATATTTTCGCATTATTAAAACGTTTACCTTTTATTCCAGAGAAAAAATTTCTTGAATGGTATCCGCCTTTTTGGTTAATGCGGGTAAAGGTGCTTGAAATAGCCGATCACGGCAGAATTGTTCGTTTGAAACTGCCATTAAATATGTTTTCAAAAAATATGGGTGAGAGTATGTTTGGCGGTTATCAAGCGGCTGTTGCCGATCCTATTGCAGCAATAGTTTGTGCCAAAATTTTCCCGGGATATGAAGTGTGGACACGTTCTCAGCATATTGACTTTCAACAAGAAGGAAATTCTGATCTTGAGCTTCGTTTTGAGTTTAGTCCTGAGATTGAGCAACAAATAAAAGATGACTTGGCTAAAAAGGGCAGAAGTACGCCCACCTTTGAATACAGTTTTTATCGGAAAGATGGTGTACGCTGTAGTAAGATAATTAATACCGTGGCGATAAGACCAAGGGGATACCAACTTCGTAGAGAAGTTAAAAAAATAAATGAAAAAAGGATAAGTTAGTGAGTAACACCATTCATCCCTCGGCATTAGTTTCGGACAATGTGCATCTTGGCAACGGTAATCATATTGGGGCTTTTGTTGTAATTGAAGATGATGTCATTATTGGTGATAACAACATCTTTCTCACTGGCTCGGTTATAAAAGCGGGTACACGTATCGAAAATGATAACAAAATTCATGAACATGCCGTTATTGGTGGATTACCGCAGGATTTAGGTTTTGATGCTACGACACCATCTTTTGTGAAATTGGGTAGTCGGAATACACTGCGTGAATTTGTCACTATTCACCGCGCAAGTCAGGAAAATGAAGCCACAAAAATCGGCAATGAAAATTATTTGATGACCCAGGTCCATCTTGGTCATGATTGTGTATTAGAAAATAATGTCATTATTGCACCCAGTGCCGGGTTAGGCGGGTTTGTCACAGTTGAAGATAAGGCCTTTATCTCAGGCGGCGTTATGGTGCACCAATTTGTTCATATTGGCAGTTTAGCCATGTTGGGCGGCAATGCTAAAATTACCCAGGATGTTCTTCCATATATGATGGCGGATGGTAATCCCGCCCATATCACCGGGTTAAATAAAGTGGGATTACGTCGAGCAGGTTTTAAAGTTGATGATATGAAGGAGTTGAAAAAAGCATATCAGATACTGTTTAATAACAACTCAAAACTCGAACAGCGCTTAAATCAGCTTTCTCTGCACGATCATGCATCTTCACAGCACTTAGCTTACTTTATTAACGCTTCAAAACGCGGTTTTCACCGAGATAAAGCCTAATTCCTTAATTTCAACTTTGTTTTTGTTACGTGTAAAGGTAAAATACCTGCTTTATTGGGGCAGCATCTTATATACGGTGTAATGCTAAGAATTTTAATATTTTGAGATTAATTATGTCAGAGAAGCAAAATAGTTTTAGCCGTGAAGAAATCCTGGAATGTGGGCGAGGTAATTTATTTGGAGAAGGTAATGCCCAGTTACCATTACCACCTATGTTGATGATGGATCGCATCATTAGTATTACTGAAGATGGTGGTGAATACGGCAAAGGACATATTGTTGCTGAACTCGATATTAACCCGGATTTATGGTTTTTTGAATGTCACTTTGAAGGCGATCCTGTTATGCCGGGCTGCCTGGGTTTGGACGCGATGTGGCAATTAGTTGGATTTTATTTAGGCTGGATGGGTGGTCCAGGTAAAGGTCGCGCATTAGGTGCCGGTGAAGTTAAATTTTCTGGCGAGGTGACGCCAAAGAATAAAAAGGTCACTTATCATATTGATCTTAAGCGCGTTATTATGCGCAAATTGTTTATGGGAATTGCAGATGCTCGCATGGAAGTGGATGGACGTGTAATTTATGAAGCAAAAAATTTACGCGTAGGTTTATTTACTTCGACTGAGGATTTTTAGAAAATGGCCGAACGGCGTGTAGTAGTAACCGGTCTGGGTATTGTTTCTAGTATCGGAAATAACAAAAAAGAAGTTGAAGCGTCTTTACGTGAAGGACGCTCAGGTATTGTTGCCAGTGAAGTTTATGCAGAAATGGGTTTTCGTTCTCGCGTACATGGTGCATTAAATATCGATCTTAAAGAATTAATTGATCGTAAAGTTAAACGCTTTATGGGAGATGGTGCGGCTTACAATTATATTGCTATGCAACAAGCGATTGAAGATGCTGGACTTGACGAAAGCCATGTTTCGAATGTTCGAA
Source organism: uncultured Thioalkalispiraceae bacterium (assembly GCA_964654445.1). Lineage (GTDB taxonomy): Bacteria > Pseudomonadota > Gammaproteobacteria > UBA6429 > Thiohalophilaceae > JAGLTQ01. The sequence goes on from CAZZIS010000011.1 coordinate 43,100, forward strand.
CGGGGTTAATTGTAGGTTCAGGTGGCCCTTCGACAGAAAATATTGTGCTTGCTGCAGATACTATGCGTGAGAAAGGAATTAAACGTGTGGGTCCTTATATGGTGACACGTGGCATGTCGAGTACAAACTCCGCTTGTTTGGCGACACCGTTTAAAATAAAAGGTGTGAACTATTCAATCACATCCGCGTGTTCAACCAGCGCTCATTGTATTGGTAATGCAATGGAACAAATTCAGCTTGGTAAACAGGATATTGTGTTTGCTGGCGGTGGTGAAGAACTGCATTGGACACTCTCGGTTTTATTTGATGGCATGGGTGCGATGTCATCAAAATATAATGAAACACCTGAAAAAGCTTCACGTGCTTTTGATGTAAACCGTGATGGTTTTGTTATTTCAGGTGGTGGTGGTGTTTTAGTGATGGAAGAATATGAACATGCTAGGGCACGTGGCGCTAAAATTTATGCTGAATTAGTTGGTTATGGTGCTACCTCAGATGGTTACGACATGGTTGCACCATCGGGTGAAGGTGCACAACGTTGTATGCAACAAGCACTTGCGACTGTTCCTGAAGGTTCAAAAGTTAATTACATCAATGCGCATGGAACAAGTACACCCGTGGGTGATATTCGTGAATTAGAAGCGATTAAAGAAGTTTTTGGTGATGATCTGCCGCATATTGCATCAACTAAATCTTTAACCGGGCATGCATTAGGTGCAGCTGGCGTGAATGAAGCGATTTATTCATTAATTATGCAACAAGGTGGTTTTATTGCTGCATCAGCAAACATAGAAGAACTTGATCCTGCTGCAGAAGGCTATCCAATTGTACGTGAGCGTATTGATAATGCTGAGTTTGATTGTGTTATGTCAAACAGCTTTGGTTTCGGTGGGACGAACGCGAGTTTAATCTTTAAAAAAATATAGTTAGATAAAATACAGGCTATATTCAATAGCCTGTAATTTTCTCATTTTTTCTTTTTTATTTTATTTGCATAAGTGTACGCAGATGGTTCAATATCCATAGCCTTAATAATACGCATCTCATCCAAATCAAAGATAACAGTGACCCATTTTTCACGAGAATGTAAGGCTAAATAGGCTGTATTCGTATTAGCTGCTGTAGTCAGTAATGCAAGCTGATAAAGTTTATTTAACCCGGGTTTATCTTCAACGTATTTATCCAGATTCATTGAATTTTCTTTTAATATCTTAGCCTGATCTTTACTGAATTTTTTATAGTATTCAGTGAATAAATAGAGAGGTTTTCCTGCTTTCAGTGCTTCCCCCAGGACTTTTGATATTTTTTCTTTTGGTATGTCAATATAAATTAATATTGGCCAATCATCACCAAATTGTTTGAGGTCTTTAGATGTAAAACCTTGTTCTGCGAGTTGGTAAGCAGGAACTGGCGTGAAAAAGTCGAATGTATAAATGATAGCTGCTGGACGTTCATTATAAGTATTCCAAACACCCCAGCTTAAGGCCAAAGCTTGTACTAAAGCAATCATTGTTAAATCAAATTTTAACCCTGGTTTACCGGGTTTAAATATAATTAGGGTAAGTAGTGGACCCAGAATAAGATCTACGCCGGCAATGATACGAATAACATGCCAGCCACCATCAGTGGAAAATAAAGGTTCGGGATACCACTGCACCAGAATAAAATAGAGTAAAATGAAAAAAATAATAAGGCTTATAGAAAAGTGAATCAGAAAGGCCTTAAAACGTGTAGTGTTTGATAAATTCATTTTTGAGTCCAGTTGGTCATTTATATAATTACTTTTTACTTCATGATTCCATAAATTTCAATATGCTTAGGAAACTAAATTTCATTATGAGGAATAATAAGGTCTATCGGTGGATTGTAGAGATAACTTTAATTTTAATTGTTATATCTGCAGTACGTTTCTGGATGCAGCGTGATGTTGTCTCCGGGATAGCGCCGAATATTAGTGCAGTGATGTTAGATGGAAAATATTTTGATCTTTATCAAAATAAAGACAGACCAATACTGGTTCATTTCTGGGCAAGCTGGTGTCCTGTTTGTAAGCTGGAGCAATCAAATATTGAAAATATAGCAAAAGATCATTCTGTTGTTACTATTGCAATGCAATCAGGTGATGATCATGAAATTAGCCAATTTATGCAACAAGAAGAGTTATCATTTAATGTAATTAACGATGATAAAGGTCTATGGAGCAAAATATATAATATAAAAGGTGTTCCAGTATCTTTCATAGTTAATAACAATAATAAAATAGAATTTGTTGAAGTGGGTTATACGACTGAGTTGGGTTTACGGATGCGGTTATGGTGGGCGGGATTGTAGTATCGGAAGTCCTGGTGTTTTATTTACCGCTTATTTGCTGAAGTACTGTTTGTAGTTTAGTTCTCGCATTTTTGACAAGAAACTGAAGTAATGGTGTTATATGGTGAAGAATAGCATCAATATTAGGTAATAGATCTTCGGGTTTATTTTCTTTTAATTTTTCAAGTAATTCAACAATATTAATATCTTCAGCTGGTTTTTTTATGTCAATTGTACTTACTGTTGAGTGAGTGACAATACGGTTTCCTCCAGAAGTTTGAGCTTCAGATAAATGTTTTTCAGTTTCATCAAGTAGTTGTTTAAAAGTTATATCTGGTTTTAATTCAGGTTCATATAGTCCAGCACTAATAGTGATGTTTATAATACCTCCATTGTCAGGAAGTTTGAAGGACATTTTTTGTGTTTCTGAACGAATACGATCAGTGAGAACTTCTGCTTCTTTTAATGCTGTCTCTTTCAGAATGAGTGCAAATTTTGATACACCAATTCGTGCAATCGTATCTTCCTGCCGAACAAGTCCAGAAAATTTTTCACCGATAGAATGCAGTATAGAATCCATAATGTTTTTACCATGTTTGATAAAAAGATTATTAAATTCATCTATATCCATACGGACAATAATAAATTGTCCACTATGACGAGTTGCATAAGAAAGAGTTTCTTCACCCACTTTACAAAAATAACGCTGGCCACCTAAACCTGTTGTTTCATCAACGGTCGCCTGGCGTTCGAGCTTGTCAGATGTTTCACTGAGTTTAGTGGTCGTTTGTTTATGTGTTACATGTGCTTTTGCACGTGCTTGCAGTTGTATTGAATCAAATGGTTTTGTAATAAAATCATTTGCGCCTTTATCCAGGGCTTCCTGTTTAGCATCATCATCATCATCTTTACCGGTAATAATGATAACCGGTGTTTCTTTCAGGCGAGGATCATCCGATGTGCGAATGCGCTCAAGTAAACCGTAGCCATCAAGAAATGGCATGGAGAGGTCGGTGAAAACAACCTGAATCGAGTCATCATTTATTAAGACGGTCCAGGCATCTTCACCATTTTCAGTTTCGATAACATCATAATCTTTGCTCAGAACCTTGGACATCGCACGACGCATTACCCGGGAATCATCTACTGCTAAAATACGTGGTTTTTGTTCTTCTTCTGCCAAGGTTGTTACCTGAATAAAAGTGATCGATATTTAATACTACTCAGCATAACGTTTTATTTTTCTAATGCCAAGGTTACGGATAAATAAGTTAAGTATAAACAGGTGCTTACGGGGTATAATTAACCGCTATTTTACATTTAGTATAACTATTTAAAATATTAATCCGAGCTGACATTATGTTCTTTATTTTTAGCATTAAAAAAAGTCTTGAAACAATAACAGGATTCCTGCTTTTATTGCTGGTAACAGTGGTATATGCAGGTGATAGGGAAGAAATTCTAATTCAGGAAGAACGTTATCGTCAGGCAGGACATCCAGCAACAACGCAAGTTATGTTTAATGACTTGTCTTTTGATAAGGATGCAGCAATAAGAAAACGTGTTGCAAGTAATCGTAAGACACCTAAAAATATATTAAAACGTTTAGCTCTAGATCCAGATCAGTCAGTAAAAATTTCTGTCGCAACCAACCTTTCAGCAGCAGATGATGTTTATCTTATTTTAGCGCGAGACTCAATGCTTGCAGTACGTAGTGTAGTCGCACGTTTTGAGTATGTCCCTGTTGTTGCCTTGGAAATTTTATCCAAAGATAAAGATGTAGACATTCGACTGGAAGTTGCTCGTAACCTAAATACAACTAAAGCCATTTTAATTCAATTATCACATGATTCAGATAGCACGGTAAAAGCCGTAGCTGAGCAGGCCTTGCAACGTTTATACGATGAAAAACAGCAGCAATAGTAATTAAATTAACCATTCGATTTATTGTAATAACAGTAAGAAGTATCAATAAAAATCAGTGTATTAAGCTGTTTATCAGTAAAAATTAAAATTTTGTGACGTAGTTAAACACTTGTTTCCATTTGCAGCTAAAGTTTTTTTCAATTTGGTCGTGAACAGTAGCTATGAGCGAACAAAATTCCAAGAGAAAAACGACGACATTAACACCCAGAGAATTAGTGACTGGATCCATTCGTTTAGTCTCATTACCAGAAGTGTGTATTCGTGTAAATGAGATGCTGGATGAGCCCACCGTTACAGCTGCAGACCTGGGTCAAATTATTAGTCAGGATACAAGTTTAACCGCACGTTTATTAAAAATTGTGAATAGTTCCTATTATGGTTTTCAATCCAAAATTGAAACTGTTTCACGGGCTGTGACGGTTGTGGGTTTGCGTGAATTACGGGGCTTAGTAATAGCAGCCTCTGCTGTTGAAACATTTTCAAATGTTCCAGATGAAATATTAAATAAGGTTCGTTTTTGGCGGCACAGTTTATATTGTGGCGTGATTGCGCGTTTACTCGCAGAACAATGTCATGTTTTGCACAGTGAACGGTTATTTGTCGCCGGTTTATTGCACGATATCGGTAAGCTCATTATTGCCCAGCGTTTACCGACAGAAACAAGAATGATTGCACTGGAAGCAGAGTCAGGACAGCGTTCAGAATTTGAAGTGGAACAGGACTTTCTTGGATTTAATCATGCCGAGGTGGGGGGAGAGTTAATGCAAGCGTGGAATATGCCTGAAACTTTATTTGAGTCGGTGGCTTATCATCACGAACCACGCCATGCTGAAACAGGTGTTATAGAAACATGTTTGATTCATATTGCAAATATTTTAACCGATGAAGCAGAACAAGGTCTTGATATGATGAACGATACACCATTACAGGAAATAGACTCTTATGCCTGGGAAATAACAGGGTTAAATGAAAGTGTAAAAGATTTTGTTTTCCGTGAAGCGGGTCCTTTATTTACTGAAGCTTTAGAAACTATTTTACCCCGTTCCTACCCCTCCTATTAACACGAATAGTGAGAAGCCAGGTAACGGCGTTTACCCTCTATAAATATTTACATGTGGGGCACGACGAAAAACCAACTCAAAATACTCACTTATTTGAACATGGATGTTCTTATGCCGTGGAGCACAAGGAGGTGCGAGAACGGCCTGGTGTAAGCCCGGCAATTGCTCCTCGATAACTGCTCCTGCGTGATTCGATTTTCTGTCGTCC
>CAZZIS010000012.1:0-47332 GCA_964654445.1 uncultured Thioalkalispiraceae bacterium
GGTTTAGGTTCTGATGTTGCGATGATTACGGATGGTCGTTTTTCAGGTGGTTCTCATGGGTTCATTATTGGCCATGTTGTACCCGAAGCTCAGGAAGGTGGACCGATTGCCCTGATTAAGAACGGTGATGTAATCACTGTTGATGCAAATACCAATAGTTTATCGGTTGATGTGTCGGATGATGAGTTTGCAAAGCGCAAAGATGGCTGGGTAATGCCGCCTTATAAGGCGACTCGTGGCACTTTATACAAATTTATTAAATCTGTTAAAGATGCTTCACATGGTTGTGTAACGGATGAGTAGAATGTAGGTTTTTGTAAATCAGAAACAGACAAAACCCTGTGTATCCTCAGGATACACGGGGTTTTTTATGAAAATGGCAGGAGTGCATTTCGCAACAGGATAAAAAGTCAAGACACATTTTGTGACAAATGCCATTTATTAGCCTATAAATTTTGTTAAAATTCTACGCAATTGGGAATAAGGGGAGGAGTAAAAGCGGGGGTTTTTACTCTGAAGAAAAATAAAATAGTAGAGAGTGATTGCTATGTTTCGAGTACAGGATCCTACCGTGGGTGCGTGGTTTGTTAATACAACAGGGCAACTTATTAAAGTAAAGCTGGTTATGTTTGATGAAGACAAATTACACCGAGTATTAATTCAGTACCTGGATGGAAGCACAAAACTAATAAATAGTTATGATTGGTTGTGTTTAAAACTCAATAAACGTATACACGAAGCGGGTTTAAGAATGCAATTGCATTAAAAGAAAACTATTTTTAAATTAGCCCGGATAATCCGGGCTTTTTTTATTTGCGAATTTTACTGGTAAAGCAAATAGAGATCGGTAGTCTTACTCTAAAATATTGAGCCCTTTAATATTCTGGTAAGCGTTAATTAAATCTTGTAGTCTCAGAGGTTAATTTCGAAAGTACTTAAAAATTGGTTCAAGGCGGAAAACATGACATCAATAGTGAGCGGAAAGCTTATCGACACAAAAGTCATTGTAAAAATCTATCCAGGTTGAAATATAGGAAATTATGTCAAACGAATATTTTGAAAAGCTATCAAAACGCCTGGTTAAATTTGCGATGGATCGTGACTGGGATCAATTTCATGCACCTAAAAATTTAGTGATGGCGTTAAGTGTTGAAGCAGCCGAACTCACCGAACATTTTCAATGGCTGACTGAAGAGCAAAGCAATAATCTCAGTAAAGAAAAACTTGATGAAGTGGCATTTGAAATGGCGGATATTTATATATATCTAACTCGCCTGGCAACAAAACTTGAGGTTGATTTACCACAGTATGTTGAAGATAAAATAATTATTAATGAAAAAAAATATCCGGTTGAAAAAGTTAAAGGTAGTTCTAAAAAATATGACGAATATTAATAAAGGTTTTCAGAATAATAAATAATGGAATGATCATATATAAAGCTGGTCTCGCCATCTTCATCACTAATACGCTTTACATCTCCATGGTGGTCGTAACCGAAGGGTAATTCAGGTGGCAGTTTTGTTACGGGGTCATCTCCATTTACATAACGGCTATGGCTTTTTGCTTCAAACGCCTTATTGATATGGAATCCAACCCTTGGTTCACCAAAAGTCGTTACTGCTTCAAAGGGGTGTCGCATTCCTGCCAACGTTGCCATCGCACCACCAAGACTGTGTCCGGTAACCCATATAGGAATATCTTTAACATGCTGATTAATATCCCGGACTATGTTAGTCCACAATTTATCTATTTCACCAAGAAATCCAGAGTGCACATTAACCTTTTCCATACCATCAAAGGAGGTTGGAATAAACTTTAAGTCAGCCAATATATCATTGTTAAGAAAGATTAAGGCCAGCGGATCAATTGGAAGAGGAAAGGGAAGAAAATGTTTAATACGAAATTTTTTTAAGAAACCTAATTTGTGGTGGTGTTTGCCTTTGTCTTCTATAGGTTGTGTGCCTCTAAATGACAAAACAGCTTTGTTTTCCCATATAGATAAAAAAGCCTGTGCGCCTTTTTTATCATAAAAGTAAGTATCAGTAGCACCGAGTATTTTCATAAATGCTTTAACATCAATTTCGTTAAAATAAGCAATATGGGCTAAATTAGAGAACAACCAGGGTTTATTTTTCTGCCAGAGTTCCTCGAAATCACTAGTACTTTCGAATAAAGCGGGAGTAAATTTGTGCGGCGAAATAACAGCCTGAATTGATTTGCTCATATTAAGTCCTTTTATATAAAAATCTTTAACCACAAAGGATACTAAGAATACAAAGAAGATCAAAAAATTACCATAGGGAACACAGGGTTAACGGGGGAAATAAAACATTTTTACCCTTTATTAACCGTGGCTTAAAGATTTTTATATTTTATTTGATTTTAGCACCATCATTTTTTTAATTTGCATATCATGATATGTATGAGGAATTCCTCCAACACCTAAACCTGATTGACGCAGGCCCGCGAATGGCATCCAGTCAACACGAAATGCGCTATGATCATTTATCATTACTGCGCTGGCATTAAGTTGTTTATAAGCATGTAGTGCATTATCGATTGATTTGGTAAAGATACTTGCCTGAAAAGCATAGGGAAGGGCGTTAGCTTTTTTAATGGCATCATCCATATTGTCGTAAGTATAAATGCATATAACAGGCCCAAAAATTTCTTTAGTGGATACGGTTGAATGTTCAGATGGGTTTAATAATACCGTGGGCAAATAACAATTACCTTCTGCTTTACCACCCGCTAATAATTCTGCACCTTCTTTTATTGCATCATTGACCCACTTACTAATTCGTTCTACTTCAAGCGGACGAATTAATGGACCCACTTCTGTTTCTGCTTTAATGGGGTCACCTATAATTAACCTGGTTGCCATTTTTGCAAGGTTTGATGCAACAACTTTTACAACACTTTTATGGCAAAAAACTCTTTGTACAGATACACAAACCTGGCCTGCATGATAAAACCCGCCTTTAGCTATTGCCGGTAAGGTTTCAACTAATTCAGCATCCGCCTCAACAATAACCGGAGCAACACCACCATGTTCAAGTGCACAACGTACACCCGGTGCAAGTTTACTACGCAACATCCAGCCCACATTAGCACTGCCAATGAAGCTGAAAAATCCGACACGATCATCAGTAACTAACTGTGTTGCAACATCTAAATCTGAAACAACAAGCGCCTGACACCATTCTTCAGGTAAGCCGGCCTGACGTAAGATAGAAATAAAACGGTAACAGGATAAAGGGGTGTCTTCCGCGGGTTTAATAATAACCGGGCAACCAGTTGCAATAGCCGGGCCGACCTGATGAATGATTAAGTTTAAAGGATGGTTAAAGGCACTAATGGCAACAACGACACCAATGGGTTCGCTGCGGGTAAAAGCCATACGTTTTTCAGAGGATGGATTGATACCCATAGGAATTTCTGAGCCGTGATCAGTCCGAATGCATTCAACACAATTTAATACGCCATCAATAGCACGTTCAACTTCAACTTGTGAATCAATGAGAGGTTTACCGCCTTCACCTGCAGCAACAATAACGAGTTCATCAAATTGCTCTCGCATCAATACAGCAGTTTTATTCAGTATGTCGATACGTTGAGAGGCGGGTAACCATTTTGATTTATGGTTAAATAAATCATATGCAGTCGTTAATGCTTTTTCAACATCCGCTGAGGTTGCAGCATCTAATGTCGCAATCTCTGAGCCATCAAAGGGAGCAGTAACAGTAATCTTATCTTTTTCCGAGTTATCAATATCGGCAATCATTAACGGGTGGTGGTGGTTCAAGGTAAATCCCCTTTAAATGTAAATTATCATTATATTGGACAAGCTATATCCCCCAGACGTTTGGTTAACATCATATTTTCACGGTAATCAATTGGAATAATCACCAGGCTTGGTCCTTGTTCTTTAAAGGCTGAGGTTAATTCCGAGACTAAATCACGACTGTTCTTAACCTTATGACCATGCCAGCCAAATGCGCTGGCAAGCTCCAGCCAGTCAGGGTTACCAAAAGCGAGATCAGTGTGGTGGCCGAATTCATTTTCCTGTTTCCATGCAATAAGACCATACTGGTGATCTTCCCACACCATGACAACAATATTAGAGTTAAGACGTTTAGCCGTTTCCATTTCCTGAACATTCATCAGGAAACCGGCATCACCACATATAGCAAGAATGTTTCGATCAGGAAAAACAATACTCGCAGCAATCGCTCCCGGCAAGGCAAAGCCCATGGAACAAAAACCATTTGGTATCAGGCAGGTGTTGGGTTCATGGCATTGATAATGACGCGCAATCCACATTTTGTGTGCACCGACATCGGACAATAAAATATCTTCAGCTCCCATGACCTGGCGAACATCCCACAAGACTTTCTGTGGTCGAATAAGATCTTCAGTATCATCATTACTGTGAGTCGCCAGATCTTTTTGCATTGTTTCGCGGGTTGCGAGTTGTTGGCGAAAGTCAAAATCCAGGTTTCCAACTTTATTAAAACGTTCATTCATCATCCATAAGGTATGAGCAAGATCACCGATGACTTCAGTTTCAGGGTGATAGTGTTCGTCAATTTCTGTTGGTAAGAAGTCAACGTGAATAATGTCTTTATCTTTATGTTTATTCCATAAACTGGGATGGTACTCAACCATGTCGTAGCCAAGCGTAATAATTAAATCAGCATGATCAAGCGCACAGGCAATCACATCTTTTGCCTGTAAGCCAATGGTATAAAGGCAGTAATCTTCATCCATATCAACACAGCCTTTTGCCATAAAAGTACTAATGACACCAATGCCTGTTTTTTCACATAAGATTCGCAGTTGTTTACTGGCACGTTTACGAATACAACCGTTACCGGCAATAATAATTGGACGTTTTGCTTTTAATATTTGTTCAACTGCCTGGCTAAGAATCTTATCATCAGCAACAGGGCGGCGGAATCGCAAAGGCTTTAATGGTTTGGAATCGGTTTCAATTTTAGCAATGTCTTCGGGTAACTCAATATGACAAGCACCGGGTTTTTCTGTTCGAGCCAGCCGAACGGCTTTACGTATAATTTCAGGAATGCTGTTGGGATGTAATATTGTTTGTGCCCATTTAGTTACCGGCTCAAACATTTTGACCACATCCATAATTTGATGCGATTCTTTATGTAAACGAGTAGAAGCACCTTGTCCTGTTAATACCAGCATGGGTGAACGATCCATATTTGAATCCGCGACACCGGTAATTAAATTGGTCGCACCAGGGCCTAGTGTGCCTAAACAACCTGCAGGGTTGCCGGTCAATCGACCATAAACTTCAGCCATAAAAGCGGCACCTTGTTCATGGCGAGTTAATATAAATTTTATTTTTTCTGATTTTTCCAGTGAGATCATAAAATCTGCATTTTCTTCACCCGGAATGCCAAAAATATATTCAATACCTTCTTCTTCCAGACATTTAACAAATAAATCTGATGCTTTCATTGATTGATTCACTCCATTTATTCAGAAATTATTATGTACGCACTGTAAGTGCTACATAGTCCTTTTAAGTTCCATTTATAACCTTTATTTATAATCTTGTACGCTGTTTAAGGGTCAGTTTTGAATCTTTTTACAATAATTCACATACATTTATTTAATACTTTTTACCAATGAGTTCAATCTGGTATCCATCTGGATCTTCTATAAATGCAATAATGGTGGTGCCTGCATTCATCGGGCCTGCATCACGCATGATTTTACCACCACTTTTTTTCATGGCTTCACAAGCTTTATATACATCATCAACTTCTATAGCAATATGACCAAAGGCATTACCCATGTTATAACTCTCGGTGTCCCAGTTATATGTAAGCTCAATTACTGCTTCATCAGCTTCATTTCCATAACCAACAAAGGCCAGTGTGAATTTCCCATCAGGATAATCCTTTTCTCGTAATAATTTCATACCTAATATATTGGTATAAAAGCTGATTGATTTTTCAAGATCAACTACCCGGATCATGGTGTGTAGTATGCGCATAGATGGCCTTTATATTTTGTTGTTGTATTGGGTATTGTTAATACTTAAGTAAGCATTTGCAAGTAAACCAACACATACGGCAAACCAAAGTGTTGCCAGTCGAGATAAAATGGGTACAGCAATAGCAATATGTGCTTCGCTGCCTATTGAGAGTAACATTAGAGCCATTACAGTTTCAGTTGCGCCAATACCTCCGGGGATAAAAGAAGCCGCCCCGGCTAAAATACTGATGGCATAAATTGTGAGTGCAAGACTTAACGCAACCGGGAAGCCTGTTTTTTCAAGAATCAAATAAAATACAAGTCCGTTCAACACCCATGCAATTAATCCCAGAATTAAACCTTGAGATAGCATTTTAAATGTTAATAGCTTATGTGCTGATTGTAGAAGCATAACAAGGTGTTCTAATGTTCTGGATAATTTATTTTTTGCCAGTTTGCTAACAACGAAGTGTAAAAAATGCTGCGGTAGTTCTGTACTTAGCAAGGGTAATATAATAAGCAAGCTGAGTAACAGGCTTAATATGAAATATGAATAGCTTTTATTTAATTCCGGGAAAGTAAAAAAAAGTAAGGATGCAAGAAAAACCATCACAGTCACATCGAGCAAACGTTCGGTAAAAAAACTGGCAAGGCTTTGAGATATTTTTACCTGGTAGGGCTGTAAATAAAGTGAACGAACAGTCTCTCCTGCTTTGGCAGGGGTTGTGGTTAAGGCAAAACCTGCAAGATAGTAGGCAAAATGACGTTTTAAAGGAATAAAATGTTGAAATGTACGTATGTAGTTATTCCAGCGTATAAAACGGATGAAATAGCTGGTAAAAGAGCAAGATAAAATAGTTAACCAGTCAATAAGTGTTATTTGTTTCATTGCGCTGATTATTTTTTCTGTATCTGAATTAAAGATAAAAAATAAATAAAACCCCACAGCTATGAGAATAGATAAGGATAAAGTACGTTGATGTTTTTTTGTTAACATAATCAATAATTTAAAATCTGTTGTGAAAGTCTGTTTTCAGTTATAATTGAAAATAATTAAATTTATTATTAGGAGCAACTCTTATGTCATCTGAAATTGACGAGCTTACAGTAAATTATGAAGACGGTGGTGAGTTGGTATCCAGAGAACTGGATAAAGTTATTTTAACTCGTGGCGCCTGGTCAACCATTATATTCAAGTATCAGGATTTAAACAGAACAAAAGGTGAATTTGGCCCGGATAAATACAGTATACGTCGTTACCAGAAACGTAATGGGCAATATCAGTTTAAATCCAAATTTAATATTTCCAGCAAAGATCAGGCAAGAAAAATTATGAATGCTCTTGAAGGCTGGATGGGTGAAGATGAAGACGAAGAATAAGATTTTATATTTTACGATAATTTAAAGTGCCTGAATGTTAATTTGCTCTTTATCTGCACCATGCTCAAGTAAAATTTGTTGGGTTTTTTTCACCATTTTTTCAGCGCCACAGATATAGATGTTTTTATCTGAAAAATCAGAATATTCACTCATTAACGTGTTCAAATTCTCTTCTAGCCGCTGAACGTCCGTTAGCTCATATCGTTGCTGATGATACACAAAGTTATCCAGTGCATCTTCCCAGGCTCGACATTGATTGTGCATATATGGTTTTTCTTCTGTATGGATCCAGTGAAGATGGATGAACTCGGTATGTTCAAGCGTTACTGCGTGCTCAAGCAGGCTTTTTATCGGTGCAAAACCAGTATCAAAAGCAATAAAAATAATTGCATCGTTTGAGTCTTCATCAAGAATAAAGGAGCCTTTGGGACCCTCTATATGAATGGAATCGGAGCTATTTAATTCTTCGAAAATATATTCAATGAACGGATGTTTTTTGTTATTAGAGATATGAAATTGAATGTTCATATCATCACATGGGCAACTTGCTATGGGTATTTCCAGGGAAGGAAGATTACCACGACTTAATACAACATTTTGGCCAGCAAGAAAACGTAAGCGTTGTGTACGTGGTGTTTTTAAATTTAAGATAATCAGATTATCAGAAAGTTTGTCTGCTTTTTTAACTTTAGCCGCAATAAGTTGTTGTGGAATATCTTTTTCGCTACCCGCTTCATCAGCCTCTATTTCAATTTCAGTAATTGCAGTATTTGAACAGCATAAAAAATAATTTTGATATTTTTCACTTTCAGAAAAAACAAAGTCATGTGGATGAGTTTTTTTAATTTCGCCTGAAAGTAATTTTGCTTTGCATTTTCCGCAGTTACCATTACTACAACCATAATTTAATGCTAAACCAGCACTTAAGCCAGCCTCCAGAATAGTCGTGCTGCCCTCAACAAAAAATTCGTGTCCGGTATTTTTAATATGAACTTGTGCCGCCATTACACGAAGCATTGTATCTTTTACAAGCAATGGTACTGATTTAAATACGGGAGTCTGAATTTTAGAAACAGAATCGGTTATGAAATTATTTAAATCTTCAAAGAGATATGGTTTATCTGACGTAATTGCTAACTCACTGATATGAGATTGTAATTCTGTAAAAAGTTGAATAAATTTATTTACTTGAATTTGTGAATGGGCATGCTCTCTAGTGATCGCCTTTAGCCTGGCTGCCAAAGTGTAGGAGTCAGGGGCTAAAAGTTGAGCAAGTTTTGCTCCATGAGCTCGCTTAAGCGCCCGTTCAACAATTTTCTCCAAATCTTCAATAATATGATTATCTTCAAATTCAACATCAGGAAATATTCTTTCGATATCATCCAGCATAACCTGGCCTTCAAAGCTTTCCAGTTCAAGATCATGAACCCTTTTTTGTAATGCTGCACGTGACAGACCAACAAGTTTTGCCGCGCGAGAAAGGGAAATAAGTCTTGGCATTACAGATAAACCTTTATTTATGTAAGCTAAAATTAGCCATATTCATGTCGACCAAGGGATAAGTTTTTATATTGTTTAATCATTATAATCATTTTGTTAATGTTTGGATGATTAATTTTCTCAATGTTTAGAGCTACTGTTAGCTTATAAATATCTGATTCAACGGGTTCAATGTCGATAAACTGTTTCAGGCTTGTTTGTTGAATATCTTTCCGGGCGATATAGCCCTTAAGCGTATAAAAATGTGTATTCCATGTCACAGTTTCCCTTTAAAGGGGCCTGCAAATTTAATATGAGCAAGTTGAGAACTAAATTGCTGGATAAGTGTATATGACATTTTCAATAATATGGTTAACTCGCGCCATCTGTGAGATAGTTAAATATAATTAAATTAAGTGTAATACTAAAATAAGTAAATGCACCAACTTCACTGGAAAATAACTTGTTATGAGTTAAAATCCCCTTTAACTTGTAAGTGTTAATACAGGATTTAATATGGGCTTTGATTTTACAAGAAGAAAAATTATAAAAGCGGGTGCGGCAACGTTGCTGACCGGTTCTGCCAGCATTTTATTATTTGGCCGCAATGAAACGGAAAAGCAAAAAAAGAATGATTTTGAAGCCCCTAAGCTAGTTGTTCCTTCAGTAACAAGTTTAAATTCTGAGCATGAATTTGCCGTGCGCGATAACTTGCAAAAAGTTAAAAACTTTGATCAGACTTTTTCTGAAGATATATTTTTATCAGCAAAAAAGAAAATCGTATTTCAAACAACGTTTAAAAAAATATTGCGGGTAAAAAAGCTTATTGGTTACGCTAATTTTAATTTGATTAGTTTTGATGACATGATTATATATGCACATCGCTACCCGAAAATTGGACGTTTTACGAAAGCAGAACTTAAATTTATTGATGAGATATTTTTTTATGATGCCAATAAATATGGTTTTCATGGGAATAAAGTTATAAAAGAGCTGACATCAGAAATAAATAAAAAAGAAACTATTAAAATATCTGGTAGTGGGCATTATTTATTTCAAGGTGATGCCCTGGTAAAATTTTATCAATTAAGAAAGGATGTCGGCCCTAATCTTATATTAACTTCGGGTGTTCGCAGTATAGTTAAACAATTACAACTGTTTTTAGCAAAGCTTGATTCAAGCAAAGGCAACCTTTCTCTGGCATCTCGTTCGTTGGCTCCGCCAGGACATTCTTATCATGGTATTGGAGATTTTGATGTTGGTAAAAAAGGTTTTGGTAAGCTTAATTTTACTTCTCGATTTTCGAGTACCAAAGAATATAAAAAATTAATTGAATTGAAATATGTCGACCTGCGTTACACAAAAGATAACCAGGTTGGGGTACGTTATGAACCATGGCATATTAAGGTTGTATAAAATGGCCGTTAAATTTTTTCTTTGTATTCTTGTTATTTCTATTAGCCAATTTGTTTGTGCTGAACCATTACGTTTCTCTTTACATAAAATTGAGTCAGACTTGCCCGGCCCTACATTGTTAGTGATTGGTGGTATACAAGGTGATGAACCAGGTGGCTTCACTGCAGCTTCAATGCTGGTAACTAATTATAAAGTGAAAAGTGGTAATGTCTGGGTTGTGCCAAACCTTAATTTTGAAAGTATTATCAGGCGTAGTCGAGGTGTACATGGCGATATGAATCGTAAATTTAATCTGCTTTCGAGGAAAGATCCTGAATTTGATGAAGTGCAGAAAATAAAAAAAATAATATTAAGTAATGATGTTGATGTTGTTATAAATTTACATGATGGAAGTGGTTTTTATAAAAAGAAATATATTAATAAAATGCATAACCCTAATCGTTGGGGGCAAAGTATTATTATCGATCAGGAAGAACTGAATGCACCAAGATTTGGTAATCTGTCTGCAATTGCAGGTAATGTTCAGCAATATATTAATAACAGACTGAATAATAAAAACAAGTTCTTTTATGTGAAAAATACGGAGACAAAAAAAGGCGATGTTGAAATGGAAAAGTCTTTAACTTATTTCTCTATTAAAAACAACCGTCCTGCATTTGCTGTTGAAGCAAGTAAAAGTTTTTTAACTTATGAAAGAACCTATTACCATCTTCTGGCGGTTGAAGGTTTTATGAGCGAGTTAGGCATTAAATACCAGCGTGACTTTAATATGACACGAAATAATGTCGCTAAACAAATAGGGAATAATCTTAAAATATCATTATTCAATAACCGAATAAATCTAGATATTGAAAAAGCTCGCCGTTATTTAAATTATGTCCCTCTAAAAAAACATTCATTATTGGAGTATAAAAAAAATAATCCATTAATTGCAGTAATCGAAAAGAATAAAACGCTTAAAGTTCGTTACGGTAATCGTTATGTTACTTCACTTAAGCCACAATATTTTGAATATGATTATGGTTTGGATTCAATAAACATGCAGGTTGATGGCAAGAATAAAAAAATTAATATCGGTGAGAAAGTTGATGTTGAAAAAAGTTTTCGTGTTTTGGCAGAGCGAAATTATCGCGTTAATGTAATTGGTTATGCTAAACGGGGAGTGGTTAATGAAAATGGTCTCCTGATTAAACGGAAACAAATTAAATCTCGTTTTTCAATAGATAAAAATGAAAAAATATTCCGCGTGGAACTTTATAAAGGGGACAAGTTTAGTGGCATGATTCTGGTTAATTTTACTGAGAAAAACAATAATCAACCGTTAAGCATGAAATACCCTGAGACAAACCATTTTTCTTCTTCACAGTTATAATGTCAATATCATATAAAACTCCGGCTTATTTTTCAAATTTCACCTGCTTAGGAGGCGACTGCGAGGATACTTGTTGCCGTAATTGGGAAATTAAGCTTGATCGTCAACATTTTGATTTATTGAAAAAAGCAATGTTTGAAGATAAAGATGAGAAGAATATGTTTGAACAATATATTCATCTTAATGAAAATTCAATCAGCAGTGATCATGATTATGCATTTATTCGCATGGCGGTAAATGGTTACTGTGCCATGCTTGATGATAAGGGATTATGCTCTATTCATACAAAACATGGTGTAACAGCTTTAGGTAATGTTTGTACCATGTTTCCCCGGGTTATTTCCCGCTGTGGAGATACTCTTGAATTAAGCGGTGCCTTATCATGTCCTGAAGTGGTCAGAAATTGCATCGATGAAAAAATGCCACTCAAATTAAAACGTTTTAAGCCTGCGGATCTTCCTAGAAACAAGAATTATCCTATTCAGCGAGAACTATCAAATTTTGAAGATGACTTTTACTCAGAAAATTTTGGTCTGGTACGAAAAAAGCTAATGCATATTATAGCGAACGAAGAACAGGAATTTGAAACACGCTTATATGTGATAGCAAATCTTGCACACAAAATATCTGCTTTTTATCATAATGGCTGTAACAAACCAGCTAAAGGACAGCTTGAATCAACATTTTCTGATTTATCTGAAAATGAATTTGTTTCCAGGTTAGGCATATCTATCAAAGAATATAATGCGGACTCATCAATCAGTATGATCGTTGTACATTCAATATTATCGATTAAATTACAACAAGCTAATAATGAAAATATTAGTCAGCTGTATGAAAAAATATTACAAAAATATAATGCTAATAATGACAATGTTGCAGAAGTGCTGGCTGAGCAATTAACTAAAATACGACTTAAGCTGGATGATGATAGTCAACAATATATTGATAAAGCACTTACACGCTATATTCTTAATTGCTTTTATCGGGAATGGTTTGTCAGTATGCCAGATCCATTTACTTATGTTCAAATGTTACTCGTTCGTATATCTATTCTGAGAACATTAATTTATCTGGATCTCGGCCAGGAAGAACTGGATCAACATCAGCTTAAACAAAAAATAGTTTATATAATGTATAATTTTGCTCGAAATATTGACCAGA
This sequence comes from uncultured Thioalkalispiraceae bacterium, assembly GCA_964654445.1. Classification (GTDB taxonomy): domain Bacteria; phylum Pseudomonadota; class Gammaproteobacteria; order UBA6429; family Thiohalophilaceae; genus JAGLTQ01. The sequence continues at coordinate 12,821 of CAZZIS010000012.1, forward strand.
ATCTTGAGTTTTTGAAAGTAGTATATAATGCGTTATCTGAGCAATCGATGCTGAATTTTGATTTTTCACCCGCATTTATACGTATATTTTAAATCACTGCTGATCCGTTAACATACAAGTAATACATAGTAAGTCACTGTTTTATGAAACCTTAATCTGTTCGAAGAGATTGAAGACATGAGATCTCACAAATCCATATTCGGTGTAATTCCTTATTACAGATGCTTATTACCATTATGCTTTGTAGTTGATTTTTTCTGAGATGGTGGTATTTCAACATTTAAAAAGTAAATTAATGGCAAATATTGTATAATGAAAAACAGGTTTATTTGCTGTTCGGAAATATAAAGCTAAATAGTTTTCGGCTTGATTGTGGGTTTATTATCTTTATAAATTTAGCTTTGAGGTTACATAATGATAGATATGACAGTGGATGAACAAATTATTTTGACGGTTCGTATCATGGAAATACTCGATGGTTGGGGTATGTCTTCTGCTGAAATAATTTCTTTGATAGCATTACCTGAAAAAACACCAACTCGTGCCTTGCGTCGCTACCGGAAAAATACACCGTTCCCTGTTTCTCCGGAATTAGAAGAGAGGTTAGAGCATATTATTGGTATTACGGATGCATTAAGAACTTCTTATCCGCATAACCCTAATATGGGGAAGATCTGGATTCGTCAACGAAGCAAAAAACTTAAGAATCAAATTCCATTACAAATTATTATTGAAAATGGTTTAGAGGGGATTATAGAAATAAGGAAGCATCTGGATTGTTCCTATGATTGGCACAAAAACCCCTAATACCCTTTCACGAATTACGAGAAGCTAAATTACTGCGCTTAAAACTAATTCAAAATGCTCATTCACTACGTGTGAACTCCGCTTTCTCATTAATTTTAATCTTGTTCTTTAACTTCTCGTTATCCGTGAAAACGTATTATATATTATTTCTTTTTATCTTTTCTTGTTGCTCTTGCTTTGAAATGCACAATGGATTGCATTAATTTATCAAGGGGTAAATTTTCAAATTTTTGATACTTTGCCAGAGCTTGATTTAGTAGAAGACAAATATCAGGTTTATCCTCATTATCAGGATTAAATAACTTGTCCAGGCCAATAATACTGCCAGTTTGTACTTTTATTTCTTTTCCGTGAGGTAAGGGGCCATCAATTTCGCTCATCTTTAATGAGAATTTTGCATTGAGTCGCAGCAGTTTCATAAAGTCATGGCAGTTTTGCCAGGCTTGTTTGTCAAGACAACCAACACATTCTCGATCAGCTAGATGAATTTTCTCCATTTTGCTACATCGGCAACGGCGGGAGTTTAATGTTTTTTCAAATGGGCATTGTAGTGGATTAACCGTGCGATAGGTTTCCCTGTATTTATCTTCATCCATTATTTATTGATTCAATAAATTAATTTATTTTTCCCACTCTCTGACAATACTCTCTTCACGTTGTTCTTGTAACTTTTCTTCTGCATCAATACTATTCTCTGCAAAAATAACTTTATAAATATTGTTATCTTCAGCATTTTCTTGTTGACGTTTTTCTTTAGCAAAATTTTTGGCATCTTTGAATTTTTCAAAGTTATCAAGAGGTTCCAGATTTTTGACAATTTTACTGACACCAGGTGCAATTTTATAAACGAAGTAAGGCATAGAGTGACTCCTGCTGAGGATATAAGTGAGGCTGTGTTGGAGCCGCTAGGATATAGAATCTGGAGGCGTGTTACAATAATTTCAAGTAATATTTGGCTAAATATTAGCTGTTAATTAATATGGTTAATTTCACAGGTACAGAGTTGGTAAAATCAGAGTGAAAAAAAATAAGTTTTTATTGGCAATCAGTGAGCTTGGTGGCTACCCTGATTTTAGTCAACTTTATCGTGAGTGTGGATTTCAGGTTGATTCAGAAAATAGTATGCGTAAAGCATTGCGTATCCTGAAAAAAAACAAATATGAAGTTATTGTTGCAGAATTTAATTTTCAGTCAGATTTCCGTGATCGAACAAGTAGCCTGGAAACTTTAATGGCTGTGATTCAGCAGATGGATGAAGTTAAGGTTATTATTTTTTATGAAAAAGAATATTGGCATCAGTTTGAGAAGCTTCGTGCACATTTTACGTTTCATGCCGAGCTTTCATATCCAATTGAGCCCCTTCAATTAAAAGCTGCTCTGGAAAACACTTAAATAAATTTAACTAACTGGTTATATCCTTTAATGTTTCAAGTGCTTCAATAGCCGCTTCTTTAATTTGTGAGTTTTTATCTTTAGATTTTTCCAGTAAAAATTCTTTATTACCCGCATCACCTGTTAGTGCAATATAATGCAATGCGTCAATTTGCAGGCGTACATTGTTAGTAGAAGCAATTTTTATCAGTGATGATGCATGTTTTTGTAAAATTTCAGTAGCAGAAAAATTTTCAATTAGTGCATCTAGTCCAATTCGAATATTCATACTTGTTTCCTCATCTTCAAGCATGGCAATGATATTGGAAAATATTTCCGGTTTAAGCTGAATGGCTTGTATGATGGTCATTAATTGCCCGTTAGCGAGATATTCCTCAATATATTCTTGCATGCCATTTTTTGTTTGTGCGCGGACGATCCACTGTTGAATTTCATTAGGAGAATAATTTCCTGAGAATATCATGAAGGAATTTTCATTTGTTAAAGAGAACCAGGGAACGCTTCGAATATTCAGTTCTTCGGCTCTTTCATTATCAACTGCAACATTTGTGATTTTTAATAATGAAATTTGTCCTTTTTTTAGTTGCTCACTTAATTCAGTTAAGATGACAGGACAGTGACTACACCCTGTTGCAATAAAAAGTTCGGCTGAAGGTTTTATGTTTGAATTCATTTTTGTAATATTTTTTAAGTGTATGTGAGAATGTTGTGATGCTATTATAATAGAAATTGAAACCCTATACCTTCATCTGTAACGCGCGCCACTTCTGCTTTAACGGGAGGAGGCGGTTCATCTCCAAGTTGTGAGCACACCTGTAAGATAACTTGTGTACCGACAGACAAATTTAATTGCTCACCATTATGCTCAAGGAAAACACCCGTATCACTAATATTTCGAGTTTTGAAAACACATTCACTTTTATCATCGCAAGTAAGTTTGATATTAATAACCAATCCTACTCTGTTAGAAATGCGTTTATTGTTGCTCATTCTGTTTTCAGCCGGTTTTTTAAGCTTCAATGTCAGGAATAAGTTTACTTTCTAGTATTTGAATTTCATCTTTTAATTTCAATTTTCGTATCTTTATTCGTCTAATCTGTAGTTGGTCAACAAAAGGTTTTTCCTTCATAAGGGTCAGGGCATCATCAAGATCCTTGTGTTCAAGGCTTAATTCACTGATGAGAACCTTTATTTCTTCGTCTTCCATTATGTAACCATAACACTATTATTTCGTTTAACAACCCATTGTTCAAAATCATTATCAGATATTGGACGACTAATATAATAACCTTGCCCTAATTCACAGCCCAGAATACTCAGGAGGTCTAAACTTTCTTTTTCTTCAATACCTTCGGCTATAACCTGCATACCAAGATTATGAGCAAGGTCAATCGTTGAACGAACAATCATTGCATCATTATCATCATCAATCATATCCATAATAAAGGATTTATCAATTTTTAATTTCGATAAAGGTAAGCGTTTAAGATAGGTTAATGATGAATAACCTGTTCCAAAGTCATCAACCGCAATTTCGATACCTAGTTCATCCAGTTTGTTTAATACGTCAATTGATTCTTCAGGGTTCGTCATCATTACACTTTCGGTTATTTCCATGACGAAACTTGATGCCAGAATTTCATTTTTTTCAAATATTTTTACAATGTTTTCGACAAAGTTATTTTCCTGCAAATTATATACAGATAAATTAATCGCGATTTTTATATTAACCCCAATATCATTTAATTTTTTATTATATTTAGCCGTTGTATCAATAATCCAGTATGTGATGGGGTTAATTAACCCGGTTTGTTCTGCTATTGGGATAATTTCATCAGGGAAAACTTTACCGAGTTTTGGATGGTTCCAGCGTATTAATGCTTCAGCACTAATTACATTACCCGTATTGATATCAATTACTGGTTGGTATTCCATAAATAACTGGCTTTTATCAATCGCTATGCGAAGGTCTGAAATCAGTGACAGTTTTCCAATACTATATTCATCATGTTTTGAGTTGTAGGTGGCATAACCTGTTTTATTTCGTTTAGCGATATACATTGCAACATCAGCACGTTGTTGTAATATTTGGCTTGTAACGCCATGTTGAGGATATACTGAAATACCGATACTTATTCCTATGTAAAGAGGGACGTTATTTACAGTAAAAACTTTTTCAAAATTATTTAGTATTTTTTTTGCTATGATTTCAGCTTGTTCTTGCTGTGCTGTTGTTAATAATACAGAAAACTCATCGCCGCCAAGCCTTACAACAAGATCTACTTCACGTAATAAATTAACCAGGCGTTTAGCAACTTGCTGTAGTAATTTATCACCTGCAGCATGACCTAATGTGTCATTAACTTCCTTAAATCGGTCAAGATCCATAATTAGAATGGCAAAAGAACTTCTATCTTGTTTTGCGTTATGGATAGCCTGTTCTAACCGATCATTTAATAACTCCCGGTTAGCAAGGCCTGTTAAGTTATCATGTAAGGCGTGATATTCAAGTTCTTGCTGACGAGTGTGAATTTGCCAGCGCATTTCTTTGAATGCTGTAATCAGATTTTTTGTTTCCAGCATGGATAAGTTAGGTTGGATTATTGTTTTTATACCTTTTGACTCATCCTTTAATGCATTAGTTATGATAACAATAGGGTTAAGTATAAGTTTAACCAGAAACACAAACCCTAATAAAAGAACGATAAGTCCAACTATAGTAGCAGTCCACATTGAATTTGCCTGGAATTGTGCGATATTAGAAAGAGTCGTTAAATCCTTTTTACTAAAACGTTCAATCCCTATATCCAGAGTACGTAATAAAGTATTTATTTTTTCAAGCTTTGGTTTAAGTTTCTGTTGATAAATAATTGTGTCTGTTCGCCATATATCTGATTCATTCATATTTTTAACATGACTAAATTCTTTAATCCATTTTAATGCGGCAGGATGAAATTTTTCGAGAGCTATTGTGGTTGAGAATTTTAATTGTCCTTTTTTATCCAGGTTGTCCAGTTTTTTCAGTTTTCTGATAATGACTTTATGAAGTTCTGTAATTGAATGTAACTGGTTAACACGAAATGAATCCTCGAATGCATTTAACTGGCTTAATAAATACATCCTGAAGTTGGAAATCATTGTTTCCCAGTGGAAACGTAATTCAATTAATAATTGATATTCATTATAATTATTTTTTGAATGTTTATATTCAGCATCTTCAATATCATTAATTGCTAAGTTAATGTTTTGAGTGAAAGCTGCATATAGTGGTTGCATTTTGTTGTTAGCAATTTTTAATGAAGGAAATAATGCTTGAGGTGTAAGTCGCACATCTATTAATTCTCTTGATATTTTATCAAAGTCATTCAATGTTATAATTAATTCAGAAATGGTTGAATAGTAATTTTCTTTTATCCATGGATGAGTAGCGAGCTGTTCAATTGAAGTAATCGTTCTTGAAATCTTTAAGGAGATAACTTTTTGATTTTCAATTTTTTTTGGGTCAATCAGAAATTTAAATAATAAATCTCGAGATTGCACAATAGCATTTCTAATTTCACGATTACGTTGAAATAATGCATTGCGGGATTCAATATTTTTGTCAATATTTTGTTTTACTAAACTTATATGATTCTGTGTGTACCAACTGAACGTAAGCATAATAATGGCAAGCATAAAAGTTAATACTGCATAGCGCTTACGCAGGCTGTTAAAATTGAGCCATTTCATATAAATATCAGATCCTTTGCATCAAATTTTTATGTTGATGTGTGTTTTTATTTTATGTATGTAATACCTTTTATCATTGCTGTCATGTTAACTCCCTCTCCCTTAGGGAGAAGGAATTACACCGAATATGGATTTGTGCGATCTCATGTCTTCAATTTCTTCGAACAGGCTGAGGTTTCATAAAATCAGTGACTTACTATGTATTACTAATATGGTAACGGGATAGCAGTGACCTTTTTATATAGGTTATTTAGCGGCATTTTTTGCGACTGCTTTAAAAAAGGACTGAAAACAGGAGTGAAATACTAATAATTTACCTTAAAATCAGAATTTTAGGTAAATATTGTAAATTTATCAAAAAATAACAAAAATAAAATAAGGTTGTTAGTTTTAAAATGTGAGTTTGAGAAGGGGAATAGCGGGTATCCTACCCGCTTTTAAAAAAGGCGATTAATCTTTTTTTGGTTTGAAGTTATCAGGATTCACTTTAACTACAGCTGAGCTTGAAGGCTCATCAACATATCGTGGGCGTAAGTTATTTTCTCTTCCTGCCTCGTTTGCGAGTTCATGTTCACGACTGGTTATTAGTGCCAAACAATCACGGATGCTGATAATTGTATTTTCAGATAAGGGATGTTTTAAATCAGCGGGGGTATAAGTGTCTTTTGCAATGCTAGTGAGAACCTTACGCATCACCTGTAAAATGTGCTCTTCTTTAGAAAATGTATCTTTACTCATTTGAGGTAGCCTATATAACGATAATATTTTGAAAGTATTCTAACATTTTTATGAGGTAATCGAATCCCATCATTACGAGAAAATACTGAAAAATATCAGTTTTTAATACTGGCACGTCAGTTCCGTTTATCTATACGCTCGCAATGACCGCTTTTTTCCGTATGTGTTTCACATATAATAGACATAACCTTTAAGTTGTAGAGTTTACTTATGCCAAAGCTTGTCTTTCATGCAAAAAATCCAGAATATATTCCTGCAAATATTCCAGATATTGTTACTGCGTTACAAAACATTGGTTTCATAGGGGGAAAATGGCAAAGCCCGAAATCAGTACCTGGAGAGCGATATTTGATTGGCGATTCATTTTTGAGCCTGGTGACCTTTTTGGGGTGCGCACCAGCAATTGAACTTGAACCCATTGCAGAGAAACCGGAGTCAACCGAATTCTGCCATATTGAAATTGAGGCGGTTAAAGCCAGCGTTGAATTTATTTGTGGCAGTAAACATTTAATATCACGTTGCCCCCATTGTCGGCAACGACATGCAAATTGGAAAACCTTGCCTGAAACATTGTTGTATTCATGTGATAAATGTAAAGTAGAATCGCACTTGTCTGAATATGACTGGAAAAATACCGCTGGCTGTGGTCATTTCTTTATTAGTTTGCATGGCATCTATCCACAGGAAGCCATACCTACTTCACATTTATTACAAGCTCTGCAAAAAATAACTGAAACAAAGTGGACTTACTTTTATATTCAACAATTTGTTTAGACTTATCTGTTGACAGTTTATAAAACAAAGCGCAGACTCGCGCAAATGATAATTTCAATGCACAAACTGGTGATTAGAGAAACACGCAAGCTTGCGTGGCTTTTTGACTGTGCGACTGTGTGTCATTGGGGAAAAAATTATTAAGTAAAATTATCATCAATAAATTTTTTTTCTAAAGGCCACAGTTTAAAAAGAACTGTGGCCTTTTTTGTTATGGGCTATTTAAAGTTAATAGTTTATGTTTGTTTGGCAATGGAGAGATAAAATGTCAGTCCCACTTGCATATATCGGAGTTATTATCATCTGGTCAACCACGCCGCTTGCCATAAAATGGAGTGGAGGTGATTCAGGGTTTTTATTTGGTGTAACTGCACGGATGTTGATCGGCTTATTATTTAGTAGTGTGTTAATCATGTTGCTATCACATCGTCGTCTGCCGTTGGATCAACATGCGCGTAAAGCTTACCTGGTTGCCGGTATTGCAATTTACGGCGCGATGTTAAGTGTGTACTGGGGATCACAATATATTTCTTCAGGTTTTATCTCGGTGATTTTTGGATTAAATCCTGTTGTAACCGGCATTTTAGCTGCGCTGTGGTTGAATGAAAGAAGTTTAACGCCAGCTAAAATTCTGGGTGTCTTACTCGGTCTTGTTGGTTTGATAGTTATTTTTAGCCAGGCTTTGCAACTTGGTGGACATGCTGTTTTTGGTATTGCTGCGGTATGTTTGTCAGTATTATTGCACTCATGGAGCAGTGTCTGGTTTAAAAAACTGGATATTAGTTTAACTGCACTTGAAATTACACAGGGAGGCTTGATGGTTAGTGTACCTTTATATTTGTTAACGTGGTTTGTTTTACAAGGAACATGGCCTGAAAACTTTAGTCAACGTGGTCTTGGGTCGATAATGTATTTAGGTATCTTTGGTTCTGTATTAGGTTTTGCACTGTTTTTTTACATTTTAAAACATATTGATGTAAGCCGGGTTTCATTAATTACCCTGATTACACCTGTTATTGCTTTGTTTTTAGGTTATGCTTTTAATAATGAAGTTATAGATACAGGTGTCTGGATGGGAACTGGCCTGATTATGTTAGGTATGAGTTTTTATCAATGGAGTGATAAGTTTTTATACAAAGCATCTTAATCACGAGGAGTTTACATGTTTAGTCGTTATAACGTGTTGTGTTTTCTTGCCTTAACAAGCGCTGCTTTAGTAATGGTTTCCTGTTCAAATGGAGTCGATCATTTAGAACAAATTAAAGCAAAAGGTGAGTTAGTTGTCTTAACACGTAATGCGGCTACAACATATTATGAGTCGCGCGAAGGTTACATGGGTGTTGAATATGAAATGGCTAATGCCTTTGCAGACTCTATTGGCGTTACGGCTCGATTCGTAAAAAAGGATGATGTATCCGATTTACTTAGTGCAATCAATGATGGTAATGGTGATCTGGTTGCTGCAGGTATAACACATACTCAAGAACGTGAAAAAAGATTTATGTTTGGTCCAACCTATCAGATGGTGGCGCAACAACTGGTTTGTCGCCGTGGAGGTAAACGGCCAAAGAAATTTGAAGATTTAGTCGGTATCAGTATTCAGGTTCCTGTTCATAGTAGTTATGTTGAGCAGTTAAAAAGAGTAAAAAACACTCATCCTGAAATTGAGTGGCAAGAGGTTGAAGCTACGGATACTGAAACATTATTAGAAGATGTCTGGTTAAAGAAAATTGATTGTACAGTTGCCGATGCCAATATTGTTGCAATTAATCGTCGTTATTTTCCTGAGTTATCAGTTCGCTTTGACATGACTGAACCAGAACCCCTGGCCTGGGTATTAGCAAATGATGCCGATGTATTACAGGATGAGCTGGAAGACTGGTTTGATGACTATACAGATAGTGGCAAACTTGATGAAGTGATGCATCGTTATTATGGTTACATTGAACGTTTTGACTATGTTGATGTTCGCGCTTATCAGCGGAAAATAAAATCGCATTTACCTGAATATAAAAAAGTTTTTCAAACTGCGGCACGAAATTATAACGTAGTCTGGACGCTACTAGCTGCACAGGCATACCAGGAATCACATTGGCGACCCTATGCAAAAAGTCCAACAGGTGTACGCGGTATGATGATGTTAACCCGAACAACGGCAAAAGAGTTAGGTATTAAAAATCGTTTAGATCCTAAAGCCAGTATAATGGGGGGAGCATACTATTTAAATAAATTACGTAAGCGCTTACCTGATTCTGTTACTGAACCTGATCGTACCTGGCTGGCTCTGGCGGCATATAACGTTGGCATGGGACATATTTGGGATGCACGTAAATTAGCAAAAGAGCTCAATAAAAATCCTGATCTCTGGCAAGATCTGTCTACCGTTCTTCCCTTGCTGACAAAGAAAAAATACTATAAAAATTTAAAGCATGGTTATGCTCGTGGTTTTGAGCCAGTGAGTTATGTGAAAAATATCCGTAATTACCAGGACATGCTGGAAAAGATCATGAAAGAAAATTCATTGTAACGTATTGTTTGTTCCGTCGCTTTGCTCCTTGAACCCACCACAATTAGAATACCAAAGTAGGTTGGATCAAGCGAAGCGGATCCAACACTGTGCTTAAGACTCATCTTTACCTCTTTGGATGATAAACTATATTAGTTCTTATAATTTTCGGCAACATAATCCTCAACAATTTGTTGAAATTCTTCGGCAATCTTGTCACCTTTTAAGGTCACTGTTTTAACTCCATCAACATAAACAGGTGCCACTGGTTTTTCTCCCGTACCCGGCAAACTAATCCCAATATTGGCATGTTTACTTTCACCGGGCCCATTTACAACACAGCCCATAACAGCAACATTCATACTTTCCACGCCAGGATGGGAATCATGCCATTCAGGCATTTTATGGCGAAGATAACTTTGAATGTCTTGTGCCAGGGTTTGGAAATAAGTACTTGAGGTGCGGCCGCAACCGGGACAAGCTACAACCTGGGGAGTGAATGAACGTAAGCCCATTGATTGCAAAATTTCCTGGGCAACAATAACTTCTTTACAGCGATCACCATGGGGTTCAGGTGTAAGTGAGATACGAATAGTATCACCAATACCTTCTTGTAATAAAATAGCCAGCGCAGCGGTGGAAGCAACGATACCTTTTGAACCCATGCCCGCTTCAGTTAATCCAAGGTGTAATGCGTAATCACATTTTTTTGCCAGTTCACGGTAAACACTTACCAGGTCTTGTACGTTACTCATTTTCACCGAGAGAATAATTTTATTTTTTGCTAAACCAATATCTTCAGCTTGTTGTGCACTCTCCAGTGCAGATGTCACCATTGCTTTGTGCATGATTTCATGTGGTTCAAGAGGCTCGTCTAACTGGCTATTTTCGTCCATGATGCGAGCTAAAAGTGCCTGATCCAGACTGCCCCAGTTCACACCGATCCTGACGGGTTTATCATTTTTAATCGCCACTTCAATCATACTGGCATATTGCTCATCACGTTTTTTACCCTTGCCAACATTACCCGGGTTAATACGATATTTAGCTAATGCCTGACCACACTCAGGAAAATCGTTAAGCAATTTATGGCCATTAAAGTGGAAGTCACCAATTAATGGCACAAAACAACCGAGTCGATCTAAATCTGCTCGAATTTTAGCAACTGCTTCGGCGGCTTCAGCTGAATTTACCGTAATACGTACCATTTCAGAGCCTGCTTTGGCCAGTTCTATCACTTGTTTTACGGTGCTGTAAACATCGGCGGTATCGGTATTAGTCATTGATTGCACAATAACGGGTGCATCACCACCCACGGTAACATTGTGCTCAGCTGTGCCTATTTGAACCGCCATTGTGGTACGTGATTTAGTTGTCATATAAAAACCGTAAAATTAATAAAGTTATGTGCGAATCATAGCATTTTGCCAGAGTCAGGATTATCTTGATATTGAAAATATTTTATTAGCCCACGGGATAAAATCTGTATCGAATGATGTCTGGAAAGAAGATATAATAGGCTAATATATAATAAATAGAATTAATCCGTTCAATTCAGGGGAAAGTAAAATGGGTAAGCAGTCAGGACAAAATAAACCAACAATAGCGGAACAGGCCGATCGCCATGCGTTATATCAGGAATCAGTTCAATTCCCCGAAGCTGAAGTTGATTTTATGAGTAAAATTTTCCAAAAGCTGCGTGGACGTAAAGCCCTGAGTATGAAAGAAGATTTCTGTGGTACTGCATACCTTGCAACTGAATGGTGTAAAAGTGATTCTGAGAGAACCGCTATTGGTGTTGATTTCGATGGCCCGACTCTGGATTGGGGTAGAAAACATAACCTCGAAACTGCAGGTGAAGATGTTGCCAGACGAATTACCTTAATTGAAGATGATGTGCGCATTACAACAGATAAAGTTGATGTCACCTGTGCCTTTAACTTTAGCTATTGTTTATTTGAAAAACGTGATGAATTAATTGATTACTTTAAGAAAGCACGGACAAGTTTAAATGATGATGGATTACTTATTCTCGATTTATTTGGTGGTACGGAGTGTGCCGACACTTTAGAAGAAGAAACTGAACTTGAAGATCAAAATGCTACCTATATTTGGGAACATGTATCATTTAATCCAATAAATAATCATATGGAATGTGCTATTCATTTTGAATTTGAAGATGGTTCACGTATGGACGAAGCCTTTACTTATTGCTGGCGTTTATGGGCAATTCCGGAAATATTGGAGCTACTCGAAGAAGCAGGTTACAGTAAAAGTCATGTTTACTGGGAAGAATACGTTGAGTCAGATGATGAAGAGGATGATGAGTTAGAAGGGACGGGTGAATACTACGAAACCACTGAAGTAGAAAACCAGGAATCGTGGATGATTTATATCGTCGCTGAAAAATAAAAAGAAGGAATATCATACCCGCGTAGGCGGGTATCCAGTGTTCTTTGCAGGTAGGCATTCATGCCGACGCGGAATCTGTTTCTGCCGCAAGAGATAATTCGTTACCTTGCAACACGCCATTAGCGTAGGTTGGGTTAAGGAGTAAAACTACGAACCCAACAAAGTAATACGTTAAGATTTTATTTTAGTAATTTTACATGGACTTAAAATGAAAACTCTTTTACTAATTATTACCTTCCTTATATTAACAGCCTGTAGTCAGCAGGCTGTTTATACCATGATTCATGAACGGGAAAGGCAGGAGTGCTTAAAACAAGGACGTAGTGACTGCCCTCGTGCTGAAAGTTATAATAAATATAAAAATCAACGTGAAGAAGTAATCGAGTCGAGGGAAGTGTATTAAGAACTGATTTATTTTTTATGTGAATTGGTTTCGGCATGATAAGGCGATTCGCGTGTCTTATCATGTGTATGCATTCGATACTCGACAAAATCATCGGCTTTATCAAAAAACATAAATGGATTCCCTTCGCACTGTTCGTGCATGGTGACTGTCGTTTTCTCTGCGTAATTATGTCCCGGTAAAATAAGCGTATCACCCGGCATTTTTCCCAGTTTATTTAATGTGTCATACAAGACATTGGGATCACCACCCGCGAGATCACATCGACCACAACCAAAGACAAACAGGGTATCACCTGCTATGAGATTGTCATCGATGTGGTAACAGGCTGAGCCGGGAGTATGTCCGGGAGTATGTAAAATTTTAATTTCACTTTCACCAATTTTTATAGTGTCTCCACCATAATGCAGTGAAGGATGAATGAGAGGCTCTCCCCAAAACATGGCTTCATCTTTAAGCAAATGTAATTGTGCATCGTGATTATTTAATATGCCGTTAATACCATTGATATGGTCATTATGACTGTGGGTAAGCAAAATGTCGGTAATGGTGACACCTTTCTTTTTTGCCAGGGCTAAAATTTCAGGTACATCCCAGGCAGGATCAATCACTGCCGCTTGATGGGTTTTTTTATCGCTAATCAGATAAATAAAATTTTCCATCGGGCCAAGTTCAATCGCATCGATGCTGTAACGATTATTATCAACAATTAGGGTCATTTTGTGGTTCCTGCTAATTTCTCTTTAGATAAAACTGAATAGGTCAATATTAGCGTGTTGTAGCAGGACCGGGGGAATAAATCAGTATGATTTAGTAATTTTTCAATGACTTAAATGATCGACATTAAGGAACAGGGTACAATTCGCGCCCCTTTTATCTAATTTATTCAAATGAATAGTCGTTTTTAGAGGACTTTAAAATGGAAGCAGATTTTTGGCACAACCGTTGGGAAAATAATTTAACCGGATTTCATTTGGATGAAGTTAATCCGCATTTAAAAGAGAACTGGCCTGTTTTGAATTTAAAGCCGGGTGCACGAGTTTTTGTACCACTTTGCGGAAAAAGCCTGGATTTAATCTGGCTGGCAGATCAGGGATTCGAGGTTGTAGGTATTGAGCTGAGTTCTTTGGCGGTGAAAGCTTTTTTTGCAGAAAACAATTTAACAGCCGATCTCACTCATGTTGCTGGACTGGAATATTGGCAATCTGAAAAAATCAGTTTGTTTTGTGGTGATTATTTTGCCCTGACAACGGAAATATTGGGGCCGGTAGATGCCGTTTATGACCGCGCTTCACTCATCGCTTTGCCACCTGCCATGCGACAGGATTATGCCGCTAAATTAACTGAACTTGCTCAATCTGCGCCAAAATTATTGGTTACCCTGGAATATGATCAGTCAAAAATGTCCGGTCCCCCTTTTTCGGTGTCAGAAGATGAGGTTCGAGCACTATATCAAGCCAATTATCAGGTAAATCAACTCTCGGCACAGGATGTGCTTGGTGATAATGAGAAATTTCGTGAAAAAGGCCTGAATTTTATGAGTGAATGTATCTACAAACTGGATGCAAAAAATTAATATTCACGTAATAATAATGATTATTTTCTTAAGAAATGTGAACCAGTACCGATAATAGTGTTAATGAATAATAAATTAATAACAATAAATCAAATGGCAAAGCTGGTTTTTTCAATATTGCTGCTGTTAGCTTTGTTTTCTACAGCGGTCCAGGCTCGAGTTTATCTTTATCAAATGCCAGATGGTAGCCGTTTGGTTAGTGACCACCCACTTATTAATACTAAAGCAAAGCTGGTTCGGCGTAGCAACAAACTGGACAATATGGGGCATTATATCGCTCGTCGTACAGTACGTGCAAAACGTCGGATGCGTCTGTGGTCATATTTTATTTATCACCAGTCACAAAAATATGGAATTGATGACTCATTAGTAAAGGCAGTGATTTATACCGAGTCGTACTTCAACCCGAATGCGACTTCACATAAAGGTGCATCGGGTTTAATGCAGCTGATGCCTGCGACAGCGGAAAAATACGGGGTGAGTGATCTTTATAATCCACAGCAAAATATTGTTGCCGGAATTAAACACCTGCGTTATTTGATGACGCTTTTCCCGGATAATCTTAAATATGTCATTGCGGCATATAATGCGGGTGAAAATGCCGTGAATAAATATAATGGCATACCGCCGTATCGTGAAACACAGGGATATGTGAAAAAAGTGATGAAGCACTTAAAACGTTTTCAGTTAGCGTCAAGGTAAGGATTTACTTTTTACATTCCTCAATTACCCACTTTGCGTTTAATAACCGAAATATGGTTGTGATTAATGTCACGCAAAGCAGAGCAATAATGCTAACAGGAACCCACTGCTTAATACCCATTGCCTCATAAACCATAAAATATAAGAGCAATAAAGAAAGACCAACACTCATATTAATTGATAGAAAAAAATTACCAATGATTCGTGTGGCATTTTCATCCAGCTTGCCTGTTGCTGAGAGTGCAAAACGATCACAGAATAATGAATAGTAATTTGGCCATTTCTTTTCCTGAAGTTTTGCCAGAAGTGTCAGCAAAGATTCAATTGCTATAGCGATTGCCTGCTGTAATAAAGCAATGGAGATGATTACGCTAGTAGATGCAATAGCCGAGTTATCAATTTGAGTTAATGCAGAAATGTTCAAGCGTGCAGGTGGTTCAAGAAGTAAAAGAATCCTCCACGCGCCATATGTAAACAATCCCGGTATTACCAGGGTAAGCAAAAGCCATAAGTTTTTTGCAACTGTTTCAAGCATGAACTGATCCTGTTGTAATTCTGTTCTCTTACATTTAATTGCCAGCCTTCCTGACCTCATCAACCTTTCTAATAGTAAATAGCTCTTTCTTCTGTTCACGTGTCAACTTGATATCAACAAACAACGTTCTGTTAGGAATAAAAAACTTTTTTAATTCTTTGGGGTGAAGTTCGAGATAGCCCATGTCTCCATCTTCAAAGGTACGGTATCCGACCATCGTTTTAGGGTCATTGTAATCAGGCATAGCAGAAAAACTAATACGAAGTGCTTCATTATCCTTATCGACGATTTTATATAGTTCCGTACAGTTAATCATAAAACTACGGTATGAAGGGTTATCCTTATATGCATGTACATTCGAGACAGCATTTCGGTTAAAAAGCTCAGCAAACTTATCTAAAAAACCTTTCTCTGCATCATGATAAAATTCGATTACAAAATCTGTAACGTCAAATCCTTGATCATCCCGAACTCGAAAAACCGTATTCTGGTAACCATGTTTGTATACATCACTATCACTTTCATGTGCTTTCATAACTTTATTGGTTTGTGTTGCGCAGGTTTTAATCCACTTTTCAAACTCAGTAGAATTTTTAATATCGAGTGCCTTGACAATGTTATTAAGTAGTACGGTATTGCCATCGTGATCTTCATCCTTAAGTGCAACAGATGAGTGATTATGGTTCTCTACAACCAGGAAGGCTGTTGTCCCTTTTGAAGGTTTGCCTTGCTTGGCTTTTTTGGAAGAGATGGAAAATCAATTTCCAGGTGTTCACAGTTGAGATTAGCTGTTGATACATATACCGTACCATCTGAGCCATCCTCATTCGCGAGGGAGCTGATGCCACCATAACCGGTGTTACCTACAATAACAGTGGCCCGGACAGCACTGGCTGAAAATGCATTTTTCTTAAAACGATCATTCTGTGCTAACTCCCATGAATAAGGACTTGCCATTTCAAGAGCTTTTAAAATTTGAGTACCTGTTTCAAAGCGTCTCGCCGAGTTAAACCCCTTTAGCACACGTCCGTAAAAAGCTCGCCCTTTATGAGCTAATGGAGAACCAAAGTTGGCTGGCGCCAGCATTACCAGATTATTGACCGGTGGTTTTTTATCTTTGGCAATATAAAGTGAGTACATCCAATCACGGATAATGAGACCACCGGTTGAATGAATGATGACATCGGCACCTTTGGCGGCGGTAGGAAGCTTTCGATCCTTCCAGGCTCGTGCAAGCCCCCTGATGAGATCTTTCATTTGTACTCCGTCGTCCAGAGAAATATAGTTTCCTAACCATATCTGTTCAACCGGGCGATTGGTTTTTTTTCTATTTCATCTGCCAGTGGGATGAATGATTCAGCGTGATCACACCAGCCGTGGATAATGACTAATGGTTTCATATTTATCTCCTTGAAATATATTTATTACTCTGGCACAAGCGCAGCTTTTGCTATGTGTTATTACAGGATAGCATCGAGTGCTTTATTTAAAACAAGATCGATTAGCCCTACAGTCATTTTCTCGTACCTGGCTTTAGCTGCTATTTCCTGTGTGTTAAGAAACTGTCTAACCGTTCGCCTGCGTGCATTAAGCAGGGCTTCAAGTTCATCGGAATCGATTTCATTGTTTATTTTTAATTCCAGCCATTTTTCAATTTTATTGCCAGTTTCTTTGACTACTGTTTCAGCCTCTGACTTTGCCCCCTGAATGAGTTCTAATAAATCTTTTTTAATGAACTCTTTTGCCTCATCACCAGTAGTATTGATTAAATCATTTAAAGTAGACATACAAGCTCCTTATTGTGGTGCGTTTACGCGGCTTAGTTCACCTGCTATAGCGTAGCCATAATTTTTTTCAATTTCCGGAAGTAAATTATTTTTAAAAACTGTACTGAATAATTTTTTCTTTTTAAGAGATAACTTGCAGTTATCATTAAATTCCTGCCACAGTATTTTTACAGCTCGTTGACCCGTTTTATCCGAGTTGTCTTTAGATTTTGAAAATTCAAATGCTTCTCTGAAGCGTAAGTCGCTTTTATCGCAATAGGATGACACTTGAGACAGTTTCCATTTTTTACCTGAACCCTTAGTCCAATCCTCAAACAGTTTGACATGAACGGCTTTTAGCTTAGTAAAATTTTCATGCCTCTTTGCATCATAGTGAGAAGTAAATAACGCACAACCATTTAATAACAGGGCCAGTACTACGGGGACAGAAATATAGATTATTTTTCTCATTACAGGTATTTCCTTACTGATTAACTTTCCTTTATACAGAAGAATCATCATCTGATGAGGTTAGTTTGTTATATAACATTTATATAATTACATATCCTGGTACTTTTGTTTTGTATTTTAAATAGCTATCACCATGCACAGAATATAAATAGCTTTCTTCTTTTGTTATCATTTTATGAATGAAAAATAATCCTGATATTGAAAGTCCAAGCAGGACTAGATTTTGTAAAAGAATAGTATATGCAACAAACATTAGAACGTATGAGACAAAATATGGATTACGTGTAAATCGATATATACCCACGGTGACTAATTCAGTTATTTGGTTTTCTAAAATGCCAACTCGCCAGGAATCTTTCAGATTTATTAATGATGCCGCTGATACAATAAGATTCAAAAATATAATACCTAAACCTAAATTCATGGCTACGTCATTATTTAATAATTGTATTTTCCCGAAAGGCTGTGCAATAAAACTGATCACTACGGCTACAATAATAAAAAAAGTAAAAAAAAAAATAGAAAGGCTTGCTTCAATATTTTTTCCACGAATCTGTTTGCCAGTTTTTTTTGGCAGCAGGGTATTCTTAATGACAAACATACCCTGAAAAACCAGTTGATGTAACAGTATTATAATTCCAGTGTCTGCTATTGCAAATTCTATTTCACATAACCCTTTGTATTGATTTTTATTATCAGCTTGTTATCGTATGTTTGCTGAAATAAAAATCACAAAATCTCTGATTTGGTCTGATATTTCACAATAAATATTATAGTGATCAAACAATTTAGTACTGAATCTGTAAAAGTCATCGATATTAGAGAGGCGTATTGGAACTGCGCCACCATCTTTGAACTTATATTTTGTTGCCCACTTTTCATCAATAATAATTTCTTCAAACTCACCATTTGGGAAGTGGAATTTATAGTTGATGGGTTCATCACTGGCACGATCGCATGAATAATATTTTTCAACTGCTATTGTTAAGAGTGACTTATTGTTGTTTGACACCAAATCCCAGTAAGTTACTTTATGAAATGTTTTTTCATCTTTTTTATTTTTTGTAATTGTTATATTTGTACCTGCTTCAGCACTTAAGCCAAATTTAGCACTAATCCATGAAAAGAATCCACCTTGAGTCGATGCGCTCCCTTCCACTTTTGCACCGGCAGTAAGTACCTTGGAAATTGATTTACCACATCCCCATTCCTGCGAAAATGATATTCTCCCTTCCTTGATTTTATTCCATTCAGGAAATTCTGTTTCCTTTACAATTTCTTGATCAATATAATTAAATTTATCAATGTCTTCTTCCGGAATTAAGAATAGGCTTGTGGTGCTAATATAATTTTTTTTCTCAACACTGTATACCGCATGGCCGATTGTTAAAATATGATCTGAATCGTCATTGTCTTTGTAGGGGTAGTATTCACCAGGATAAAACCATCTTTTCTTTTTTCCTGATTTAGAACGAAAGCTTGTGACAGGGTAAGCAAGCTTAAAAGGTACTGATTTAAATATGTGCACGGACTTGTATTTTATTTTTCCGGTAATACCTGTTGGTGTTGTAACAAATAATTCCTGACCACTTCGTTTAATACATTTTAATGGCGTGCCGGGTTCCAGAATCAAGCGTCGTGCTCTTCGTTGATCCTGGTCAAGAAAAGATTTTTTAGCTAAAATTATTCCATTAGGGCATTCTGCTGCGTAAATAGTACTGCTAATAAAAACTGTAGAATACAGAAGCAGTAACCACGTTATTTTCATTCTCATTCTTCTCCCGGTAAAAATTCCATAATAACTTCTCAATGCTTGATATGATTTGGTCAGGCATTACGTTGACATTTGAAGCCGTCGAAAGAGAAGTATATTGGTGATTTATTCACAATAATCCATTGAGATAAATCACTCACTTATTATTTATCTAAAATGCACTTTATTGACATTAACTTCAAGAGGTTATTTGTTTTTAGTCCGTTTTATTTGTTATCTAAATATGATATTAGTTAGTTCTGATGTAGTTTGTTATCAATGTTATTAGAACAATTAGTTTAGGCCAGTACTGCATTAGATAAATATACTGGCCTAACATGTGTTCAATTTTAAATTTCAAGCGAGATGGCTAGCGATAACAACATCGATCTCTCGGGATATATTGATAGAAGCTGATTATATTTGAACTTTTCAGTAAGAGTTGGGTACTAACGTTGGGCTAATTGTTTGTAAGTTGAGATTCTTATTTTTGAAATAACACGCATAAAAACTAATGTATTAAGTGAAAGGGTGTATGGATGCCGGAGCCATATCAAATTGTACGAGTATTTGCTAAACCTGATGAAGCGCAGGGTAGCCAGGCGTTAGTTTTTTATGCTGGCAATCAGATTGATTTGCAGTATGAACTCGATAAAATCAGTACTGAACTATACGAACAAAAGGGTTTAGAAACGACGTGTATCATTACTCAAGTGACGAGTATGCACTATGACATACACTGCTTTAATGGTAAAAAAGCAATTCAATGTTGTGGCCACGGTATGATCGCAGCTGCAAAAACCATATTTTCATCGTGTGATTTGTCGAGCATTATTATTAATAAGTCGATTACGGCTTCACATACTATCGATGAAGCAGGGCATGATGTTGTAGTGTTGGGCCTCCCGCGTTTATCAGCAAGATTAGATACGGTACCAGGCTGGGTTGAGGAGATAATAACTATTGGTAATAAAAAACTATTACCAGGCAAAGCTGCATTTTCAGATAAGGATGATGGTTATTTATTATTAGAATTTAGCCCTGAATTATCACTTGATGTATTTCATGCTATGCAGATAAATTTTAAACAGGTTTGCGAGAATACAAAACGTGCCATTGTTGTGGTGCAGTTTGATCAGGATAATGAACATTTGTATATGCGATATTTTGCGCCGCAGTATGGAGTGTTAGAAGACACTGCAACAGGATCGGTTATGCGTTTTGTCGCTGACTATGTTGAGAAAAACTATCAATGTAAACATTTTGATGTCAGCCAGTGTTCAGCAAAAGGTGGCTTTATGAGAATTGACTGCAAAGAAGAAAGTATTCTGATTACAGCAAATGCAACGATGGTGTCTGATTAATGGAAAGTCCTGTACAAAAAGAAACTATTCGGCTTAGTCTCAGTTCGACAATTGCAATGTTCAAGCAGGTTCGTAGTGTAAGTGAATGGCAGTGTGAGCCATTACTGATTGAGGATTATGGATTACAGGCTATGCCTGATACGAGTCCGGCAAAATGGCATTTAGCCCATACTACGTGGTTTTTTGAAACATTTTTATTGAAACCGCATTTGCACAGTTATAAAGCACTAAACTCGCAATATGAATATTTATTTAATTCTTATTATAACGGTATAGGATCGCAGTACCCAAGACCACAACGTGGTTTGTTATCTCGTCCGAGTGTCGAAGAAGTGTATGCATACCGACACCACGTTAACGATGCCATGCTTGAGTTAATGTCTAATAACAAACTTTGTACAGATGAGATTATTAACAATATTGTTTTAGGTTACCATCACGAACAGCAACATCAGGAATTATTTTTTACCGATTTAAAATATTCCTGGTTTCAAAATCCTTTATACCCGGTATATGCCAGTCAAGTACAAGATAATCCAGCCAGTAAAATAAGCCAGACCTTTGATTCAGCATCTAAACACGTAACCACTAATAAGAAAAATGAGTGGCAGGAAATTGAATCAGGTTTGTATGAAGTAGGTTTTAATAATAGTCGTCCATCTTCCTTGTTAGATGGTTTTAGTTTTGATAATGAAGTACCCGAACATAAACAATATTTACACGATGTTTCCTTGTCTAAATACCTTGTAACAAATGCTGAGTACCTCATGTTTATAGCAGATGATGGTTACAAACGGAGTGAGTTTTGGTTATCCGACGGTTGGGCTGATCTACAAAGCTCAAGGAAGAAACATGCCCCCTTATATTGGGTAGAACAAGATGGGCAATGGTTTGAATATAGTTTACAGGGCTTACGGCTATTAAATTTAGATCAACCCGTGTGTCATTTATCAGCCTATGAAGCTGATGCCTTTGCACGTTGGAAAGACTGCAGGTTACCAACTGAATTTGAATGGGAAGTTTTTGCAAACACTACCGACGTCAATGGAAACGGACAATTTCTTGAGAGTGAATTGTTTCACCCGAGTGCAGAACATGAAACAGCGCCAGTCGCCATGGGAAAATTATGGCAATGGACGAGCAGTGCATATTCACCTTACCCTGGTTATAAAGCAGCATCTGGAGCAATTGGTGAATATAATGGCAAATTTATGTGTAACCAGCTGGTATTAAGAGGCGGGAGTTGTGTGACAAGCAAAAGCCATTACAGGCATTCTTATCGCAACTTTTTTTACCCACCTGATCAATGGCAATTTACCGGTTTAAGGTTGGCTAAATAAGTCTTTACAAAATAACAGTAAGAAAAATGAAGGGGTAATTTATGAACCAGGCGTTAGGGACTACTGCTTTAAATACAGTGTTTGATGAAAACAGGGTGCTCAAGCAAGAATTGCTTGATGGTTTATTTGCGGAACAAAAATATATAAATTCTAAGTTTTTTTATGATGAGTATGGTTCACAACTTTTTGAAAAAATCATGCAGTTGCCAGAGTACTACCCGAGTAGAACCGAAATGGTCTTGCTTGAAAAATACCAAAATGAAATTGCAGACGCTATTGGAGAAAATAAAGTATTAATAGAACCCGGCGCAGGTAATTGCGAGAAAGTACAATATATTCTGCCAACTCTCAAACCAAAATGTTATGTGCCTATTGATATTTCAGCTGACTTTCTATTTGAGTGTGCCAGTAATCTACAAGATAAATTTCCTCATATAGATATTCATGCTGTTGCTGATGATATGAGAGCAAAAGTAGTTGTGCCAGATGCATTTAAAGATCATGATAAGGTTGTCTTCTATCCGGGCTCGACTATTGGTAATTATAAACCGAATGAAGCGCTGGAGTTTTTAAAGCATGTAAGAGAGACTGCAGGTAAAAAAGGTGGTTTATTAATTGGTGTTGATCTACAAAAAGACAAAGCAACTTTAGATGCAGCCTATAATGATGAACAAGGTGTTACCGCATTATTTAATTTAAATGTAATAAACCATGTAAATAAATTACTTGACAGTGATATAGATACAGAGCTCTTTGAACATGTAGCCTTTTATAATGAAGAACATTGCCGTATAGAGATGCACCTGCAAAGTAAGGCCAACCATCAATATCATTTAGATAATATTGGCCAGGTGAGTTTCTCAGAAGAAGAACGCATTCATACTGAATATTCTTATAAATATACTATTGATAGTTTCTCGCAACTGGCTGCACAAGCGGGCCTTAAGCTTGAAAATTACTGGATAGATGATGATGCGTTGTTTAGTGTGCAGTACTATGTAGCGCTATAGTGGGCAATGTTTTCATACTTTTTTTGAACAAATTACGATACCTGTTCACCAGGACATTTTAGCCATTTGCAAATCATCTCTCGTTTCAAGATATTGAATCAAATTATTTGCCTTGTCACTATGACCCTCGGGCCAGTTCTCTTGCTGTAGCGTATCATCAATTATATAGATGCCTCCTTTTTTCAATAAGAATAATGTTTCTTCCATGTGATTATATTGAGTTACTTTTACATCATTCCAAAATGCAACATAGCCTTCAATTTAATTAGCCGCTTCTTTTGGTGAGGGATAATACCAGGCAGCAACCTCATTTTTTTCATTATTGACGACAATGGTGTAGTAACGAGCCGTTCCTTTCCATTGACAAATTGAAGTTGTTTCACTTTTGCTAAAGTATTTAAGATTCAGTGATGAAGGTGGAAAGTAATGGTTGTTTTCAATAATTATTGTTTCATGGCTCTCGGCTAACGTTTTATCCTTTCAGATTGCCTTCATATTCTTTCCTTGTTTATAAATTATTGGGGGTTTACATCTAGAGAGTAGGTTATATTTTAATTGTTTGTTACATGTTTATCTGTGTGATTTATCACATCTAATATATGCGTCATATTGATATTTCCTTATCGTCTTTGTTCTCTTCCTGAATTTTATTACTTACTCAAACGGAGGACGACTATCAGCCATGAGTTTATCCAGTGTTTTCTGTGCTAACTTCGGCTTGGCCAGGTCTCGCGGTTCCAGCATTTCGCACTCATCTTTTATCATTTGCTCGATAGAAACAGGATAATGTTTGCAGTCATCAGGTCGGTCGTAATAGATATCGCAAGTATAACTATTTTGATCAGGTTGTTTCCTCAGCCACGGACATAGTTCAAGATGCTTGCCAGTGTCAGGATTCATCCAGATTTTTTCATTATAAACAAAATTGTAAATATCGGGTCTGAAAGTATCCCAAAATTTTATTTCACTTGTCGATGCAGACAGGCCACCGTTACTGTATCTGATGCAACATTTTCCGCACTGATTACATTCTTTCATTTTTTCAACTTTTCATATTTTATTTTTTAGGTAAGCTTGCCGACGTCTGTCACTAAATTTCTCGATTGAATATCTAAGCATGGTTCGTGGCATCTTTTTATAATGTTGTTTTAGAAATTTTTCTTCAATTCCAGGATCACGCTTGCCGACCTCACGCAGCATCCAACCAACTGCTTTGTGAATCAGATCTTCAGGATCATTTAAAAGAATTTTTGATAATTTTAAAGTGTCTCTGAATTGATTATTATTTATGAAATACGCAGTAGATATGATTGCTATTCGACGTTTCCACAGTTGAGGTGATTCTGCCAATTCATAAAGAATCGCTCGATCTTTGTCAAAGAGCCAGACACCGACAATATATGATGCTGAACTGTCAACCAGATCCCAGTTGTTAATATATTTTGTTTGCTTTAAGTACAAGTTATAAATTTTTTCTCTTTTATCTGTATCGCCTTTGGCAAATTGGTGAACCATTAATAATAATGCAAATAATCTTATTTCATGATATTCGGACTTAAGTAGTTTTCTAATTTCTGACAGGTTTTCTTCCTGAAACAACTTAACAGTCTTTCGTAACACTGGCACCCGGATTCCCAGAAATTTATCACCAAAACCATATTCTCCTTCGCCTGTTTTAAAATATTTTAGAGAGTGTTCAGCCGTTTCTGAATCAGACAGATTTTTTAAATAAGAAGTGATGTTTTGATGAGTCATAATTGATAATTCGGTTTTTTTATTTTTCTTTTGTGCTGCTTTCAACAAAGGTACGTTTTAACAGCACTTTCATCCTGTCGATATACTGGCTTGTTGACCAGCCGCATTCGATAGTTAATTGTTCCCAATTATTAATTGATATCATAGTCCAGAATATTTCAATGGCTTCTTTTTTTGACCACTCTGAGGCAAGAATTCCGTCACTCTCTAACGCCTCAATTATCTCTCCACAGACAGTACGTAATCCACTCATATTACTATTCCAGGCAGCGGCTGTTGCTTCATCCGTTTCACGGGTACTTAGTAATGCCTTGGCTAATCCGTAAATTTCCGGGATGTAGTTACCCCAAACTTCTACACATATTTCAAGCAACTCGATTCCATTAGTTGCGGCTTTAAATTGATTGAGTCGTTTATTAAGACCTTTGATCTCATCGACATAATGAGATGTCGCAATCATCAGCTCTGAGCGCGAAGCAAAGTGGAGATACACCGCTTGCCGCGAAATACCTGTTGCATTAGCAATATCACTCATGCTGACACTTTGCCCACGTCGCTGTTCAATCAGGTGCCATGTTGCTTCAAGGATTCGAGTTTTAGTATCTGTTTCTTTACTTGACATGGTGTAAAGCATAATCTACGCTTTACATTAGGTCAATTGACATGCTGTCAAGCAACTAGAGAATTATATAACTCCATGAAAAATATAACTAAAAGGTGGAAGCATGAAAAACTCAAGAGTACTTAAAACAATATTATTTATCGCGGGTCTGATTGGTGCAGGAGTTGGAGGCGCTATTCTGTTTGTGCCTGTGGCTTTCTACGCCTCATCTGATATTGATCTTGGTGGTAATATTACTTTATTAAATGAATTAAGAGCATCAGGGAGTGCATTGTTAGCATGTGGAATTTTGATCATATCAGGCATTTTTGTAGCTAAACTTACTTTTACCTCGGCTGTACTTTCCACTTTACTGTATCTTTCTTACGGGTTATCCCGAATTTTAAGTATGTTAATTGATGGAATGCCAGTAGCAGAACTTGTACAGGCAGCTGTTTTAGAAATAGTAATTGGAATGGCTTGCTGTTTTGCTCTCATTAAATATAGAAAGTAATAGTTTCTACTGTGCACTCCAACCCTTTAAATTCTCTATGTTATAGTTTGAATATGCAGATTCTAAATAGAAGATATTATTATGTATCATAGCCTTGAAGTACCAGAGAGCTGTCTGGACTTATGGCAAACATGTCATTCACTCGTGCCGGAACTAGTGAAAAATTGCTCAGTTAAAACAAGTGATTTAAAAATTACATCCGGTACTCCTGTTGATCCTGCGTCCAGATCTGTTTACCTAATTAAAAGTGGAACAATAAGTGAGACATATGAGGGGCAGCTTATTGTCAATTATGAAGAGGGTGATCTGATTGGTGTGGATGGATTACTGCAGCAGAAAATAACATCGTTCGAGAATGATTTTGCAGTCACTGTTGACGAATATGATGGGCAACAATTTATTGATGAAGTCGTTAACGATAAAAGTAAATTCACGATTTGGAATCAGTATTTATCGTGCCTGAGTCAAAGTTACCAGCTACTCATGTGTCATTTTAGCCAACAGGATGTTGCCTTTAATCCTGAGTACCGGCATTTCAACAATGGCGAAGTTATTATTGAGGAAAATACGGAAGGTGACGAAGTCTTTACCTTAATAACGGGTTCAGCCAAAGTAATGCTTAACAATATACAAGTCGGTGAAATTAATAAGGATGAAATATTTGGAGCTATCGCTGCATTAACCAACACTAAACGTAATGCCAGTATTATTGCGACATCGGATTGCGAAACCATTGTTGTTAAAAGTGACAGCTTTCGTGGTTTGCTTGCGGCTCGACCGGTTACAGTTCAAAAATTAATTAATGATATGGCAAGAACAATCGTGTCATGCAATGAAAGGATTATGGATTTATCTAAAAATGATTAAAAGGGTCGAGCAGATGTAAATAATCTCGAACCTCTAATTCTTCTTAGCAGTAATAGTGTTTGTTAATTAGTTTTCTTTAAATATTAATTTATTCATTATCAGGCCAGGGCATATTCCTGTTTCACCTGCAAAAGTAAGAAAAGCAGCAGGGAGAAACAGTACCCAATGTACCGAGTTAAATCCTGTTAGCCACAATCCTAATCATAAGAGTGTAGCCATAAATAAAAAGAAATAAAAAGGGTCGGAGTGATTTGTATAATCACTCCGACCCTGAGAAATTCCAGTTTATAAAAATCAGCTTATCAAGGAGACCCAAAATAGTGCTAATAGACCGAAGAAACAGACTCCAAGAAAAATGCATGCTACACAGGTTTTTTTTACTGAACCATAATAGTTGGACATAGTTTAATACTCCCTTTTTATCTTAGTACTTTATTAAATATGAATATTTAAATATTCTTATTAATATCAGACACTTAATAAAGTTTACATGTAGATGAAAATTTTAACAATAACTTCGTCTGTTTTAAAATATTTTTATAATTCAAAATTAATCTTTTACTCGAAAATGGCGGGGACGAACCAAAAACCAGCTTACGACAACCAGAACCCCAAACACTGTATAACCACTAACAAAGACCCATGGCGGTGCCTGGTAGTAGAGGATGATTTCTAGCCAATGAGATATGAATGAACCAGAATAAACAGCATCACTCGCCCGAGCACGCAAGGCCATTTCGATTGAAGTGAGTGGACATATAAGGTTTAGCCATGAGAGAACAACAACTATACCAATCGCGATAAGGTGCAGTAACCTAAACCAGGGATTTTGAATCCAGTGCCACTTAAGAAAATTGCCAACAAATATGAGAACGAGTCCAAACACAATAAAAATAACGACAAGTACGTGTAGCAATAGAATTATATCTGCAGCTAGCATGAATAAAGCGGGTGAATCCATTGATGCCACCTGACGCTATAATTAATTAATGCCGATCCCTGATCAACTCTAATTAGTTGTTGATACTGATTTTTGTATAAGCGGAATTAAAGGTTCAGGTAATATTAAGTCACCAGAAAGTGCAAATTCATGTGCATCGGCAGACATTTTATTCCAGGTCTTACGAATGATATCAATCCATTTTTCTTCATCATACTCAGGATGTTTTTCAGCAAACGCTAACATGTAATGTTCAATAAAAACCAGACCAGCAACATCTTCAAGCAATTGCGTGTCTTCATTTGACTTGATATTTTTTTTGCCAACGGCTTTTTTAACCCGATTGAGAGACTCTTCATCATAACCTGCTTTAACCATTAGCTCAGCAACACTATCAGCATGAAAAGTATACAGTTGAGTTCGCCACTGATGATAACCCTTACGATTCATCGGATAAGCGTCACGAGGTGATTTCCAGCGTTGTATATGCTGACCACGAATGGCTAGTTGAATAACATGATCTGCCTGGGGTTTATAACGCTCAAGCATCTCAGCCATGCGATGTGAATAAAGCAACTCTTTAGGCCACTCCTTACCATCAGCGATTTCAATATTCGGGTCTTCACTATTTGCTGCATCCATCAGGGTAACAGTTTGCTCAAAGGCTTGCTGGGTCATGCTTGTTTCTCCAAAAATAATACTGAGGTATTTTAAATGAAAAGGGGCTAGTCTTACAGTCTATATGCCAGAGAAAGTAGCCATAATTTAACAAGTAAATTGTAAAACTTGCCCCTATTGTGTTTTAGGGTTATCTAAGGATGTATACCTGTTGCATGTAATTGCCAGAATAGTTCTGGTTTGACGGTGTCAACATGTGTTCGCACTAATACGATACCGGTATCGGATGCCGGATCGTAGGCGCATAAGCCTGAACTTTCAGAATCAGACGAGGTAATTTCAGCACGAATAACAAGTGAGCCATCTGTGTGTGTGGCGAGTTTCGGTGGATTTAATGATTCGATTTCCAGTACACGGCAACCAAAGTGTGAAATGGTTTCACCACTTGTATCATTGCTGGGGGTAACAAGTAGCAACAAACTTCCATCTCGTGCGCGTGCGATGTCAACTTGCGTGAGAATAACAGAGCCCAGTTCGTTTGCCGTCGCACTATCAACGATATTACCTAACCATTGCCAGTTGAATGAAGTAACATCATTACTGACATCAGTGGCGAAGACTGCAGTGAATTCCTGGTCATACAATCGTGTAGCGGGTACGGTGGTTGTATCTATTTTCAGACACTCAGTGATTAAATAAAGTTTATTACCGTCCTGAAAAAGAGCGGATTCTGCCCATAAATCACAATCGTTTAATGCTGGATCAAGTTGCGATAAATTGATATCTGATCCCCAGCCAGGTGCAGTCATTGGGTTAGATAGTACTGCTTCTGTGTTGTTGCCCAGATCATTGGGTGTAGTGGCACGAGTAAGCCGATGATGAAAACTTGCGGGTAATCTTTTATCAATCGGGTCACCTTTTTTCAAAAAATAACGCAAGTGCAAACCAAACCACTCTGTTGCATTGTTAAAGGTAAAAGGTGTAATGGTTGAAACTTCATGAATGGAATAGCCATCTTCAGCTGTAAATCCCTGGTCAATTCCTGCTGTAGATTTCCAAATGTTTTTATCAAACAACCAGTTGTTGCCGTTGTCATCACTGTGTGCAAGATGCACACTGACATAGGGAGTAATAAAAGGGGCTGCAGGATCATTGGATGGTTCAGCATGTATGCCGACATAGGAATAACTCATCCATAACCGATCGGAGTTGGGGTCTTTACGTATTGAAGGATCGGCGTGGCCTCGCATCGGGCTGGTTTTACCATTTGGCAAAACATACACGGGATCACCTGAAATATTAATTGCCGGGCAATCAGGGCCATCAGTACAATCAAATTTGATAGTGACAGGAAGATTATTTTCTGTTCCAGTAGTACCTCCACCACAAGCCGTAGCAAAAATTACACTACTAATCAGGATTAGTTTAATGGTGATTTTTTGTTTCATGGTTGTTCCCCACATAATATAAATTCAGTTTATAATTTTTGAATAACACCTTTACAACGATCAGAAATATTTTCACTATGATCTCGCAGGCAATTCAAAATTCGTCCTTCACCTGATTGCACACCTTTACAGTTATTGGCGACATCTGTCTGGCAGGCAGCAATAAATTCATTGATGAGATTTTTTTTTGCCCTCTGGAAAAAAGCGCGACATGTTTGTGAAATTTCATCTTTATGTTGCATCAGGCATTTTCCAATACGGCCATCACCGGGTTTAACATTGGCACAGAATCTTTTATAGTCTGTAGCACATGCCTTACCACCTTCATCGGCTACGCTTAAACTGGTATTGAACAACAGGCTACACGACAAAGCCGTTATAGTAAGATAAGAATGTAATAGTTTATTTTTCATAATTTCATCCTGTACACATTAGCTGTTAGCAGTATGAATTAAATCTTGTGGTTTTGCTGCATAGCAAATACGTTTAATGGTAACGAGATGTTGCTGAGCCTCACAATAGTTACATTTTGTTACACTTTTTCTGTTTTATCTTTGATTTGACAGTTAGGATAGAGGTATGAATGCTAATAAAGCACAAATACTGGTTGTTGATGATGATCAACGTTTGCGTGAATTACTTAAGCGTTACCTGACTGAACAGGGTTTTCAGGTTACAGCTGTAGCTGATGGAATACTGATGGATCGTCATCTGCAACGAGAGTTTTTCCATTTGATGGTACTTGACCTGATGTTGCCAGGTGAGGATGGCCTGACTATATGCAAGCGATTACGTGCAGAGGGAAATTCATTACCCATCATCATGCTCACGGCAAAAGGTGAAGAAGTAGATCGCATTATTGGCCTGGAACTGGGTGCTGATGATTATTTGATCAAACCATTTAACCCGCGGGAGCTGGTGGCGCGGATTAGTGCTGTATTAAGAAGACAACCTGATGTCGTGGCAAGTGCGCCACTTGAAACGAATGAGCCCATTAGGTTTGCTGATTTTTGTCTTGATCTTTCAACTCGCCAATTATCAAAAGCAGGTAAACCTTTAACACTGACCTCGGGGCAGTATGCACTTTTAAAAGCACTGGTGCTCCAGCCTCGTAACCCCATGTCACGTTCACAGTTAATGGCATTATTATGTGAAAAAGATTATGAAGGCACGGAGCGGGGAGTCGATGTGCAAATATCACGGCTGCGAAAAATGATAGAGCAGGATGCAAAACAACCACGTTATTTACAAACGGTGTGGGGTATTGGTTATGTGTTCGTACCGGATGGGGAGGGGGTTTAGTGTTGTGGCCTCGTAGCCTGTTTGGGCGCATTACTTTTATTTTCAGTGGCATGATGATCCTGAGTTATATTGCTGCCATTGTCCTGTTTCTGATTTTTTTTGTTAAACCTATTTCTATTAGCACTGCCACGTATTTAAGTCAGCAGGTGATCAGTATCCAAATGGCCTTGCGGGGGATGAACGAGGCACAAAAGCAAACTTACCTGACTTCTTTAGCGTTACAGGAAAATGTATACCTTTATTCCAATAAATATCCGGGTTTGTTACCGGGTTCAAAAGCAAATAATGTTTTTCAAAATGGTATTGAGCAAGAATTAAAAAATCGTATTGATCAGGATTTACAGGTTCGCTTCCAGTTTGAAGATACAAGAAGGGTGGTATGGTTAAACTTTGATAATGACAAAACTGTTAACTGGTTAGGTGTTTTGCTTAGTGAAGAGGGTAACCAGTTTCCTAAGAGTTTAAAGGCTCAACTCGTTATTATTCTGCTGTTAACGATACTGGGTTCAGCCTTGATTGCTTATTGGCTTAACCGACCAATAAAAAAACTGGTTAATGCGGCAAAGTTAATTGGTCACGGTGAGTTTCCTGAGCCACTTCGACTTCAGGGGCCAAAAGAGTTACAGGAATTAAGTGAGACGTTTAATTCCATGGCCAGTGATATTAATAAACTGGCCGAAGATCGAAATCTTATGCTGGCAGGCGTATCACATGATTTGCGCACACCGTTGGCCCGTATGCGCCTGGCGGCAGAAATGCTCGGTGACAAGGTTGATATTGAATTGCAACAAGGAATGGTGAATGACCTGGAAGACATGGACAGGATCCTGAGTCAGTTCATTGCCTACACAAGAGATGATGTGGATGAACAGTTACAAGCTACTGATCTGAATATGCTTATTCGTGATTTAGCAGAAAATTATTCACACCAGGATAAAACCTTAAAACTGGATTTAGCTGACAAGTTACCGGAGATTAAAATTAAACCGACAGCTATGCGGCGCTTGTTAATTAATCTGATTGATAATGCATGGCACTATGCAAAACCGCCTGTTGAAATACATAGCCGCTTAATCGATCAAAGTGTACATATCTGTATTAAAGATCGGGGAACAGGAATAGATCAATCAAAAATTGAAAAGCTTTGTGAGCCTTTTGCACGGCTGGATGAGTCACGCAGTGAAGGCTTGCGTTCCGGACTGGGTCTGGCTATTGTAAAGCGGATTGCAGCTGCACATGAGGCAAAACTGGAATTTTCAAATCGGGAGGGTGGTGGACTAAACATTTGCCTGGTTCTTTCTATATAAGAAGAGTTTAATCACAATCATCATCTGATGATGCTTCTTTATCTGTGTCAAATGCCCTGGGAATTAACTCTACGGTTTTATTAATGTTCGAATTTTTTATTTTAATGTCCCTAATTGTAACATCTGAAAATTCTTCTTTTGTCACTATAACCTTATACAGGCCGGGTTTAACCGAATAACGATATATACCTAACTTGTTGGTGAACCCATTATTTGTGATAAGACTGTTTTTTGCGTCTATCAGAATTATTTCTGTCATCGGTACAGGCTCATTTTCATCTGTCACTTTTATAATTATCTCTGCTGCCATTGTTATAACAGGGGAAACAGTCATGATGAGTAATAATATAGAGACTAATTTTTTCGTGGTTTTCACTTTAAACAACCTGTTCTGGATGATATATCGAGTATGAATACCATTATATAACGGCTGCATAAGGGGGGAACTTGAGTAATAAAATAAGTTTTTTTCCCTTTTCATAAAAGCCTTTTATAAACGATTAGTGGCACAGGGTAAACATAAAAAAGTGGCGATTACGGCAGGTATGAGAAAGTTTATTACCATCTTGAATGCGATGGTAAGAGATCAGGTTGAATGGGGTATATAGTGAAAAATTAACGGGGTTGACACCACAGTCGCTTGTTAGGTATTTAACCATTAGTTTTAAATGCAGTAACTAATGAAATTAATGAGCCAGCCCAAAGTATAATTATAGAAAAGAAAAGCATGTATCCAGAACTTTCTCTTGGGTACAGCGTTGCATTACCTATAAAAAGCGTTGCTATAAATAAAACCACAATACCAAGTATTCCACCACCACCGATTCCAGAAGCGCGATTAAATATAGCATATATAGTTGAAATAATTAAAAGCGGGACTCCGTAAACAACTAAAAATATTATTGTCTTTTCGGATGGGTCATATGCTCTAGGATTAAACTTGAATGATAGATATATGGCAGGTATAAATATAACAATTAAATATGCTAGGCAAAATAATTGTTCAAATGTTCTAGGTAATCTATTTTTCATTTATACACCTAACAACGTCTTTAATAAGCGGGTTTCAAAAAGCAAGCGAGAGCGCCGCTTTTTGAAAGTCCGAGTGAGCTTGCGAACGGCTTAATTTTCTTGTTAGCTTATTTTGCCTTACTTTTTGTGAATCTTATTTTAGGGTTTTTTACTAGTTCAGGGTTATCCTCGTCAATTACTGGAGGTGTACTTTTATTAATTACCTTTTCCCATTTAGTTTTACTTGGATGTTTTTGACCTTTTGTATGAGTT
The DNA here is from genome assembly GCA_964654445.1 of uncultured Thioalkalispiraceae bacterium. Classification (GTDB taxonomy): domain Bacteria; phylum Pseudomonadota; class Gammaproteobacteria; order UBA6429; family Thiohalophilaceae; genus JAGLTQ01. The sequence continues at coordinate 46,735 of CAZZIS010000012.1, forward strand.
ACGGTTGTATCTTTTGACATATTTATTCTCCCTTTTCCTTAGGGTTAACTCTTTTGAATTTTTTTAAATCTTCGTCTGATTGTAATGGGTTATCTGGATCATTTTTAGCATTCGCTTCAATCTCTTCTTCAGTCATATTTTTTAAGCGTTCATAATCAGTTTTTCCATTTACAGGATCATTTTTTTGACGTTCAATTTTAGTTTCTTTTGACATAATGATTAGTCCCTTTATTTCATTCTATTGTACATAGCACGTTCATTTTTGCTTGCTATTCTAGCTGAGATTAGCCTTCGAGTTGTATTGTTGTGCCTCCAAGTATAAGCCACCATTAGCACCCCTGGTTTAGCCTCGCCAATCACTTGCAATCTCTCTTCACCATAGTCATTTCGGTCATCAATTGCTTCTATTCTATCATCGTCATCAAATATAGTGAGTGCATCATTAAAATCGATGCCATGTTTATCTATATTTTTTTTGTTTTTATTGTCATCCCATTCAAATTTCATTTAATTTCCCTATAGTTTGTAATAAAGCTAACGCCTTCATCAGGGGCTTTCAGAAGGGGCGCGATTTTTTGCGGATGCAAAAATCGTGAAC
>CAZZIS010000013.1:0-30359 GCA_964654445.1 uncultured Thioalkalispiraceae bacterium
TATATTGTTGATAAATATTCGAAACATAGCCAGGTTCTGCTATGAGATTAGGAAAATCAACAGAATGTCTTTTTATGAATTTCACGGCTTCTTTTTTACGACTTTCGCCATCAAGTGATATACCTAAAACGGTCGCATCGGTGTCTGAATGAATCATATGAAAATCAACATATTGCTGCGCTTCTCGATTACAAATGTGACAATCTGAGGCCCACATCATCACTATTGTCCATTTTCCTTTACCGAGGTAATTCTCAAGCACTTGAGGTTTTCCATTAAAGTCCTCAAAACCTTTCATTTCGGCTGAAACAAAAGGGGATAATAAAAGCACCCCTAATAAACTTAATAAAGTTAAATTTTTTGCGTAAAAAGTGTTTAACAATAATGACTTACTCATGTTTTATCCTGCAGTATTTGGCTGTTTTTTAAATAAATATATCCAATATGGCTATGACAAGGGCTCGGGAAAGGAGTTCAACCTCAAAGAGATTTTCTGAAATAACGCTCAAGGAAAGTTGCAAAAGGCAACACATCATTCTCTTCGATCTGTTTCTGTTGCTCCAGTGATGATGTCGTTAAGCTCTTATAAAATAAAGATTTCTCAAGACTTAATTTATCACTGACAAAAGCTTCATGATGTTGCTGTGACATACGCATAGCATATTGATAAAAGCCCTCACCTTTCTGGCTCATTTCATCCAGCATTTTTGCTGAAGGTGTACATTCAGGATCATCCACTGCCTGTTTTTGATTCTTTAGACTTCGTGAATAATTATCTGAGCCATGAACATCGTCAAGCAAAGCAGCATATCCTTGCATCACATCAAGAAGCTCGCCGCCCCATTCTTTAATTGAAATCCTTTCACCTTTGCGAGTTAAACGTAGTGCAGGATCACGTCCCTGATGTGCGGTTAACATTTCATTATGATCAATTTCTTTTTGCTCGTTAGTATCAATAGCAGGGCTATCATGTGAGAGACAAAACATCATAAATACTTCAAGAAAATAAAGTTGTTCTTCATCAATACCTAAAGGATGAAAAGCATTAACATCCAGGGAACGTAATTCAACATATTGTACGCCTCGGTGCCTTAATGCTTCTATTGGCATTTCATATTTGTTGATTATTTGTTTTGGTCTGACCGTACTATAGTATTCATTCTCAATTTGCAAAATATTGGTGTTAAGTTGCTGATATTTACCATCAACTTCAAGACCTATTTGTTGATATTCAGGGCATGGCGTTTCAATCGCATGCTGTAAACTATGAATGTAAGAGTTTAGTGAGTTGTAATCAGCAACCACCCCTACTTCACTTTCTTTATTGTTTTGATATCCAATGTCTCCCATACGCAATGATGTCGCGAAAGGTTCGTAGTAGGTATTATCATTAAAGGGTAATAATGTTGTTTCTTTCCCCTGTAAAAAAGATTTACACACTGCCGGTGAGGCACCAAATAAATAAGGAATTAACCAGCCAAAGCGTTGTAAGTTACGCAACAAAGAAAAATATTTCTCTGAAATCAAGTCCTGTTGTGTGCTTTTGCTGTCTTGTTTATTAATAGCAAAAAACATTGGCCAGAATTCTTCGGCAAATGAAAAATTGAAATGTACCCCGGCAATAACCTGCATCACTCGCCCATAACGATGTCCCAGGCCACGGCGATACACCGTTTTCATTAAACCTGAATTTGATGAGCCGTATTTCGCAAGAGGAATACTGGTTTCACCCGCAACAACACAGGGCATACTGGTCGCCCAAAGCAATTCATTATCCAGTTGATTATAAATAAAATTTTGCGTGTCGCTTAAAAACTGTAATACAGAAGGAATATCATGTGAAGGTGGCGTGACTATTTCAAGTAATGCTTCAGAATAATCGGTAGTAATATAAGGGTGGGTCAATGCCGAACCAAGTGTTAATGGGTGTGGTGTTTGAGCAAGACCACCTTCACGACTAACTCGCAAAGTTTCTTTTTCAAGCCCAATCAGGCTTTGTCGAAAAATTGATTTATCTTTAACATCTGTAAATGCCTTAAGATACTGTTCTGCTAATTGATACAAACGACTCGTTCCCTGCTATTTCTCAATAATATTTAAGTCTTGATTATAAAGTGTACGAGACTAAACCGCTATTGCAATTTCAAACCTGGTTCAGGTTAAGCAGAGCAAATTCATGTTCAATATCTGTTGCGGTCAACTCCTGATAACTGCCCTGATTCGCAGTTAATATCCCTCCTGCCAGCTCATACCAGGAAAATCCCGGCGTCCATTCAGCATGAGAATAAAAGCCCTGCATCTTGCGAGGAAAACAATATAGATGGCCGGGAAAATACAGCAAATTATAAGCCGTATTTGATTGGTGTAAATGCTGTATAAATTGCCCGCTTTCTTTGCGACAACGAAAGACATGACAAGTGGCCGGATACATTTCTTTTCCACCATTATGCTGCCATTTATCTGCAGTTACCGGTAAAGGGGTGTCCCGGATAAATAATTGAAAATGAAGATGATTAACTGAGGAAAATGCACCACGTGAGTTATACCCTGTTCCAATACCTTCTATATTTTGTCCTGTCGACTCAAGGAAGTCCCACATCATATTGTGGTGTGAAAGTTCAAGAAACTGGGGATGTTGTTTATCACGCTCCGGTACCAACAAAGTATGATAGTGAGCAAAAGGATATTTATTATAATAGAGAGATAACTGGTTGTTTCTGTACTCACCTTCCCACAAACGTTCTTTAGCCATAAAGGGCTTATTAAAATTAAAGCCTGTGACAGAAAAATCCATGCATAAACTATCAATCTGTTGCTGGCTGATTCTATTTGGTCTAAATCCTCTTATGTGATTAAACTGAAATTCCCAATCCGCCTCTTCTCTAAATGCAGTGATTTGCAGGTTATCAAAACCAACGCAAAGCATTTTCAGAAAAACCAGTAAATCTTCATCAACTTCGTTAACTTTTCTACCCGCAGTAAAACTTTCGATATACTTTGACCGTAAGCGTAAAAAGTTCGATTTCAACACGTCTTTTGTTACTTTATATATTTCCTCATCGAAAGTTGCATTCGCCATTGCCAGTATAAATGTACCCAGAGATTCATTTTGTGCAAGTTCAATTAAACCGTCATTAAATGCTTTTTTATATTCTTGTGATGATGAAAATATATTTTTCATGAATTTAATCCAGTATGGTAAGAGACATCACCATAACCTGTTCATTTTCAATATGCCATTTTAAATCATAGTCATACAACTTCATCGCAAACTCATTTTTTATTTGTTTCTTTCCCTGATAGGCCGGTCGTGGATCAAGTTGTAATGTTTGTATGATAATATTTTTAAGTTGTGGGTATTTATTTTCGACTTTAATAACCTCAGCTTCAACCTGTGCAGACAGTTCCACTTTTAATTTTATTTCAGGTCTCTCTGTAGCATAACCTGCTTGTGTCTTAGCAACTGAATCTGCATAGGGAATATATGGTTTAATATCCAGAACCGGGGTGGTATCAAGAAAATCACCACCAATAATATTTAATATTATTTTATTACCTCTTCTCTCTATACTTTTTAATTTAACGACCGACAAACCAATTGGGTTAGGACGAAACATCGAGCGGCTTGCAAATACACCAATGCGGCGATTTCCACCCAGGCGAGGCGGCCTTACTGTCGACTTCCAGCTTTTATTTTCGACGCCATGAAAAACAAAAACCACCCAGATATGTGAAAAGCTTTCAAGCTCACGAAAAGCTTCATCTTTCGAGTAAGCAATATCAATTTCAATAGTTGCAGGACAGGCAACAAGTGCCGGTTGACGGGGAATACCAAATTTTTCTTTATAACAGGAACGAATGGTGCCGATAGAGCTAAAATTATACTGAGCCATAATAATTTACTAACAATAAGCAATCAACTTAAGGTTCTTACTGTCCCTGTCGGATTATGCGACAACTTCAAATACTGCTCTGTTCCCATTTCAGTTAATCGACTAATCGTCCGATCAAATGCAAATTTCATACGCTTGCCATGATAAAGAGCATTCGGAACAGCTGTAGCAGTGGCTAGTAACTTAACATTATGATCATAGATAGCATCTATAAAATGAACAAAACGCTTAGCCGCAGCATCATCTTTCTCATTAAACATCTGGATATTACTTAATAATACTGTTTGGAAACGTTGAGCAATTTCAATATAGTCATGTGCAGAACGATGGGTTTGAAAAAGCTCATAGAAATCAAACCAAATCACATCATCAGCCCAGGATATGTATTTTATTTCACGATTATTAATTTCAATACTTCTTTTGGTTTTCGGCTGACAGGGAGCAAGCTCAATAAATTTATACGATAAAAAATCTTCACTCATTTTTTTTGTCTTTTTTTCATCTATCACATAAAAATATTCACTTTCATTTAGAATATTAAATCGATAATCTGTCCCATCCCCTAAATCAAACTCTTCGGTATACTTATCCAGCAATTCAATTGCATACATAAAACGTTCCCGTTGCAAACCATTTTTATATAAATCATGTATCGATATATTTGATGTTGCTACCAGGGTAATTCCCTGCTCAAACATAGCTTTGAGTAATCCCGCTAATAACATAGCATCAGCGATATCATGCACATGAAATTCATCCAGACATAAAACACTCATTTTCTCAGCTAGCTGGGTAGCAATAATATCAAGTGGATTAGGTGACTTGGGTAGATCATCTAATTGTTGATGAATTTCGAGCATGAAACGATGGAAATGTACCCTGTGCTTTTTATTACCGGGTAAACACTCATAAAAACTGTCAACTAAATATGTTTTGCCGCGACCAGTTCCCCCCCAAAGGTAAAGTCCACGGACAGGTGTTTTTTGTTTGAATAAAGAGGAGAAGAAATTTCCTTTAGCCTGTGATGCAATATTTAATTCAGAAAACACACGCTGAGTATGATGCACTGCTTGCCACTGTTTATCATCTGTTTTAATTTTTCTATTTTGTATATCAGACTGGTAACGTTGAAGTGGCGTCATATTATTTTATCTTGCTTATGCAGTAAAACCACATTTTTTATGTTTCGCATCACAAAATGGTTTTTTCTCTGACTGTCCGCATCGACATAAGGCTGCTTTAGTCCGTGTTGTTTTAGATAAACCATCCCGACTAAAAATTGTTACTGGTCCATTAATGCTATACATGGCATTGGTTTTAACAGTAATAGTCAAATTACCGACGATCCCATTAATATCTTCTTCACGTTCATCGGTAAATGTTTGTGTTGCTTGTACACCTTCTGTCTTATGTGTGCCGTCACAAAAAGGCTTATTTTTTGATAAGCCACAACGGCATAAAGCAAACTCTTTATCTTCTAAAATAACCTCAGCATCCGCATTCAGCAAAGTTATGTCTCTATCTCCTTTACATATCAACGGACCATCCGGACGAACCATGATAGAGTTCCCGGGATAAACAGGTTTATTACTGCTATTGCTATTGCTATTGCTATTGCTATTGCTATTGCTATTCAATATGGTAATCCTTATTAAATTAAGGCGTAATTTATACTTAAACTATTATAAACAGTACACTATACTTAGCCTAGTATACACCTTGAATTAATAAATGTTATTTACAAAGGATTTACTTTTTGAGTAAAGATAAAGTTAAACCAAAACTTGCCATTGTTATGACCGGGGGTGGTGCTCGAGCGGCGTATCAAATTGGTGTTTTAAAGGCGATAGCAGAAATGCTACCTCGTAATTCACCCTGCCCTTTCACAATTATCTGTGGTACTTCTGCTGGTGCAATCAATGCTGCATCTTTAGCTGCAAAAAACGATCACTTCAGACATTCTGTTCGCAGAATGCATTTTGTCTGGTCTAATTTCACATCTGATCAGGTATTTCGAACAGATATTCCCGGCATAATAAAAACGGGCGCTCACTGGTTGCTGTCAATGGTATTGGGTGGATTAGGAAAACACAGCCCGATATATTTACTCGACAGAACGCCGTTAAGAAAACTATTAGAAAAGTATATTGATAGTAGTATGTTACAACGTGGCATAGAGAATAAATCACTGCATGCTTTAAGCATAAATGCCACTGGTTACTCAAGTCACCAATCCGTTGCTTTTTATCATGGTCATTCATCACTTAAAAACTGGAAACGAGCACAACGTATTGGAATCTCAACGCGTATTACGGTTGATCACTTAATGGCCTCATCAGCCATCCCTTTTTTATTTTCGCCAGTAAAACTGAATCGCGAATTTTTTAGTGATGGTTCTATTCGTCAAACAGCACCGATCAGCCCGGCACTACATCTTGGTGCTGATCGTGTGTTAGTAATTGGTAACCACCAGACTGAATTCAAATTAAAGCGTGTATCAAACCCTAAAGCCCCGACACTAGGTGAAATTGCAGGACACACATTAAATAGTATTTTTCTTGATAGTCTTGATGCTGATATAGAACGTTTACAACGCATCAATAAAACCGTCAAACTCATTGGTGATCAGGAACGAGAGAAACATGGCGTAACATTACGCCAGGTTGAAGTACAGGTTATTTCTCCAAGTAATGACATAGGTAAAATGGCAGCAGACCATGCAAATGAACTACCCTGGTCAATTAAAACCTTATTACGCAGTATTGGTGCATATTCGAAAACAGACAGTAGTTTTATGAGTTACCTGTTATTTGAAAAGGGCTACTGTAATGCACTAATCAAACTCGGATATGATGATACCGTGCGTAAAAAAGAAAATATTTTACATTTTTTACGCGATTAAATTATTCAGATGTAGTGTGTTGTGAAACCAGCTTCGCTTCAGGTACAATATGGTGAATCAATGATGCTATTTCTGCACTTAAACCTATATGTGGCTGGATAGTTACCCATAAAACATTTATCTCTAAATTCAAATCTGCAAGTATAATGTCTTTCTCATAATGCTTTAAAACGGCTTCCATTTTATTAATGATATCGCGTAAATGAGAGGGCTCAAAATTTCGCAAGCCCGGTATTAACATCATAAAATCAGCATAGGGTTTGCCTGTATCATCACGCGTAGGTGCACGTTTCCATAAAGGTTCAGAGGATTGTATCTCAGGATAGTTAGATTGAGGATTCTGTAGTGTAGTAGCTGAACCACGAATCATTAATTGCTCTTTTATCATTACCTAAATATAGGTAATAAAAAGGAATTATTACAGCTTAAGCACACATTTGCTTAACTAAATTTTTTATTATTTCACCTTCCTGAAGCACTTCATCTGCAGCAATAATAACGTCTTCTTCATCCAGGCTCAGTTTTTCCAGCAAATCCAATGGAAGCTCCTCAGAGCTATTACCAAACGCCAGCCCGTGAGGAACTAATATTGTTTTAACCACTGACAACAACTGGATATATCTTTCATATTCATCAGAATAATTTTTATCATGAAAATAAGTGGCTACAGCAACGAGTTCTTCCGGCATATTCCACATACGCATTACCATTTTACCAACTTCAATGTGCGAAATACCGAGTACCTTCTCTTCAGCTATAAAAAGATTTACATCATTATTTTTTCCAAGATAATCATTAAGCTCAATGTACTCTTCGGTAAATAAATGACCTAAAACAAGCAGACCAATGTCGTGTAACAAGCCAACCAGGTACGCAGTACCGGGATTAGGACGTTGCCCCCACGGCATTAACATACTCAAACGCTGCATCAGGGAAGCAGCATATATCGAAGATTTCCAAATAGCCTTTGCACCAACCGGGCCGGTTTGTGGAATTTTAAAGGTAGAGCCAACCGATAAGGCCAGAGCCATATTCATCACGGCATCAACACCTAACACTCTGAAAATAGCATCTTTTAATGATTTAACTGAACCTGCCTGACCGAAAAAAGCTGAATTGGCATAACTGACAATTTGTGCAACAAGCACGGGATCTTTTTCAATGACTGCAACAATTTGTTCAACCTTCACATCGGGGATTGCCCTCAAAGTTAAAATTTTGCTTGCTGTTTCAGGCATTGGGGGTAATGAATGTAATGCTTTAACACGATCTTTAAAACTTAATGTTTCTTTTATTTCCATGTTATTATTAATTTCTTCCGAAAAAGATATTCCTATTAGTTGATCACTTGAAAGTTTTTGTAATTGTTTTACATCAATAGCGTAAGCATGTTCTTCAGACTCATCAACTACATATAATTCATCCTGATACTCCAGGGCTTCGTCAATGAAAACATGAACTTTACTTTTAATATCTTGCGGCATTGCTTTTAATAAATTAATATTTAATTGTCGCTCTTCATTTCTATTAACCTGGGATAATTTTTTACCTATAACTTTATTCAAGCGGGTTAAATTAAACTTGCGAGTTGCAGGATTTAGAGCAATAAAAAGATCACTGTCACAGGATAAAATTGAGCAATCAATTTTAGATTGTTTGGACATATCTATAGCGAGATTATTTGTGGAAGAGTAAAGATCAATGCTGCGAAAATTTACATGGTTTTGTTGAAATATTGTTTTTAGCAACTCACTGAACATAAAATCGTTTTCTCTATCGTAAATATTAATCTAAAATTATATCTCTCTTCTATTGAATCATCTGCAAACATTTGTTAAACAATACCCTCCTTATTATTAAGTAGATATAAACTTTAATTAAATTTATATCTTTAAACACGTTCTACATCACAAAAACTAAATAAAGATCAGCTATATTTATCATAAAAATCAAGCTAGTTAACCTGACAAATTTTTAAAAGTTTTTCTTTGTTAACAAATGTCACAGCTTATTTTTTACTGTAAAATGCAATGAATGAAACAACAAATATTAAATATAGAAACAAAAGGTCGGGGAACTTATGAGATATCAAATGATATCCAAAGCATGATCGATAAAAGCACAATTAACTCAGGTCTGTGTCATCTGTTTTTACAGCATACAAGTGCATCACTTATTCTTTGCGAGAACGCTGACGCCACAGTCAGAACAGACCTGGAGAATTTTATGGCACGCATCGCACCTGACGGCGACCCGGCCTACCAACATGATATGGAAGGCCCTGATGATATGCCGGCACATATACGTACTATTTTAACGCAGAATAGCCTTACTATTCCTATACATAATGGACGGTGTGCACTGGGAACATGGCAAGGGATTTACTTGTGGGAGCACCGTACTATGAAACACAAACGTAAGCTTATTATTACACTACAAGAAAACTAGATCGTTTCTAATACAATCCCGCTACCGCCTAAGCCACAATATCCACCGGGATTTTTTGCCAGATACTGTTGGTGATACTCTTCTGCGGGATAAAATTCTGCTGCATTACTAATTTCACTCGTGATCACACTTAAACCTGCATCAAGCAAAACTTTTTCATATTGTTCTCGTGTTTTAAAAGCCAGTTTTTTTTGTTCTTCTGAATAAGTATAAATCCCCGAACGATATTGTGTACCACGATCATTTCCCTGGCGCATACCCTGGGTGGGATTATGTGACTCCCAGAATATTTTTAATAACGTTTCATAGTTAACCTTAGCTGGATCATAAACAACATAAACCACTTCGTTATGTCCCGTTTTACCCGAGCATACTTCCTGATAAGTTGGGTTCGGTGTATAACCTGCGGAATATCCCACCAGGGTAATGTAAACGCCTTCCGTTTCCCAGAATTTTTTTTCTGCCCCCCAAAAACAACCCAGACCAAACATCGCTTGTTGCATTTTTTCAGGATAAGGTTTTCTTAGCTCATTATGATTAATAAAATGTTTTGCGGGCAGTGCTATCGCTTCTGTTCTACCAGGTAAAGCTTGTTCTTTACTTACCATTTCCAGCATTACTATTTACCTTTATGTTCTTACAATCATTACCTCGTCCTCAAGCTTCCGCTCCTCGATAACTACTCCTGCGTTATTCTACTTACGGGCGTCCTGCCCTGATACTCACGCCCCTTACCTATGTCCCTGAAGGTAAAGACCAACCTGCAATAAAGAGGATCTGGCCAACAACATACTATAAATAAAGCAAACTATTCTGGTGCATTAGCCAAAATGACAGCCCGCATCGGGCCAGGATAACCTTCAATTGTTTTTGTTGGGTCATCAGGATCTAAAAAATTTTCTAATGAATCAAATGTCATCCAGTCTGTAGCACGCTGTTCATCTATACTTGTTTTAGATACATCAACAACCCGTACATTTTTAAAACCACAACGTTGCATCCATAAAACCAATGCATCACAACTGGGTAAAAACCAGACATTACGCATTTGTTGATAGCGATCTGTTGGTAATAAAACTGAATTAACATCACCCTCTATAACCAGAGTTTCTAAAACCAGTTCTCCTCCCGGTTTCAAACATTCACGTAACTCAAATAAATGTTCCAATGGCGAACGACGATGATACAACACTCCCATAGAAAACACGGTATCAAATGCTTTTAATGAAGCAGGTATGTCTTCAATACCTAAAGGTAAAAGGTGCACAGGAATACTACCGAGATATTTCTTTAATGCATAAAATTGCATAATATATTTTTGTCCGGGATCAACACCAATAACCATGTCTGCACCCTGACCATAACTTCTCAAGGCGTAGTAACCATTACCACAGCCGATATCCAGTACATGTTTTCCCTTTAAAGACGCAATATGCGGCTGAACCCGATTCCACTTCCAGTCTGAATGCCATTCAGTATTAATCTCTATACCAAATACTGATAGAGGACCTTTACGCCATGGCATTAGCATTCGCAAATCCTCTTCGAGTAATTCCCGAACATTTTCATCACAATCAGAGAGTTCTCCGATACGTAACTCAGAATCTAAATCAATGGACGATGGTTTAATATCCGGTAAGTTATCTAGCATGGCCAGCCATTTGTCCAGCTCACCATGGCGTGGAAAATTAAAAGCACGATCTATACTATCCGCCAATGAATCTAACCATTCACTGGCATCACTATTTTCAAGAGCAATATACAGTTCACTATAATCAATCATATTTAAACCGATTATTTAATTGCAATAAATGACGCAAAATTGAAACACTGGAACCAGGGGAAGACCTGGGTGAAACCGGTTTCCTCTAATCGTTGTACATGTGTATCTTTTGTTTCGGCGATAAGTACATTTTCCAGGGCACTTCTTTTTTGTGCAATTTCAAGATCACTATAACCATTCGACTTTTTAAAGGCATGATGAAGATCGATTTGTATTTCATTTTCATCGGCGTCAGGAAATGCAAGCTTCTCCGATAAAATTAAACAACCGCCCTTATTCAAACCATTATAAATATTAGTCATAATCTTTTTTCGTTCAGCTAATGGGATAAATTGTAAGGTGAAATTCATAACAACAACGGAAGCATTATTAATATCGACATCCCTTACATCAGCACATAAAGTTTGCACTGGTGTTTTACTATTATCGCGTTGTAATATTTTATCCAGGCGTTCAATCATTGCTTGCGCATTATCCACCGAAATAATTTCACAGCCCTCTTCGGTCAAACGATGCCGCATCGATAAACTGGCTGCCCCTAAAGAGCAGCCTAAATCATATAAACGGGTATTCGGTTTCGCATATTGCCGTGAGATAATTCCGATAAGATTAATAATAGTGCTGTAACCGGGAACGGAACGATTGATCATATCAGGGAAAACATCCACGACATTTTCATCAAAAACAAAATCAACAATTTCTGATAGTGGAGAAGCAAAAATATTATCTTGTGAGGTTTTTTTATTCATCGTATTTTCAATCAGGATCAAATATCAACTTTTCTATTTTAACAGATCTGGTAAAAGTTATTTTTTTCTAAATAAGTATTTTTGAGTGATTATAATCTGATATAGTCTGTTTTTTTGGCACAATTCAGTATTTCATTCAAATTTAAAGGTTTTCTCATGCAAATCAGCAAAAATAGCGTTGTTACGCTTAATTACACCCTAAAAAATGATCAAGGTGAAACTCTTGATGAGTCTAAGGACAATAGCTTTCTTTACTTGCATGGTGCCGGTGGAATTATTCCTGGCCTTGAAGGTGAACTGGAAGGAAAAGCCGCGGGAGAGACCTTCTCTGCACATATAAAGCCTGAAGAAGGTTACGGTATTCGTGATGATTCCATGGTTCAGGTTGTACCGCGTGATATGTTTGATAAAGAACACCCGATTGAAGAAGGAATTCAGTTCCATGCTGAAAGCCCGGAAGGTGATATGCTCACTGTAACGGTAACCAAAATTGAAGGCGATGAAATCACTGTTGACGGTAACCATCCATTAGCCGGAATTGCGCTTAACTTTGATATTAAAATTGCAGATGTTCGTGAAGCTTCAGCTGAAGAAATTGAACACGGACATGTACATGGACCAGATGGGCATCAGCACCATTAATGATAAAAGGGAGCATTTGTGCTCCCTTTATTACACAAAGTAAGCCTGACAACCAATGCCGTTGTCTGAGGCAAATCCTTCCAAATCTTCATAATCAAACTGACTAAGACCAAGATACTCAAGTATTATCGTTTCAGACTGTATCCACTCAAGGTCATTTTCGTTATTACCAATTGTACTAGACAATCCTGCCAGATGTTCACCCAACTTTAATATTGCCAAAAGGTATTTTTCATCTGGATCCGTTTTATCTTTATCAGAAAAAATTTCAATAGCATTATGATGCTTAGCAATAACCCGACATATCACTTCTGGCAGCTTCCATGAACGGGCAGCATAAAAACTGATCACCGCATGGTTTGTTTCATAATGTTTATTTTCAACATCCACAATACGCGGCTCTTGCAACAAATAGGATTGTGCGATCACCTCAAGATAATCCGGGAAACGCTGCATCAACAAGGGAATCCCCGCATCATGAAAGAGTCCCAGCGAATACGCCATTTCCGGGTCATTAAAACGCAAACGTTGTGCGATTAAACGACAAGCCCTGGCAACATCTGCTGCCGAATCCCAGAACCGGGTCATCGCTTTATAAACATCTTCAGAGACATCTTCATCATGAGCCAGGGCGTGACGCATATATAAAGTATTAACAATACTTGCAACGGTATCCATACCGAGCAACATCACGGCCTTAGAAATTGAACCAATATCACGGTTTCCATAATAAGGGGAATTCAGTGTTTTTAACACGCCACCCGCAAGGCCGGGATCTTTACAAATCATATCCGCCATTTCATTAAGATCAGGATCAGGCATAGCCATTTCCATCTGTAAATCTGCAATTATTTGCGGCGGTGAAGGAATAGTGATCCCTTTAAGGATTTTTTCAATATTATCGCGCGGTAAAGCAGATTTGGCAGCCATATGTCTAAAGTCACTTTATAAGATATTTACAGAAATCGATTAGTCAATTTATCGGCATACATGAGCGGGACTTAAGTAAAAACCTCTTTATATAAATTAAGCGTAAAACTGTAGCCATAGAAAATTATCTTATTTATTAGTAACTTCCAGTACTTTTATAATAATTACTACTAATTATCAGTGCTAAGTTAACTTATTTATATCCACTATTTATTCATTAAAAGCGATAAATTAAAGAAGTGACTAATTGAAACATCACAACAACTCATCTACGATGGGTATTTCCAGTAAAATAAAAAATCACGTCAATATTATGTCAATTAAACTTAGTAAAAAAGAAGCCATGTTCTTTTATGTTGAAGACTCAAAAATTCATGGTAAGGGACTTTTTGCGAGCACAATAATCAAAGCCGGAACCTACTTAGGTGATTACGAAGGCCCTGAAACCAGTGACAATGGTATGCATGTATTGTGGACTGAGGATGAAAAAGGTGAATGGATTGGTCGTGATGGAAAAAATGCCCTGCGCTATTTAAACCATAATACAAAACCTTGCGCTGAATTTGATGGATATGAATTGTATGCATTAAGAACAATTGATCAACACCAGGAAATCACGATTGATTATGGTGAAGAGCCATAGTTCATACTGTTTTTCGGATTCAGTCTAAACCAACTTTAAACCTAAAAAGATATTTAACACGAAGAGCGCAAAATAAAATAGTATTCTTTGCGAACTTTGCGCATTGGCGTTCTTTGCGTTAAGTATGTGTTATTTTTGTCCAATCATGAAAGACCTCAACAAACAATTTAAATTCTTAATTAGCCAATGCATGTTGTCTGATCGTTTTCGTTTTACTAAAAAACTTAAATCACTTTCACAGCTTCGTGAGCAGGACAAAAAATCAACACAACAGCTGGAAAAATTAAATAAACAAATAACGCTATCAATTCAACTCGCTAAAACACGTGAGTCTACTAAACCCGCCCCTGATTTTCCGGGCAACTTACCCGTTAATCAAAGACATGATGATATCTGCAAAGCAATTGAAGAGCACCAGATTATTATTCTTTGTGGTGAAACAGGTTCCGGTAAAACGACACAGTTACCTAAACTTTGTTTAAAGATGGGACGTGGCACTTATGGCATGATTGGCCACACTCAGCCCCGTCGTATTGCAGCACGCAGTGTTGCTGCACGTATTGCTGAAGAACTGAAAACAGAACTCGGTGAGAGTGTTGGCTATAAAATTCGTTTTGCAGATAAATTAAATAAAAACAGTCATATAAAAATCATGACGGATGGTATTTTATTAGCAGAAATACAAAACGATCCCTTTTTACAAAACTACGATACATTGATCATCGATGAAGCGCATGAACGTAGTTTAAACATTGATTTTATTTTAGGTTACTTAAAACAACTTTTACCTAAACGACCAGACTTAAAAGTTATTATTACTTCTGCAACAATTGACCCTGAACGTTTCGCCAAACATTTTGAGAATGCACCTGTTATTGAAGTCTCTGGCCGCACCTATCCGGTAGAAGTCCGTTATCGTCCATTGAATGGTGATGATACACAGTCCAATAAAAGCGAGTCTCAAAAAGATCAACAGCAAGCCATACTTAATGCCGTTGATGAGTTAAGCCACGAGGGTGCAGGTGATGTTTTAGTTTTTTTAAGTGGTGAACGACAAATTCGCGAAACAGCAGAAGCGTTACGTAAACACCACCCGGATAAAACTGAAATCATTCCACTATTTTCCCGTTTAAGTAATGCTGAACAACAAAAAGTGTTTAAGTCACACAGCTATCGTAGAATCATTTTAGCAACTAATGTTGCAGAGACATCATTAACCATTCCAGGCATACAATATGTAATTGATACTGGTTACGCTCGTATTAGTCGCTATAGCTACCGAACTAAAGTACAACGACTCCCTATTGAAAGAGTATCGCAAGCCAGCGCCAACCAGCGTAAAGGTCGTTGTGGTCGTACCAGTGATGGAATATGTATTCGTTTATATAGCGAGGATGATTTTAATAATCGCCCGGTTTTTACCGATGCTGAAATTTTACGTACCAATTTAGCCAGTGTTATTTTGCAAATGCATAATATTCGCCTTGGTCATATTGAAAACTTTCCTTTTATTGATAAACCCGACTCACGCCTGATAAAAGATGGTTACCAGTTGCTTGAAGAACTGCAAGCAATGAACAAGCAAAACATTACTCCCATTGGTAAAATATTATCCCGCTTCCCTGTCGACCCACGTTATGCACGTATGCTCATTGCCGCTAACGAATTTTCCAGCTTAAATGAAGTGTTAATTATTGTTAGTGCACTAAGTATTGCTGATCCACGTGAACGTCCAATGGATAAACAACAACAGGCCGATCAGGCTCACTCTCAGTTTAAAGATGAAAAATCTGATTTTATAGCCTATTTGAATTTATGGAATTTTTACCGGGAACAACGCCAGCATCTTACGCAGAATAAATTACGCAAGTTATGTAAAAAATGCTTTCTTTCATACAACCGCATGCTTGAGTGGCGTGATATTCATAGCCAGTTACTCAACCAGTGTAATGAAGTTAAATATAAAACAAATTCCACCGTGGCGAACTATGATGCTATTCATCAGGCTATATTAAGTGGTTTGCTAAGCCATGCTGGTTTAAAAAATGAAGACGGTGAATACCAGGGCGCACGAAATAATGTATTTGCTATTTTCCCAGGATCAAACTTACGTAAAAAACGTCCTTTATGGATCATGGCAGCTGAAATGCTTGAGACACAGCGGCATTATGGTTTAACGGTAGCTCAAATTGATCCCCTATGGCTGGAGAAACAAGCGGCTCATTTAATCAAAAAATCTTATTTTGAAGCGCATTGGGAAAAACGTCCCGCACAAATAGCTGCATATGAAAAATCAACGTTATATGGCCTGGTTATCAATCCACGAAAAAAAATAAACTATGGCCCTATTGACCCCGATTTTTCCCGTGAACTCTATATTCGAGGCGCTTTTGTAAATAGGGAATATTCTGGCCATGCTGCATTTTTTCAACATAATGAACGGCTATTCACTGATATTGAAAAACTGGAGCATCAATCAAGACGTCAGGATGTGTTAGTTGAAGATGAGGTGGTTTACCAGTTTTATGATGAACGTATTCCTACAGGTATTTATAACAGTAAAAAGTTTGATACATGGCGTAAAGATATTGAAAAAGATAATTCCAAATTTTTATACCTTAGTCGTGACTATCTCATGCAACACAGTGCCGGTGATATCACCGAAGAACAATATCCAAAGCAACTTATCGTTAATAATATGCCTCTACCTTTGTCTTATCATTTTGATCCCGCAAGTGAGGATGATGGTGTAACGTTAACTGTACCTCTGGCTTTACTTAACACCCTTAACCCGGTGCAGTTTGAATGGTTAATTCCTGCTTTATTACGCGAAAAAATTACACAACTGATTAAAACCTTACCCAAAAACTTACGCAAAAATTTTGTACCCGTGCCACAGTTTGCCGACGCTTGTATTGAAGCTATCAATGACCGAACTTCACCTTTAATATATTCTATCAGTCAACAGCTCACTCAAATCTCAGGTATTAAAATTCCTGATAATGCCTGGCAAATGGATAGCCTGGATTCACATTATTTTATGCGTTTTGATGTGCGTGATCAATTTAATAAACGTTTAGCACAGGGCCGTAATTTAGCCTTACTACAGGAATCACTAAGCCATGAAATATCTGAACAATTCAGTACTAATATTAAATGGGATATAGAACAAAGTGGTTTAACCAAGTGGGATTTTGACGAGCTGCCTGATGTCATTAACAAAACAGTCAACAAACTAAATATCAAAGGATTCCCCGCCCTGCAGGATGATGACGATAGCGTGTCAATAGTTGTTGTTGATAGCCAGAAACAAGCTCAAGACATCCACCATGATGGTTTAAAACGTTTATACCTATTATCTTTAAAACAACAAGTTAAATACTTAACTAAAAATTTACCCAACATCCAGAAAATCTGCATGAGTTATGCAATTATTGGCAGCTGCAATGATTTGAAATTATCCATCATTGATGCCAGCATAGAAAAAAGTTTTTTCTCAAAAAATACTATAGTTAATAATAAATATTCTTTTGAAGAAAACTTGCAACAAGGAAGTAATGAACTTATTAATGATGCAAGTGAAATATGCGAGATACTAACCCGGGTTTTTGATAGCTATAATACGATACGAAAACAATTAAAGAAAAATACAAAACCGAACTGGTTGCTCAGTTTAAATGACATTCAATCTCAACTTGAACATTTAATTTACGAGGACTTCATCTATTTCACACCAATAAATTATCTAAAAAGTTATCCTCGCTATTTACAAGCCATTCAACAACGCCTGGATAAACTACAACAAACGGCTGAACGTGATCGCCAGTATTGCAATATACTTAATCCATACTGGGAACATTTTGTTGAGCTTAATGATGAGTATTATGAAGATCCTGTTTTTGTCCTCTACCGCTGGATGTTAGAAGAATATCGCGTCTCACTCTTTGCTCAAGGGTTAAAAACTCAAATGCCTGTTTCAGAAAAACGTCTGGAAAAACAATGGCAAGAAGTAAAAAAAATTATTACCTAGCAAAAATTATTTTCTCATCATAAATCTCAGAACAACCAGCAGATGCACAGCAACGCGAGATCTGATAGAGTACAGCTATATAATAAAGAGTAAATAACCGTGTTTTCTTACTTTGCCTCATCCCCCCTGTTTTCGTCCCCCAAAAATACCGCCATCGTTATGGTCGTATTTTTCAGCTTATTACATCTTTTTACCATGGGTCAGGCTGAACTCACTAATGATGAAGCTCAATATGCATTATACGGTTATTACCTCGACTGGAGCTATTTTGATCACCCGCCACTTTCAGGTTGGTTAAATGCCATAATTCTCCAGCTTTCAGATAGTGACTTTGCTTTAAGAATCTGGCCTCTACTACTTGCAGCTCTCACCAGTTTTTTACTCTATGGTTTTACTCGTGATCTTTTTCCAGCGGAATCTGTCTGGCTAGGTACCATTGCAGTACTTCTTTATCAAGCCAGTATCATTTCTCAATTATTTGGGCTGGCAATGTTACCGGACACGCCATTAATACCTGTCGCTATTTCTGCCATTTGGCTTCTATATCGGGTTCTAAAGGAAAATCAACAACATCTCTGGATTTATGTCGGGCTATTATTTGGTCTTGCCGGTTTAGCAAAATACACAGCCATCACTTTAGTTGTAACGGCTGTCTTAGGTTTAATGATTTATAAATCCAGCAAAGCTTTAACCACTCGATGGCCATGGATTGCAATTGCATTAGCAACTATTGTCGTTGCTCCTGTTTTATACTGGAATATTCAACATGACTGGATTTCTATTTCTTATCAGCTCGAGCATGGCGCACCAGAAAAATCCTGGCAAATTAAAAACTTCCTCACTTCACAGGCAGCACAATTTCTTGCTTATTCGCCCGCAATTTTTATATTGGGCTTACTCGCTATTTTTTCCAGTTTAAAAAAATCTAATAAGAATGAAAAATATATCCTCGCTTTTTCTTTACCTGTTTTAATTTTATTTGGCTGGATGAGTGGTTTTGAACAAACACTTCCACACTGGACAGCACTTGGCTGGATTGCGTTAACACCTTTAACAGCAAAATGGCTCAGCCAACATTGGCAGAATAAAAACGTTCGCATCCTCTCTTACTTTAGTTTTACTTACTCATTCATTATAATTATTGCTTTGCACTTACTATTAGCAACATCACTTTTACCTTTTGATAACAACCAACACCCTCTTGAAGATATCTATGGCTGGAAAAAGGTTGCTAACAAAGCCGTTGAACTACAAATAGAGATGCAAAGCGAAAGTAACAAACCTGTAATTTTTGTTGGCAACTGGTCACAGTTTAGTCGACTTGCATGGTATGCAAAACCTGCAACAGTACAGGTAACCGATCAACGTTATGGACAGTCTGATATATGGTACGGTTCAGTACAAACAGGAAGTAATGGTGTTTTAGTAGTGCCACCAAAATACAAAAATACAGAAGCAAGTGGTGTTAATAAATTTGAACGTTGTGATAATCAGGAAAACGTAATCCAGAAATTAAATAACAAAGAGGCCGCCACTTATCAACTTTATAAATGTTATAACTACAAAGGATAAACATGAAAAATAACCATCTCCCTTTATCCTCCGTCTCTTTGTTATCCCCCTGGTTTTGGGCAATACCTGTATTTACAATACTAACAATGCTAATCATCTGGTTAACCGGAACAAATAGAGCGCTGTTTTTATTACTCAATGATGCCTTATATTTTCAACCCGAAGATATATGGATTAATATTACCCTTTATGGTGATGCCGCCATGGTGATGATATTAATGTTGCCACTTACTGCCAAACGTCCTGATATTATTGTTAAAAGCTTTATCGCGGCAATGATTACCACCTTATTTCTTCATGGCTTTAAAGAGTTATTATCCATACCACGACCACCTGCAATATTTTCAGCTGATATAATTCATCAGTTAGGAAACCAGTTTTCTCACTCATCATTTCCATCCGGGCACGCTGCTGCTCCTTTTACTTTAGCAACAATGATTATATTTCTGGTTGCTGATATTCGAATTCGATCCGTCGTTGTTGTTTATGCTTCAATCATCGCTCTATCGCGTATTGCAACGGGAGTACACTGGCCAATTGATATACTGGGTGGAATGTTATTTGGATGGATAGCAGCATACATAAGTATGCGTTTTCTTCCTGTCTCAGGCGAAAATTTGATTGCTCAGCGTATTATCACGATAATTCTGTTATTAGCAGTTGTTCACCTGGTTTTTTTACACGATGCAGGCGATAAGGAAGCCCGATTCCTGGAAGTATTAACACCGATTATATGTTTTATATTAAGTCTTAAAGGTTTAAAATCACTGTTTTTAGACCCCTTGATCTTACGATTTACACGAGCTAAATAATGACGAATATTGCCAGCGAAGAGAAAATAAGCTTTAAATGGGGCTGGCTTGCACGCATAATTATCACCATAGCCCTCCTTACTCTCATCTTTCGTAATATTGAATTTGAAAGTGTAAAAGACATCATTCTTCAGGCAAACATTAAATTGCTCATTGTTGCTGTCTTATTCCAGTTGTTAAGTACCTTACTCGCAGGATATCGCTGGGGCCGGGTAATGAAAAGTCTTAACTTTGGGCAGAAATCCAAATTCTATATGCGCAGCTATTTTAAAGGTTCATTTTTTAATCAGGGCTTACCCACCAGCATAGGCGGTGATGCAGTTCGGGTTCTTGATGTTGCAGGAAATGGTCACAGAAAAAGAGACGCATTCATTGGTGTCTTTATCGATCGTATTCTTGGTCTTTCCGGATTACTTGTACTAAACCTCGTAGCTAACTATTTTTTACCCGGCTTGTTACCAGAAAACCTGTTTTTAATGATTAATATTATTGTTTTAACCGGCTTACTTGGATTTATTAGCTTTATTTATATTCATAAAATAAAAGCATTATATAAAGGACGTTTATTAGCATATATCCTCCGAGTATCAGAATATCTAAATAACATTTTGCATGATGTTCGCTCAATATCATTCCATCTAATAGTTGGTGTATTAATTCATTTATTTTCAATCATTAATATTTACCTGGTTGGACAAAGTGTTGGGCTTGAATATGACTTGCTTACCATTGCTGTTATTGTGCCTCCTGTTATTCTTTTAACTCTTATACCCGTATCGCTTGCAGGCTGGGGCATTAGGGAAGGTGCAATGATTGGTTTATTCGGTTTAATAGGTGGTGCAGCGACAACGATATTATCAATGTCTATTTTATATGGCATTATATTAATAATCGCCAGCCTGCCCGGTTTATATACCTATCTATATCATAAATAAAAACAGGCTAAAATAAGTAGAGATCTTATGAAAGTAGATACCATGCGTAAAATTGATCACCTGGCCGGTGTTCCCTTATGTTTTTTTGTTACTCTGTTAACAAAACTACTTTCAATTTTCAGCTTTAAAAAAACAACTGACGTTAAAAATGTATTATTAATTGAACTTTCTGAAATGGGCAGCGCTATTCTTGTTGACCCGGCCATGCGAAAATTAAAAAGTAAAGGTGCTTCACTTTATTTTGTCATATTTAAAAAAAATGCACCTAGCTTATATTTATTAGGCACTGTACCCAAAGAAAACATTTTCACAATTCGTGAAGACAGTCTTGGCTCACTGGTTATAGATACATTAAGATTTTTCATCTGGACACGAAAAAATAAAATCGACACTGTGATTGATCTTGAATTATTCTCACGTTTTACCGCGTTATTAACCGGTTTAAGTGGTGCAGCACGCCGCATTGGTTATCATGCATTTCATAACGAAGGACTCTACCGTGGTTCATTGTTAACCCATGAAGTTGCTTACAACTCCCACATCCATATCAGTAAAAACTTTATTGCACTTGTTAACGCAGCGTATGCTGAAAAACATGAAATACCCTATTCAAAAACAATTATTAATGATGATGAAATAGTTCTGGCCAAAGCAAATATAAGCAGTGAAGATAAAGACAACATGCGTCAGCATGTAAAAAAGCTCTATCCAGATTATGATAAAGACACTCACCGCATTGTTTTAATTAATCCCAATGCCAGTGAACTTCTCATTCAACGCCGCTGGATGCCTGAAAGATATATTGAAGTAATGAAAACAGTATTAAATAACTATGAAGATATCATCATTTTAATCACGGGCGCACCTAACGAAAAAGAAGAAGCGGAAGGTCTCAAAGAGCAGGTGAACAATGACCGCTGCATCAATTTTGCTGGTCAGTTAAAGTTATCTGAGATGCCATGCCTTTACAGTATTTCACACATGATGCTGACAAATGATTCCGGACCAGGGCATTTTTCTGCTATCACTGATTTAAAAACCTACGTTATTTTTGGCCCGGAAACGCCAAAGCTTTATGGTTCATTAGGAAACAGCACTGCGATCTATTCGGGCCTGGCATGCTCTCCTTGTGTAAGTGCCAGCAACCACCGTAAAACACCTTGTAGTGATAATGTTTGTTTGCAAGTTATTGATGTCAAACAAGTCATTGATACTATCCGTCCCTCATTAGAAAACTGACGCTTCGACCTTAAGCGTCATAAATAGTCCTGTAAACTCCCCGTAAAACCAAAGTATAGTGACACTGTAATCCTGAATATCACTGAAGATGTTCTTATTTTAGTGGGTCATAATAATTCACCTTATGCGAGTAACAATATTGATGTGTTCAACATCAATTAAATAAGATTTAATCACTTATATTTAAATCTCCAGACTACAGCTTTACACAAACTCTGCCGATAACTTAACTATACTTAATATATTAAAGTGGTCTTTTAGACCATTTCATCATAAATATGTATGTTTATAATTATCCTGGTGGTTTATGAATGCACGTGATGTAACTGACATTAAACAGGCTCGCCAACTTATCGAGCAGCGTAAAATGGAGCATGTAAAAGTTGGTGTGTTTGATCTTGATGGCGTATTACGTGGCAAATATATGTCAAAAGATAAATTTTTCTCTGCCCTTGAAAATGGATTTGGTTTTTGTGATGTTGTGCTTGGCTGGGATGTGCAGGATAAACTTTATGATAATGTTAAATATACCGGCTGGCACACAGGCTATCCAGATGCCGATGTTAAAATTATTCCATCAAGTTGCCGTGAATTACCATTTGAAAATAACATGCTATTTTTTCTTGGTGAGTTTAGCGGCGCAGCAGAAACAATATGTCCACGTGCGACTTTAAAACGCGTTTTAGATAAAGCAAAAAATATGGGGCTCAACATATTTGCTGGCTTTGAATATGAATTCTTCGTTTTTAATGAAACAGCAAAAAGTGTTAGAGACAAAAAATATCAAAATCTAGAACCTTTAACGCAAGCAGGTTTTGGTTACTCAACTATTCGCAATAGTGTTGAAGCAGATACTTACACCAGCTTGTTAGAACTGGCTGAAAAAATGGATTTTGGCATAGAAGGTTTACACGAAGAAACTGGTCCCGGTGTTATGGAAGCCGCCCTTACCTATGATGATGCAATCAATGCTGCAGATAAAGCGACATTGTTTAAAACCTTCAGTAAAATTGCCCTGCAAAGACAGGGAAAGATAGCAACATTTATGGCGAAATGGTCACCAGATTATCCGGGTCAGAGTGGTCATATCCATGTCTCCGTTAAAAATGAGAAAGGCAATTCAATATTTTATGATGCCAGCCAGCCACATAATATGAGTGAGCTTATGCAACAGTTTGTTGCCGGACAACAACATTTGATGCCAGAGTTACTGGCCATGATTGCGCCGACCATCAATTCCTATAAAAGATTAATTCCTGGTTTTTGGGCACCTACCGAAGCCAGCGTAGGTATCGATAATCGAACCTGTGCACTTCGTATTATCCCTGGTAGTGAAAAGTCACAACGTGTGGAATACCGCATCGCCGCTGCCGATGCAAACCCCTATATTATTTTAGCTGCTGTTATTGCCTCAGGTTTATGGGGAATAGAAAATAAGGCTGAAATTGAAAAGCTTGTTTCAGGCAGTGCCTATGAGAAAAATTTTCCAAAACACTTAACACTATCTCCCACTCTATGGGAAGCAGCACAGACATTTAAAAAATCCAGTATGGCTCGTGCTTATTTTGGTGATGACTTTGTTGAGCATTATGCAGCAAGCCGCGAATGGGAAGAGCGTGAATATCGCAAACATATTTCTTTATGGGAGCTGGAACGTTATTTTGAAATTATATAATTAACATCCACTATTCAATATGAATAAAACAGTTTCAATCATATCCCCCTCAGATAACAGCATTATTGCTGAGAGAAATCTCACTACAAATAAAGAATGCCAGAATATAATACAAGCCGCACTATTGGCGCAGAAAAGCTGGAGTGATGTGAGCATCACAGATCGAGCTATCTTATGTCATAAGGCTATCGATTATCTTGTAAATAACTCGAGTAAACTGGCGGAAGAAATAACCATACAAATGGGCAGACCTATTCTATATACACCAGGAGAAATAGCAGGTACAGAAGAACGAGCACGTTATATGATTGATATTGCTCAACAAGCACTAACAAATATTGAAATAAATAATGACAGCAACAAACGTTATATTCGCAAAGTCCCTTTAGGCATTGTATTTACCATTGCACCGTGGAATTACCCTTATCTTACAGCTATTAATTCAGTAATCCCGGCAATTATGGCAGGTAACTGTGTTTTATTAAAACACTCTAAACAAACATTATTATGTGCAGAGAGATTACAAGAAGCATTTGACTATGCTGGTTTGCCCAAAGGGGTTTTTCATTATTTACACATGGATCATGCACAAAGTACTAAATTATTAATAGACCCGGCAATTAATTTCATCTCTTTCACCGGTTCGTATGATGCAGGTATGACTGTTGAAAAAAACATTGCAGGATTGAATAAAGGACTCGCACTTGAACTCGGTGGTAAAGATCCCGCCTACGTAAGGCAGGATGCAAATCTGGATAATGCGGTTGAAAGTCTGGTGGATGGAGTATATTTTAATTCAGGACAATCTTGTTGTGCAGTTGAAAGAATTTATGTGCATGAAAAATGTTATTCAATTTTTCTCGATAATTTCATTGCACAGGTCCATCAATATAAATTAGGCAACCCGTCAGATCCGAAAACCACATTAGGCCCCCTGGTGAATGCACAAGCTGCTGATAGAGTAAGGCAACAAATAAAAAAAGCTATTGCTTCAGGTGCAAAATCCTGTATTGATCCATTACAATTTGATAAAACTGAAACAGATGCTTATCTGACACCTGAAGTTTTAATTAATGTTGACCACACGATGGAGGTGATGCAAGAAGAAAGCTTTGGCCCGGTCGTTGGAATTATGAAAGTTAAAAATGATGCTGAAGCACTAACCTTAATGAATGACAGCCGCTATGGTTTAACTGCTTCAATCTGGACTGAAGATATTAAAAAAGCCACATCAATAGGTAATGATTTAGACACAGGAACCATATTCATGAATCGCTGTGACTACCTTGATCCTGCATTAGCCTGGACTGGTGTTAAGGACTCTGGTCGTGGTTGCGCACTGTCCAGTTTAGGTTACCAACAATTAACCCGAGCAAAATCATTTCACCTGCGCCAGACAAAAAAATAAATGATCGTATAAATAAAGAAATAAATATGGATAACAAACTCGACACAACATCAGTAGAAGAACTACAGGGTAACTGGAATTATCCCACATCCATTCATTTTGGCATTGGCCGAATCAGTGAATTAGCTGATTGCTGCAAGCAACTCAATATTAGCAAACCTTTACTGGTCACAGACAACGGATTAGTGAAATTACAGTTTGTGCAAGAAATTTTAAACAATCTTGATGAAGCTAAGCTGGGAAATGCAGTTTTTTCTGATGTTAAGCCCAATCCAACCGGATCAAATATTGAGGCCGGGGTTAAAAAATTTCAACAGGGACAACATGATGGTGTAATTGCTTTAGGTGGCGGTAGTGCACTTGACGCAGGAAAAGCTATCGCCTTAATGGCTGGGCAGCAACGACCACTATGGGATTTTGAAGACATCGGTGACAACTGGTTACGGGTTGATTCTTCTGCAATGGCAACAACTATCGCAATACCAACAACTGCAGGTACAGGATCTGAAGTGGGACGTGCTTCAGTCATTGTAGACGAAAGTAACCACAGCAAAAAGATTATTTTTCATCCAAAAATGTTACCTGAGCTTGTCATTGCAGACCCTGGTTTAACTCAGGCTTTGCCACCACATATCACTGCAGCAACAGGATTAGATGCATTCGTACACAGTTTTGAGGCATATTGTGCTCCGGGTTATCATCCAATGGCTGATGGTATTGCGCTGGAAAGTATGCGTTTAATTAAACAATGGTTACCCTTAGCTGTTGCAGATGGAAACAATTTAACCGCACGCAGTCATATGTTAGTCGCATCAAGTATGGGGGCCACCGCATTTCAAAAAGGACTAGGCGCAGTACACGCTTTGGCACATCCGCTGGGTGCAATTTACGACAAGCATCATGGTTTATTAAATGCTATTTTATTGCCTTATGTGATCTTACGAAATAAAGAAGCTATTACCCCGCAAGTAGAACATATCGCGCGTTGTTTGCAGTTGCAAGATATCAGTTTTAACGGGTTTTTCAACTGGATACTACAATTCAGAAAAGAATTAAATATTTCTAAGACATTAAAAGAAATCGGCTTAAACTCTAATGAAAAAAAACGTATTGGCCACCTGGCAACACTCGATGCGGCGGCAGCAGGTAACCCCGTTAAACTGACTGAACAGGATTACATCGAAATATTTACCAATGCAGTAGAAGGTAAGTTAACTTAACAAGGAACACCGATTTGAATTCAAAAAAACTAACATTAGGGATATTGAATGCTGATGAATTAGCTCCCGAAGTTGAAAAAAAATTTGGAAGCTACAGCAACATGTTTCAAGACTTATTTAATCATAATGAATACCCATTCATATTTAACTCTTACCAGGTAACTCAGGAAACTTATCCTCAAAACATTAATGATTGTGATGCTTACTTAATAACTGGCAGTAAATCCAGTGCCTATGAAAATACCCCATGGATCAATAAACTAAAAGAATTTATCAGGCAATGTCAGGAAAATGACAAAAAATTAGTCGGAATATGTTTTGGCCATCAAATCATTGCCGAAGCATTAGGTGGCCGAGTCAATAAAAGCCAAAACGGATGGGGTGTCGGTTTAATGAGTAGCGCAATAGAAGTAAATCAATTCTGGATGCAACCAGAACTAAAGTCTTATTCATTGTTAGTCAGTCACCAGGATCAAGTTGAACAATTACCAGAAAAGGCTATACGACTTGCAGCTAGCGAATTTTGTCAAAACAGCAGTTTCCAACTTGGCAAAACGATCCTTACTTTTCAGGGGCACCCTGAATTCAGTGAGGCGTACTTATTACAAATAATGAATATGAGACGCAATATTCTTGGTGAAGAAACATATAATACGGCTTTAAACTCGTTAGAATATAATACTGATGAATCAATAATAGCAGGCTGGATAAATAATTTTCTTCATTAATGCGCGTTGACTGCTATACCAAAAGCAGCCGACAGAACCAACATACACATAAGTGTGGCAGGACATGGTACAACTAGCATCAAGCTTGCTGGTTCTTCTTTAATCTGTTGCCATGAAAGCGATATGATATACCGCGAATATAAATATTTTAGATAGGTATAAATTGGCACTATTTTGCTGTTAAAAAACACGCTTAGTATCGCAAGCAGCTGAATTTCCAGCAGCATCAGGAACACTTCCAAACCTACGGCATCAACAAAAATAGCAAGCTCAGACATTTCAGGATTAAATATAATAAGTATAACTACAAGCACAGTTGCATACTTCCATATTTTACTTTTCATATTCAATTGCACCACACAAACAACGTCCCTTTATCATTTTGTTTTTTCTTATGAATATAAATTTCTCGTTAAAATTAAATTTATCACATGCCATTTTGCTGGTTATAATATTATATGCCAATATCAGACCAAACTGCATATTCATTTTCATTTGGATCAGTGAAATGGAATCGACGTCCACCTGGAAATGAAAATATTGGTTTTATAATCCTGCCTCCCGACTTTTCTATTTTATCCTTTGTTTTCTCCAACTCATTACTATACAAGACAATAAGAGCGCTTCCTTTTTCGGCAGACATAACTAAATCTGATTTAAAGAAACCACCATTAATCCCTTCATTAGCGAAGGTAGTATACTCAGGACCATAATCTACAAACACCCAGCCAAATGCAGAATTAAAGAATACTTTTGCGGCTTCAATATCTTTTGCCGGAAACTCTATATAATTAATTTTTTCATGCTTTTCCATTACCAACTCCTGTTAATTGTCAACCCAGGTTAATAAATCAACTCTGTTCATCCCTACTATATGAATCATCGATAATAACCATCATATAGGAATAAGCAAATTATATTACATCATCATATGTCGTATTATTCCATTGTTCCCTGGTTATATTATACAAAACATGTTCCCTTAATGGATGATTCACGGGAATAATCGGATGTTCAAAATTAGCACAGGTATTTTTCATTCCCAGGCGTTCCATAACTAACCATGATCTCTTATTAGCAACAGGGGTAAATGAATAAACTTCAGTTAAGCCGATTTTTTCAAATGCAAAGTTTAAAGAAACACTAGCTGCTTCTGTAGCATAACCTTTGCCCCAGTACTCTTTAGCCAAACGCCAGCCAATTTCAACACAAGGAGTGACCGGCAAATCATAATTCGGTTTATGAAGCCCAACAAAGCCAATAAACGTCTTATCTTCAACAAGCTCTGCAGCCCAGAACCCCCAGGATCTTTCTGATATAAGAGACTCTAACCTGGAAGCCATCGCATTACTTTCAGCCACGGTTAAAATATCTGGATAAAATTCCATAACAACCGGATCAGCATTTAATTCGGCAAATAAAGGAAAATCTTCCTTTTTCCATTGCCTTAATAAAAGCCGCTCTGTTCTAAGTTCAACTGCATTACTCACTATATAAACTCTTACTCAATAAATACCCATAAACATGTTAGTTGTTTAATACTAACGTCATAGCTATCGATGTCACTCCGTTTCTTGCTTCGGGTTCTGATTGTGTAATAAATCCTAATCTTTTATAAATATTTTTAGCGTAAGTTGATGAATTAACAGTAAAACGATTGATATCATTCATTTTTGAAAACGCCTCTATTGTTATATTCAATAACTGACGAGCGATTCCCTGTTTCTGGTGATTTTCAGAAACAAACAAATGAATTATATGGCATTTTTGTTTTATACCAATAACACCAACTATCTGGTTATTTATAACGGCAACAAAATATATATAACCATGTAAAAATTTCTTTTCTATCTCACTTTCAGACATAGAATTCAATAAATTAGATGCAGTATTTTCCGGGTACTCAGATGTTACATACTTCTTTGTAAGAGCAGTAATTAATATACTGATTTCCTTTGAGTCTTTGTGGTTTGCTTCCCTGATTTCCATTTAATTCAAACCATATAAGTGAATCATAAGAGTGTTTAATTGTATTCATTTAACTGCAATATATACTTCAATTTCATTTTGACTTTTATAAAACTCAAAATCTACAGTATAGGATCTTTCAAATTCATTATTATCTTCAAAATAATCCCAAATTTTTGTCCATGTTTCAATGACAACCCGGGGAACACTTCCTTTGGCTTCAAATAGTATGTATTTACCCTTGGGAATTATTACTGTTTCCAGACCATCAATTTGCGGTTGGCTAATCTGGTCTGTACCGGCTAAAACAGAAAACTCTCCTGAAGCATCCGACTCATAGTTATAATACAGATTATAAACACGAAAACCTTTGGCATAATCAACAGTCACTTTTTCATCAAATTGTTGACACAAGGCAGATATTGTAGAGGTATCTGGATTCATCTCCTTAGCATTCGTGGTTCGAATACTAATCCCCTCGATCGTTTTTTCATCCAGCTGGATAATTTTCATACACCCACCTTTTGTCTCTATGTTACAAGCAACATTTTGCGGTTATATTTTATATTTCTACAGTGCCGACCATATACATAACCGCTTTTCCGGATATACATACTCTTTCTCCTAAGTTAACACACCTGACTTCTCCACCTCTTTTAGATACCTGTTTAGCCAATAATTTAACTTGTTTGACCAGTAAGGTATAAGTTGTGTGAAGGCTGAACCCGTAACAGGATCTTCATTGATCCCGTATTTTGGCGCAAAAAAACGGCTAACAAAAT
>CAZZIS010000013.1:30459-46696 GCA_964654445.1 uncultured Thioalkalispiraceae bacterium
AAATGATAAATCCGGACTGGCATTTAAAATACTTTCTTCATTTTCAAAAACCACAATATAATCTTCAGACTTTAAGCACTCAAGCGGAGTGTCATCAAAAGCCTTTAATATGGCTTCTGGAATAGAACATTCAACGGATGATTGAGATGGGAAGTCCATTTCTAACTCATCATTATTTTGTTTAACTCGCAATATACCACTTTTAGATTCAAATGATATTTCATTGTCTTTGTATCCTAATTTATTAAATAGGACATACGCACTCGCCAGTGTAGCGTGCCCACATAAATCAATTTCACACACAGGTGAAAACCATCGAATATGGTAAGCATTTTTAGTTTTAATAAAATAAGCCGTTTCGGACAAATTGTTTTCCGCAGCAATAGCTTGCATCAACTCGTCTGGCAACCACTCATCCAGAGGACATACAGCGGCAGGGTTGCCTTCAAAAGGTTTATTAGCAAAGGCATCAACCTGGTAAAGTGATAATTTCATCGCGATCAGTATTAATCAGCTTATTTGAAAGCTGATAAATCGAACTTGGTTTCAGACAAAACTTCCTGAGTCTGAAGTTTTTTTTGCCCTGCTGCTACAGCCATTACCTTGGCAATCACCTCGGAAATTTCACCTTTCTTAATTCCTGCTTCCTTTGTTTTTATAAGATAATATTTCGTACAGGGCTGACAATTCATCGCAATAGCAGCAGATAAACCAACAAGTAATTCGGTTTTATTATCTAAAAATTTATTATTATGTGTTGAGTTGTAAAACTCTTCATAGCGTTTGTTCTGTTCTTCCGTAAGCATATATATTTTCCTTATTATAATCCAAAAAAACGTTCAAATATTTATCCCACAAACATGCTCAATATACCCAGTATCGCGACCGCTGCAAATAAAGGTATGTAACATTTTAAATGACTTTTCATCCCAACCTGTCACTTCCATTTGTATTGTGTACTTTTTAAATACCTTTAAAGCCTTTTTATATTTCATTGTGTGTTCAGATATATCCGGGATCCATTTTTCTTTTAACATTGTTTAGACCAAACCCGTTCTAATAAACATATCAACCCTTGTTAAATCACACACTGTTAAATACCTTCCATTATTCATATGCAAATTAATATCAATATCATTAGGCAGGACTCTTAAGCATAAAGAATTTTTGGGGTTTTCAATGAAGAGTCTGGGCTTAAAAAATGAGCCCACTAATAAAGCCATCATTCTAAGTATTAAATTCATATCAATACCCTTATTGTTTCACCATACCTTTTATCCAGGAAGCCAGTTTTGTTGTAAGACTATAATTTTGATCTTCTTGTCTCTCTGCCAATTTTAGCAGTTTTCCTCTGACACTTTCCTGCCCATCATTCTCTTCCAAAAAATCAACAGCATCATTTTTTTCATCAATAGTGCCAGGCAAACCCTCTGGAAAAGTAAGCTTTAATGCCTCTATACATATTTCATATGATTCATCCAGACCAACAATTTTTAATGCATCAGGTGTTTCTTTTAACTCGACTGGATCTGACCACCTGAACCACTGAATGAAATCCAGTCCACTATTTATTTCCGAATTATAACTTTCGATAAGGTAAACAACTTTTTCTAATTCTGTTAATTCCGAAATATTCTCTATTTCGAGTAAATCTGAGTAAATTAAATCTACAGTTTCAAGATCTTCTTCTGAAATATATTTTTCTTCCGCCATTATATTCTCCAGCAAACCATTAATTATTGTTATCAGGCATTTCCATTATTTAGAACTATTAGCAACTTTTCCCTCTGGATTGCATCGCCGCTGTACCTAACGCCAGAGCTAATTGAAAATAAAATTCTGCTAATTCTTTTTGTTTCCCTTCAATTACTATCCAGGCTAATTTGATTCAGGATTAAGTATTTTAAACTTTGCAGCCGCCTGCACAAACTTTAATAAACAACCGTAATTAAACCAACTCTAATCTGCAGAAACAGTATCAAACAATTCATTATAATTATAATATTTATCGTGTACCCACATTCGGATTAAATAATCATCAAAGTCTTTACTTTTCATTACACCAGATCATGTAGTGTAAATTATTTTTTCTTTTTTATTTATTGTATTTGTAATCGCCATTCGTTTAAAAACATGCATTTATAAAGGATAAAAATAATATGCCATTAAGCATATATCCTGTTTTTTCAATCATGCTTTATATAAATAACATATTCATTATTACTTATACACCGCAATTTACTTGCCCTGTTTTTGACACAAAACGTGAACATAGCGCGCTAATGAACAGTAAGGTTCAATACGGGAAAAACGTTTTTCCAGTTCAAATAATTGTTCTTCATTTATTTGTTTACGTCTTTCCCGACTAATACCATCATAAAACACGCGTACGCCACTCTTTAGTACAGTATTTAATTTAAAGTTATTTAGCCATTGATATACATCCTGAGGATCTTGTGGATTGGTTGGCGTTAAGGATTTACCTTCACCAGACAAGGAATTATTCAGAATATTATCAAAATTACCATTGGTAAGATTTTGATAGATCAAACCGCTACGACTATAGAACATCAGGGATAAATAACCACCGGGTTTAATAAATGTCAATAATTGCCTTAATGTTTCTTCAGGTTCTGCCAGCCACTCCAGCACAGCATGAAATAACACAATGTCATACTGAGTTTCGATATGTTCCGATAATTCCTGCACCGGGGAATGAATAAAGTGAACGCCCTGTTCGAGTTTATGCTCAGCAAACAAGGCTTGTGCATCCTGTAACATTTTAATGGATAAATCACATAAAGTGAGTTGGTGATTTTTCTGAGCCAGCTGTAAGGCAAAGTTACCCTGTCCTGCTCCAGCATCCAAAATAGATAAACCGCCACTTTCAATCGCCGGGATCTGTTCGATTAAATCACGCCATAAGACATTTAACCTTATCTGGCCTTTAGGCGTGTTATATATATTTTTTCGAAAACGTTCAGATAAGTTATCGAAATTTTGATCAACTTTAGTCTTCATAGCAGAAACACAATCTAATGAAATTAAAATACATAGTATACGGTGAATTATTTTATATATAATGAAAATATGAGTCTTAATACTACAAAAATAAAACAACACCAGACATCACTCAAAAAATGTAAGCAATGTCCGGATATGTTTGGCCCTCCGGTGGCCGGTAACCCGATCATTTCACCTATTATGCTGATTGGTCAGGCTCCGGGGGACAAGGAAATTCTTATCCCAAAGCCCTTTGCATGGACGGCAGGTAAAACATTATTTAAATGGTTTAATCAAATTGGCGTTTCTGAAGAAGAATTCAGAAACTTGATTTATATGACGGCAGTATGCCGTTGCTTCCCCGGTAAGAAACCTCGAGGGGGCGATCGGGTACCCAACCTGACCGAGATTAAAACATGCTCTCATTGGTTAAATGCTGAGCTTGAATTGCTACAACCCAAATTAGTGATACCAGTCGGTAAACTGGCAATTAGCCAGTACCTTGATGTCAAAAAATTAACCGATGTTATCGGACAAGTTCACCCGGTTAAGTTAAATGGTTTACAGCTTGATATGATTCCCTTACCCCACCCATCGGGGGCTTCTACCTGGCACATTACTGAACCCGGTAAAAGCCTGTTACAAGATGCATTGAAGCTAATTGAAAATCATCCCGTCTGGAAACAACATACAGACTGATAGTTATCCATTTTTTAAACTTGTTATGGATGACAAGCTATATGGTTCAAACCTGACGTTCGTTTTAGATCAAACATCAGGTTCATGTTTTCAACTCCAACTTGCGCACCACCTTTACCCAGGTTATCCAGAACACTAAAAACCACAATACGATTTCTTTTTTCATCAATATCCAGACCTATATAACAATGGTTAGTCCCGGCAACGGTACTCACCCATGGATAAGGTTTGTATTGCCAGGCACTATTTTGTTCTTTAACAAGATCATAAATTGATACAAAAGGATGCGCTTGATAGTAGTCCTGATATAGCTCAAGTAAAGCTTCTCTTGATATATCTTTTAAATTAAACGCATGGCATATATTCAGGATACCCCGAGTGATCGGTACGTAAACAGGGGTAAAATGCACCTGTACAACATCATCAATTAACGCAGATAATTCCTGTTCCATCTCATAACTATGGCGATGATCAACCACATTATAAGGCACAAGATTATTTCCTATTTCAGGGTGATGTGCTGCACGTGAGAGTTCTGCACCCATTCCCGCTGTACCGGATAAACCATTCACCAGCAGTGAGTTTTTCTCAACCAGCTGTTCTTTTATAAGCGGTGTCAGACCTAGAATCGCAGCTGAAGAAAAACAACCAGGATTGGCTATTAATCGTGCCTGTTTGATCTCATCAAGATAAAGTTCTGAAATACCATACACTGCTTCTTCAGCTAACGACCATTGCTGGTGTGGCTGTTCGTAAACATTTTCCCATATCGATTTTGTCTTCAAACGAAAAGCCGCACCAAGATCAATCACCCGGCAGCCCATAGACAATAGTTTAGGCGCCATCTCTAACGAAGCCGTGGTAGGTAGTGCCATAAACACAACATCACATGCCGATATATCATCTGGATGAATCAGTGTAATACCCATGCCAAACAAGTTAGGATGATAGTCTTCAATATTCCCAGGTGTTCGACTCGTAACCCAGGCTAACTCAACCTGTGTGTGATTCAACAGCACACGGATTACCTCACCTCCCATATAACCTGTCGCCCCTAATACACCTGCCTTAATCATGACTCTGGCCTCTTTTAAGAAGAAGCATTCTCTTCTGTACTATCTCTAATTTTCTCTTTAAACAATGCTTGAAGTTTCTGAAACATCAAACCCGGACAAGGTGGTAATTGACGACCATCAATCTCGGTTACATAAACCAGCTCCATTGCAGTGCCTGTCAAAAAACATTCATCCGCGGTATAAAGATCATAAGGTGATAATGTTTTTTCACCACAGCCAAAACCATGTTCATTGGCTATTTCAAAAATAAGTTCACGCGTTATTCCTTCTAGCGCTCCATCAGTAACAGGGGGGGTTAGTAATTTCTTATTGCTGACAATAAAAATATTATCCGTTGAGCCTTCGGTGACATGACCTTGTGCATTTAACAGGATGGCTTCATCAGCATGAGCATGGCTCGCTTCCATTCTGGCAAGAATATGATTCAGATAATTTAACGACTTAATACGTGGGTCTAACCCATCAGGGGATAAACGCCGAGTTGAAGCAATGATCAATTTTGCACCATTCTTCTGAACATCATCACTAACAAAACTAAGCTGATCGGCAATAATAAAAGCAGTGGCTTCTTTGCATAAGGCAGGGTTAATACCTAAAGATCCTTTGCCGCGAGTAACAACAAGACGTAAGTAACCATCAACACCGTTATAATCCTGAATAACTTCATTGATGGCTATTTCCAGCTCTGCTTTTGAATACGGAATATCTAAACCAATAGCCAGGGCAGAATAAAATAAACGCTGCAAATGCTTTTGCAGACGAAAGGCCTGCTGATTATAAAAGCGGACACCTTCAAATACACCATCTCCATATAACAACCCATGATCAAAAACTGAAACTTTTGCCTCATCTTCATTCACTAACTTTCCATCTAACCAGCAAACAGACATTTTTGTATACCTCTATTTAATTCAGGCTATAACGTTAACTAAAAACTGGCATACATAACAGATACAGACTATGATTAAATTGACCAGTACAGATGATAAATACTATGAAACACACACGTGATAATTATTTATATGAACAGCTTGCCAACGACCTGACCCGGGCCATTCACAAAGGTGAATACGCCGTTGATGAGCGTCTTCCTTCATTGCGCTATCTCAGTGAGCAATATGAAGTTAGTATGGCAACCGCAATACAGGCCTATCAACAGCTTGAACATAATGGCCTTATTTGGTCTCGCCCGAAATCCGGCTACTTTGTTAGTCAATGGATAAGCGATCAACTTGAAGTACCCGTTATTTCTCAACCTAAATTAAATCCAACTGAGGTAAATGTAGGTCACCTTGCAATGTCATTGATTACTGAGTCCCGTCAATCCGGACTGATTAAACTCGGTGCAGCCGTTCCTGAGCCTGATTTATTACCTTTGGCAAGTTTGTCACGCACCCTGGCGGGTATTGCTCGACGTAAACATCGTGCAGCCGCAAGTTATGAAAATGCGCAAGGGAACATTGATCTACGAAAACAGATCGTACACCTGATGCGTGAATGTGGTGTACGCTGTACTGCCGATGACATCATTATTACCAATGGTTGTCTGGAAGCTTTAGGTTTAGCGTTACGTGGTGTTGCTAAAAGCGGGGATACCATTGCAATTGAATCACCCACTTACTTTGGCATATTACAGGTTATTGAATCGCTCGGCATGAAAGCTCTTGAAATATCAACACATGCAAACACAGGCATCGAACCAGAAGCACTCAAACAGGCCATTAAGAAACGTAAAATTGCCGCGTGTATATTAATGCCCACGTTTAATAATCCTTTAGGATCAACCATGCCTGAAGAAAACATAAAACAAGTCGTTGAACTTTTAAATAAACATCATATCCCCCTGATTGAAGATGATGTTTATGGCGCATTGAGTTATGAACCACGCCGCCCTAAAGCTGCTAAAGCATATGACAAAAGCGGTAATGTACTTTATTGCTCTTCATTTTCAAAAACAGTTGCACCCGGCTTGCGCATTGGTTGGATACTTGCCGGGCAATATCAGCAACAAACCATATATCAAAAATTTCTTGATAACATTAGTACATCAATACATCCACAGTTAACCCTGGCAGAATTTTTATCTAAAGGTGGTTATCGACGTTGCATAAGACATTCGGCACGTATTTATCGCCAACGAATGGAACAGTTACGACGCTGGGTGTCCGAAGCTTTTCCTCAGGAAACACGTATTACTAATCCTGCAGGTGGATTTTTACTCTGGGTAGAATTACCAAAAAAACAGGATGCCTTAGCGTTATACCGTAAAGCGATGGCTAAGAAAATAGCAATCACACCAGGAATACTTTTTTCTGCGCAAGGCCAGTATAAAAACCATATCAGACTAAGTTGTGGCGCTGTTGAAGGCGAGCAAGCACGAAAGGCTATTAATGTGCTCTCAACATTGCTATAAATTTTATCTTTAAGATATTTCATCCTCCCCATCCTGAATCATAATTTTATTTCCCTGAAATGACTCAAATAATTCCAAATGTGATTTTAAAGAAAATTCATCTTCACGACTATCATAATCCTTTACCCAATCGATAAGCATATTCAGATTTTTATCCTGATCTTCTTTAGAGTCGTATTTATGTGGCTCCCATGGTCGGCTTCGACAATGCTCTATACAGACTTCAGTTGCCGGATTTAAAAATATTAATTCACTGGCATGTTTAGATACGTACTCAAGTAAATCAACATAACAACCTTCTATAACCCAGTTTGAAGCCTCTGATAAAAAGGTATCGATATCATTTATACTTTCTGCTAACGGTTTACGAGTTGGAATACTCGACTCTGACCAGGCCAAAGTGTCTAAATCCAGGTGTTTAAGATTAAATTTCTGTTGCAGTTTTTTCGCTAAAGTTGATTTACCTGCACCTGAATTTCCAAAAATGATGATTTTCTTCATTGATATCCTGTTAAGTACTTTGTAATTATATGTCTAATCTGCATTTTGCAAAATACTATTATGCAGCGTGCAATTAAATATTTATAGTTCAATCAATTTAGCTAAACATGGAATAAAAGTCCTGATTTGTAGTCTTACCTATAATGATGGTGAAACTATTTTAGTGGAGAAAAAAATGAACAAGATATTTTTATTTACACTTACTATTTTTATTTTAACAAATACTGCATTTGCTAGCACTCGTTATAACACGGTTAAAACAGATCAAATACAGGTCAACAAATGGAACAACTTCGTCACTGAATTATATCAATTACATCTTAACCTTATCAAGCGAGCTCCTGTAAAAACGAGTGAACTAAGCGGAGGTTATGGGTGAGGTTTTGCAAACAAAACATTTTATCGAGAAATATCTTATTTTAATAAAAACACCAATCAACTAATTAGCAAAATTCAATGGGAAACCGATCAACCAGATAAAATACATACGATTGAAGTTTATCTATATGATAAACAAGGTCGTGTAAAAACTGATTTTTATGCTCGCTACCTTCCCTATGCACGAAATGCTCCTGTACAAACACTTATTAACTTACATAATTACAGTGATAACTTACATGCTTTTCGACAATTTGATGCCAATGGTGAATTAATTTATGAGACATGTCGTGGTAAATTATTTAATGAAACAATCAACTTACATCTTGATAATGAAGAGATTTTTGATTTCAGAAATGAAAACTCTGATGAAATGCTTAACGAGGCATATTCGTCCTGCTTCCTAAATGTCTCTCAAACTGCAGTTAATTACCTTCATCCCAATCGATTTATTACAGGTAAAAATAAAATCAATAAAACAGACTTATCTATTAATTCCCATGTAAGTTCTTTTACAAAAAAAATAAAACAACAATCTGAAAATCCCGCACTTTATGTTCAACGTGGTGAATTATATTTTCAATTGCATGAGTTCGAGAAAGCTATCGAAGATTTCAATATGTCTCTGCAATTGGATAATTCCTTTTATAAAGCATATTTTTGGCGAGGTATGGCATTAGCACGGAATGGGCAAATTGAAGAAGGGATTAACGACTTAACAAAATATATAAAACACAACCCGGGGGATTCACGAGCTTATACTAAACGTGGGGTGCGCTATATCTGGGCAGGAAAACTTAATAAAGCACAAAAAGACCTTCTTGCGGCCATTAAGTTAGATAATAAAAATTCTGAAGCTCATGACGACCTTGGTGTTATATACGCCCAGCAAAAGAAATTTGATGCAGCTCTTAAGCATTTCAGTTTCGCTATTCAATATGATCCTACCTATCAAAAAGCCTATCATAATCAGGCTATGACTTATATTTTAACTAATGCTCCACAGCAGGCTCTTTTAGCCACTAATAAGTCTCTGCTACTCGATAGTAACTCTCGCAATTCATTAATGCTTAAAAGTGAAATATTGATTGCTTTAGGAAAGCATAAAGAAGCTGAAACAGTGATAAAAAAAGCAGAATTTTTACCGGAAGGTAACTGGTCAGAGCGTTTAAATATAAAATAAAAAATCGGGGCTAAATTTTATCTCTAGCCCCGTTTTCTTATTTAGAAAATATTATTCCATTTTCATTTTTATCACATCATGTTTTTCAAGCGTCCATTGGTGCATAGACCCTTCATACATTTTAACATTTTTGTTACCCATTAGTTCACTCAGAACAAACCAGCTGCCGGTTGCTAAATGCCCACTATTGCAATATGTAACCGCTTGTTTATCTATTTTTATTTTTTCAACAACAGAACCTGTCATTAATCTCAGTCCTGCTTACTTAAAGGAGAATTATATTAATAAGATAGCATAAATATTAAAGTAAAATTACACTGATTTAATCAACTTTAATTTTTCACTTCGAGTAAGTTTTTTAATTGCAAATTCACGTTTTGTCGCTGCACTGCGATTTATCTGTATTTCCTGATAAACACATTTTACAGGCCGGCGGGCACGGGTATATTTTGCGCCTTCTTGTCCATTATTATGTTGTTCTAAACGTTTTTCGAGATTATTGGTTATACCGGTATAAAGTGTTTTGTCCTTACACTCTAATATATACACTAGCCAGTCTGCTTTATCATTAGATGCAGTCACTCCGATTGAAAACCCAGGTTTAAGGTGTCAAACCCTTTACGCAATTGCGATATACGATTTTGTAATGCTTCAGCCGTATAGGCTTTAGCGGGAAAAGCTCCCCACACAGGTGCAGGCCAGGCAATATCATTCTTATAGCGCACAATATGGTGAATATGTAACTGAGCAACAACATTACCCAAATTTGCAACATTCATTTTATCGGCATTAAATTCTTTTTTAAGAAAAATGAGCAAGGTATTTGATTCAAGCTGAAGTTGAAGTTGATCTTCTTTCGAGAGGTCAAATATTTCAACTTTATTTTCACGATCCGGAACCAATACACACCAGGGATAATTTTCATCACACATCAACAACACATGACACAGTTTAAATTTGCCAATAACTTCACAATCATTTAATAAACGAGGATCAAACGTTATCATTTTATGAGTCCAGCTTTTGTTCTGTTTCCTGAACAAGAACAAAGGGTGCAACTACTACCGTCCATAAACTGGCAGATGCTTCGTGCCATTTTTTAGCATCATCAATATCTGCAGCACTGACTTGTTCATTATCAATCCATTTTTTCAGCGTGTCTTTATCGTCACGACTCATGACAATGGCGACATCTATAATGTCAGTTCCTTTCACCACTTTAAAAAGAACACCTCGTGCAAAATGTTTTTCAAGTTCAGACCAGGGTAGCTTACTGGTTTCACCATGCAAGTGAGCACGTAACTCTTCATCTGTTTGTAATGATGCGTCATTCATAAATTCGAACCTGTAAAATTATTTTGTTGTAACCCAGTTTATTAAATGTTCGGGTAACTGTTTGTAATGAATATGTTCTTCAGAAATAACTTTTCCTTCTATAGATATTCCCGCCTCAGAGACACTTTCTTTTCTGCCTGTTATTAATGGATGCCATTCGGGTAAAGGTTTACCCAGTTGCAATAACCGATATGCACAGGTTGAAGGCATCACTTCCAGTGCGGCCTTGTTTTCTACGCTCAATATCATACAGTCTGGCATACTGACTTTACGATTTTCATAATCAGAACAACTGCATTTATCTATATCCAGTAATTTACAGGTTACGTTGGTAAAGTAAACTTCACCAGTATCTTCATCTTCCAGTTTATTCAGACAACAGCGGCCACAACCATCACACAAGGATTCCCATTCTTCCTGTGTCATTTCAGCTAATGACTTTACTTCCCAGAATTTTAATGACATTTAAGCTTAAACCTTTTCCGCAAGACTGGCACATTTTATACAAAGTAATGCTGACGGGTCTACCTCAAGCCGGGCAACAGAAATTAACTCATCACATTCTAAACAATAACCATAATCACCCGATTCAATTCTTGAGAGTGCCGATGAAATTCTGCGAAGACCTTCTTCATGACGTGACTTCGTTTCCTGAGTCATCGCCTGGCCTTGTAATGCATCCATTCTGGATAAACGGCCCACTTTACTTTGATCTAACTCAACTGTTTTAGACGATTCAGTTTCACGTTCAATCGCCACCGTTAATATCTTTCGGTTTTCTATTAACGCATTTCGAAATTCCTGAATTTGTTCTGTAGATAATTTATTCATAATATTTCAAATCTGTTTATCAAGCATTAAGCCATTCGATTAAATAATAAATATATTGTCCTTCCGAAGATTTTGATGGACCAAGAACACGTGCAGCAAATTGCTTTTGTTCTGCATCAGCAAGTTCTACCGCATCTTCTTTTGATGCCACCACTTCGACACAATCTTTGGGGAAACGATTACGACTTCTTTTAGGAACATATACAACCGCGTAATGTTCTTCAGAGACTTTAGTGTAGGGATCAGGAGGAACAAAACCACGCATATTTCTAACCTGCGTTAACCTGATTTTTCACAAACAATAATTTACCACCACAATCTTTACATAAATAATGGCCTGCTCCACGAAGAATTTTATTATGTCGGCGGCTGGTTAGTTCGTAATTCTGACACCCGCAGTGATAGACAAATTTCTGATAATTCCGAACAGGCAGACCACTTAAATCATAGTTAGCAGTACGATTTGCTGCCACACCAAAAACCTGCATCACCGATTTCCATTCATTGCCATGTGGTCTGATTTTTTTCAAGCCATACAATACATCCGTCACATAATGCGCAACTTCATGAGGGATAGTTTCCTTAAAATTATCATCAAAATATTTTGAAAAAACATAAGGGTTATAACGAATAACACGTTGACCGGCTTTTACCCGGTACATTCCGGCAGCTTTACCCGTTAAATCAAAGAGCACGGGGATTTCATTAAATGCACACTGGAAATAATCTTCAGCACTTTTAAGAAAATGATTTGTTTCTTTTATCACCTGCTGTTGCAGGAAAGGCGAAATGGGTTGAATGGGATTATTCTGTTCAAACATAACGCCTAGTTTACACTATGCCTCTATACGGGTGAACGAAATAATCCCCAAAGTAATATCAAATATCGTTAAGCAGATCGTGTCTGGGCCATTCACCCGAATTTATGGTTTCCCGATAAGCATGCCAGGTTGCATGTCCAACCAGAGGCATTAACACAACAAAGCCAATAAATGCGGTCGCAAAACCAATTGCCACAATCAGCACAATAATACAGGCCCATAAAAATAACACTCTTCTGTTGCGCAATACTGCATTAATACTGGTCACCATGGCGGTGATGACATCAACCTTTCTATCCATGATCATTGGCAAAGAAAAAGCACTGAAACAAAAAATAATAGCCGAAAAAATTGAGCCAACTAAAGTCCCCACCGTCAGGAATATTACGAATTCTTTCCAGTCGGCATTTGATACCGAAGGATAAAAAATGTGGACCAGTGATGCTGCTCTCGCCCAAATCAGAAATATCACCGATAAAATGACAGCAAAAACAAGCTCGTTGCCCAGATGTCGTTTACCTTCACGTAAACAATATCCTAACCTTGGTTTTAATCCTGCTTGAATTTGACAGCTTATTGAATATAAGCCGATAGCCAGTACCGGCCCCAGAAAAACAAAGCCGGATAATAAACTTGCTAATAAACCAAGACCGCCAAAAAACATTACCATTAAACTAACGCAATAACTTAACAGCACAATAATCGAACCGTAGATTAGACTTTGTTTTGGTGCTTTTTTTATATCCGCCCAGCCTAATCGCAACCATTG
Organism: uncultured Thioalkalispiraceae bacterium; assembly: GCA_964654445.1. GTDB lineage: Bacteria > Pseudomonadota > Gammaproteobacteria > UBA6429 > Thiohalophilaceae > JAGLTQ01. Next base: position 43,469 of record CAZZIS010000013.1, read on the forward strand.
CATTGGTGCATCCATCTTCAACCGACTGCATGGTGCAACGAAGGGCAATTCGTTGGCATGCGCGTTCTCATCTACTGGAAACATAGACAATCCCCCTTTAAATATAAGTACTTATTTTTTTATTATTTTTTACTGCTTTTATTATTTTTTTTATTATTAATAACCTTATGGCTTACAGATAAAATAACGCTGAAAATCGATTTACACAAGGAAATATTCCCTGGAAGGAATAAAAGATAAAGGAAAAACTATAAAGACTGAAGGAAAATCTGCAAAGCGGGTATATAAACTGAAATACTTTGCATAAAGCCATCATTATGCCCGCCCTTGATAGGCAGGAAAATTTTTTCAGATACCACGGCTTCGAATAATTTTTGCCCCAGTTCAAATGGAATAACTTCGCCATCAGGGCTATGTACCACGAGTACTGGCACACTTACTTTATTTATTTTACTAAATGAATCAAAGGAATAACGTAAATAGATGAAATGAGACAGCACGGGAAAGACCATGTCAACAAAGTCGTGTACCGAGCTAAAGGTAGATTCTAAAATCAAGCCACCTGCTTTTACCCGTGAGGCTAAATCAACTGCAACGGCACCCCCTAATGAACGGCCAAATATAATAATATCTTCCGGCTTGAGTTTTTTTTCAGAAACAAGGTAATGCCAGGCAGCCGTTGCAGACTGATACACTCCGGTTTCAGAAGGTGTTCCTTCACTTTTGCCATATCCCGGGTAATCAATAATCAGAACATTTAGTTTTAATTTATGAAATATATATAAAGAATCCCCGCGGTGAGAGATATTACCGCCATTACCATGAAAAAATAACACCGTTTTATCTGCTTCAGGATGAGGTAGGTACCAGGCTGAAATTTTTGTTTTATCAGCCAGGGGTATTTTCAAGTCTTCATAAGACAAGCCCCATTCTTTTGGCGTGACATTAATTCCTTTTAACGGAAAAAAAACCATGTTGGGTTGTTTCAGATAAAGGTAGCTATTAAAAGAAAATAATAATAAAAGAGTAAAACTACTAAAAATAAATAACATACGTAGTGAAGATGGCCATTCACTTAACATGATGCAGTTTTTTATTTAAGAATTTTTTTATGATATGTGCAGCAGCAATAAAACCAAAGGTACCGGTGACAAATGAAGCTGCGCCATAACCAAAACGGCAATCAAGCGATACTCCGTGTATTCCCGGTTTTTGGTGACTGACCGTGCCATCTTCTTTTGGATAGAGTTGTTGTTGACTTGAAAAGACGCAATCTATACTAAAACTTCTTTTTGTATTTTTTGTAAAGTTATATTGATCACGTAAGGTAGAACGCACTTTAGCAGCTAAAGCATCATTATAGGTTTTAGATAAATCCACTACTTTAATAACAGAAGGATCCGTTAAGCCCCCTGCCCCGCCAGTCGTAATAACAGGAATCTTGTTTCGCTTACAATAATAAATAATACCTGCTTTAAATTTAATACTGTCAATCGCATCAACCACATAATCATAATCACGCAATAAATATTCAGCCATATTATCGAGCGTAATAAAATTATCAATAATTGTCACTTCACAGTCAGGATTGATTTCTTTAACTCTATCCAGCATCGCTGTACATTTTTTCTGTTCAATGGTGCTCGATAAGGTATGAATTTGACGATTAATGTTTGATGTTGCGATGGTGTCATAATCAATCATTGTGATTTTGCCCACCGCAGAACGCGCCAGGGCTTCAACCACCCAGGAACCGACGCCGCCAATGCCCACCACGCAGACATGCATGTTTTTAATTAACGTATATGCTTTATCACCGTAAAGTCGAGCAATACCAGCAAAGACATCTTCATTATTATTAGTTTGATTGTTGTCTGTCATAGCCTGAGAAATTAATTACATCGTTAGCATTTATACTGGTTTGCTCAGCAATAACAGAAACATCTTCACCACGAATATTCGCCAATACTGCCAAAGACTCGGTGATATATTCCGGACTATTGCGTTGACCACGATGCGATTCTACCACCATATCGGGGGCATCGGTTTCTAATACAATAGATTCAAGTGGCAATGTTTTTGCAAGAGCATGAATTTTAGTCGAATTCGCATAAGTTAAGGTGCCACCAAAGCCTAACTTAAACCCTAACTCAATATATTTTTCGGCTTGTTGCAGGCTGCCATTAAAAGCATGACAAAACCCACCCTTAACTTTTATTTTTTTCAATAATTGTAAAACCTGATCGTGTGCTTTTCTGACATGCAAAATAACCGGCAGGTTATGATTTTTCGCAACCAATAATTGCTGTTCAAACAAGACTAACTGCATATTTTGATCTAAATCTTTAAGGTAAAAATCCAGGCCAATTTCACCAATCGCAACGGGCGACGTTTCCTCAACTAACTTTTCAAGTTTATTAATATCATCAGCTTGATGTTGCTCAATAAAAACAGGATGTAAACCTAATGCAGGATAAAGTTCTTTGTTAGATTGACACAAACCAAGCAAATTAAGCCATGTTTTTGATTCAATCGCAGGAATGATGATTTTCGAAATACCCGCCGCGTGACAACGATCAAGCACATCCTCGCGATCGCTATCAAAATCAGCCACATCTAAATGGCAATGGGTGTCAGTGATATTCATGAAGAGAGTTTAACGTTTACATAATCAATTAACTACTATTTTCGCTCAGGAAAATAGTCGGTTTTCTATAGTCGTCGGCCAAAGTTAAAAAATCATTAGTTTTTGATTACTATTATTTTTTATTTAAATATTACTTATCTTTGGAATACAACCATGAACCAAATGTTAATAACGCATATAGTGCACCAATAAATAAAACCTGTTTTACCTGAGTACTTATTTCATAATAAATAATTAATACAGCACCAACCAACAATCCAAACAAAGACATAATGGTTATAACTGTAGATGAATTAGTTAAAAATCGAATTTTATAATTTGCATAGGCCATTAACAAAGAGACAAACAAAAATGTTATGCTGCCAAACTCAAGAATAACTTCGAGAGAACCCAACAATACAAGAGCAAAAGCCAGGCTCGACATTGTGACAATTGCATAAACAGGTATATGATTTTTTTCTATGTGCCAGGAAAGATGGGAAATACCCATCCTTGGCAATAACGGCCATTTGTCTTGATGCACCAAATACCGTTCCACTTATTGCACTGCTCGTTGCGAGTAATGCGCCAGCTATAACCAA
>CAZZIS010000014.1:0-46268 GCA_964654445.1 uncultured Thioalkalispiraceae bacterium
CAAATCCAAAACGTCGTGGACGTGGTATTGGTTCTGGCTTAGGCAAGACAGGTGGACGCGGCCATAAAGGTCAGAAGTCTCGTTCAGGTGGTAAACCAATGATCGGTTTTGAAGGTGGTCAAATGCCTTTACAACGTCGTTTACCAAAAGTGGGTTTCACTTCGCGTTTAGCACGTGTTACTGAAGAAATTCGTTTGAATGAATTAAATGCTTTAACTGCTGATGTTATTGATATCGCAGTATTAAAAGAAGCAAACTTAATCGCTAAAAGTATCAAGCGCGTTAAGATTATTGATTCAGGTAAAGTAGAAAAAGCCGTTACTCTCAAAGGCATACGTGTGACTAAAGGTGCACGTGCAGCAATTGAAGCAGCTGGCGGAAAAATAGAAGAGTAAACGGATGTCTGCAACGCAATCAGTCAAGTCGGCAGGGGCCGGCGGTAAATTCAAAGAATTACGCCAACGTGTATTTTTTCTGATTGGAGCATTGCTGGTTTTCCGCATTGGTTCTTATATAACAGTACCGGGTATTGATCCTGCTGCTTTGGCTCAAATGGTTGAGCAGCAAAAAGGCACAATTCTCGATATGTTCAATATGTTTTCAGGTGGCGCATTATCGCGTTTATCCTTGTTTGCATTAGGAATCATGCCTTACATCTCAGCGTCGATTATTATTCAGCTGTTAACAAAGGTTCATCCTAAGTTAGAACAGTTAAGTAAAGAAGGTGCGGCAGGTAAACGTAAAATTACTCAATACACGCGGTTGGGTACGTTGGCCTTAGCAACCTTTCAATCATTAGGTGTGGCGCTTGCGTTATCTCGCCAACCAGGTTTAGTTGTTAATGGTAGCGAAGAAGCTGTTTTACGTATTTTTTACTTTACAACAGTTGTAACACTTGTCACGGGAACAATGTTCCTGATGTGGTTAGGTGAACAAATTACAGAACGAGGTATCGGTAACGGTATTTCGATGATTATTTTTGCAGGTATTGTTGCAGGTTTACCTTCAGCAATCGGTGGTACTTTAGAATTAGGTCGTACAGGTGAATTAAGCTCAGGCTTTATTTTAATTCTGTTCATCATGATTCTGGCAGTCACGGCATTCGTTGTATTTATGGAACGAGGGCAACGACGGATTACTGTGCATTACGCCAAGCGTCAGCAAGGTCGTAAAATGTATGCTGCACAGACCAGCCATTTACCTTTAAAGATTAATATGGCAGGTGTTATTCCGCCAATATTTGCTTCGGCAATTATTTTATTCCCAGCAACAATGGCTGGGTGGTTTGGCAGCACTGAAGGCACTTTTGGTTTCCTTCAGGATGTGGCGACAATGTTGTCTCCCGGCCAACCGTTATATGTTTTGATGTATGCAGTAGCGATTATATTCTTCTGCTTTTTCTATACGGCGTTAATGTTTAACCCGAAAGAAACGGCAGATAACCTGAAACGTTCTGGTGCTTATGTTCCAGGTATTCGTCCAGGAGAACAAACTGCTAAGCATATTGATACTATTTTAGGTCGCCTAACATTAGTTGGTGCGGCATATATTACAGCAGTGTGTTTGTTACCAGAATTTATGATTGTGTACTGGAATGTGCCTTTCTACTTTGGTGGTACATCACTACTGATTATTGTTGTTGTAACAATGGATTTAATGTCGCAAGTACAGTCGCACCTCATGTCTCACCAGTATGAAGGTTTGATGAAAAAATCAAACTTGAAGGGTGGTTCAGGTTCAGCAGGCTTACTGCGTTAATTAAAACGTTTATCTTTTAGGAGAATCGGCATGAAAGTTCGTGCTTCAGTTAAAAAGTTATGCCGTAACTGTAAAGTTATTAAACGTCACGGTGTTGTTCGTGTGATCTGTGTAGATCCACGTCATAAGCAGCGTCAAGGTTAATTAAGGCTATTTTGCTGAATTATCGTAAGATAAATACAGTAAAAAAGAGTCTAATTTGTATTAAAAAGTCTTGCTTGAAAGGGCGAGGATACGTAGAATTGCACGTTTTCGCGGGGTCACCTGTGAGCGTCATATTTAATTTGTAGGAGTGCCTCAATGGCTCGTATTGCTGGTATCAATGTTCCGGTCAATAAACATGCAGAAATCGCTTTAACATCGATTTTTGGTATTGGTCGCACACGCGCACAAAAGATTTGTTCTGAAGCGGGTGTAACACCATCGACTAAAATTAAAGATCTCGATGAAGGCCAGGTTGAAAACCTGCGTACTGAGGTTGCTAAATTCACTATTGAAGGTGATTTGCGCCGTGAAATCTCCATGAATATCAAACGTTTAATGGACTTAGGTGCATACCGTGGTATTCGTCATCGTCGTGGTTTACCACTTCGTGGACAACGTACTAAAACAAATGCTCGTACCCGTAAGGGACCACGCAAGCCCATTAAACGCTAAGTTTTTAATTTAAGGTTTTAAAAAATATTATGGCAGCCAAAACATCAGGTCGTACTAAGAAGAAGGTCAAGAAGGATATTGCTGACGGTATCGCGCATATTCACGCTTCTTTCAATAACACTATTATCACTATTACAGATCGTCAGGGTAATGCTCTTTGTTGGGCAACAGCTGGTGGTTCTGGTTTCCGTGGCTCACGTAAAAGTACGCCTTTTGCTGCACAGATTGCTGCAGAACGTTGCGGAAATTTGGCCAAAGAATTTGGCATGAAGAATTTAGAAGTAAATGTTAAAGGTCCAGGCCCTGGTCGTGAATCAGCTGTCCGCGCTTTAAACTCTACTGGTTTTAAAATTACAAACATTTCAGATGTGACGCCGATTCCACACAATGGCTGTCGTCCTCCGAAAAAACGTCGCGTATAACGGGAGACAATTATGGCACGCTATCTAGGTTCAAAATGTCGTTTATGTCGTCGTGAAGGCGAAAAGCTTTTCTTGAAAGGCGAAAAATGTTTCGGTAGTAAATGCGCGATGGAAAATCGTCCGTTTCCTCCAGGTCAACACGGTCAACGCCGTAGCCGTAACTCTGATTACGCTACTCAGTTACGTGAAAAACAAAAATTACGTCGTACTTACGGTGTCTTAGAAGGTCAATTCCGTAGCTACTACAAAACTGCTGATCGTGTTAAAGGTTCTACAGGTACAAACTTGTTACAACTTTTAGAAACACGTTTAGATAATGTTGTTTATCGTATGGGTTTTGGTGCGTCTCGTTCAGAAGCACGCCAACTTGTTCGTCATAAAGCAATTACTTTGAATGGTGTTAAATCAAACATCCCTTCAATTAAAGTAAAAGCGGGTGATGTTATTGCGATTAATGAAAAATCAAAAAACCAATTGCGCATTAAGGGCTCAATGGATGCTGCACAAACACGTGGTATTGTTGATTGGTTAGATGTCGATGCTTCAAAACTTGAAGGTACATTTAAAAATGTTCCTGAACGTAGTGACTTATCAGCAGACATCAATGAACATTTAGTTGTAGAACTGTACTCTAAGTAATATTTGAGTCGTTCCATCTTTAACGCATTTAACTGGATTTTATAGAGGACAATACATGCAGGCCTCCGAACAGGAATTTCTGACACCACGTATAGTGGATATACAGCAAATTAACGATAGTCATGCAAAGGTTACTTTAGAGCCTTTGGAGCGTGGTTTTGGCCACACATTAGGCAATGCGTTACGTCGTATTTTACTATCTTCAATGTCAGGTTGCGCCATTGTTGAAGTTGAAATTGATGGTGTATTACATGAATACACGACGATGGAAGGCGTACAGGAAGATGTTGTAAACATCATGCTGAACCTTAAAGGTGTTGCACTTCGCATGGAAACGGCGACTGAAGCTTCGTTGACTATCAGCAAAAAAGGTCCTTGTGTTATTACTGCAGGTGATATTCAGCTTGATCATAATGTTGAATGCGTTAATCCTGATCATGTTATTGCGAACATCACTAAAGCAACTGACTTCAATATGACTTTAAAAGTTATAAAGGGCCGTGGTTATGAACCTTCAACTGCACGTATTACTGATGAAGGCGAAGATCGTCCAATTGGTCGTTTACAATTAGACGCAACATTCAGTCCTGTTCATAAAGTAAATTATATTGTTGATAGTGCTCGCGTAGAACAACGTACAAATCTTGACAAACTCGTCATTGAGTTAGAAACAAACGGTACGATTGATCCTGAAGCGGCTATTCGTAATGCTGCGACTATTTTACAGGAACAACTGGCTGCGTTTGTAGATTTACGTAGTACTGAAAATGAAGAGCCAGCAGAACAAGAACCTGATATTGATCCAGTATTACTGCGCCCAGTTGATGATCTTGAGTTGACTGTTCGTTCAGCTAACTGCCTCAAAGCAGAACAAATTTATTACATCGGTGATTTGATTCAGCGCACTGAAGTTGAGTTATTGAAAACGCCTAATTTAGGTAAGAAATCATTAACAGAAATCAAAGATGTATTAGCTTCTCGAGGTTTATCTCTCGGAATGCGTTTAGAAAATTGGCCTCCAGCGATTCTTCGCACTAAAGCAGAAGATGAGAAAAAACCGCTGTTTGGCGATTTTAAATTCTAGGTTTGAATATATTAAGTTGTAAGAAATTTTAAGGGTATAAACCATGCGTCATCGTCATAGTGGTCGTCAACTAAATCGTAACAGTTCACATCGTAAAGCCATGTTTAAAAACATGTCTGTATCGTTGTTTGATCATGAACTGATTCGTACTACAGTTGCAAAAGCAAAAGAATTACGTCGTACTGCAGAAAAACTTATCACTTTAGCTAAAGTTGATAGTGTTGCAAACCGTCGTTTAGCATACTCACGTTTACGTGATCGTGATGCGGTAACTAAATTATTTAATGAACTTGGTCCTCGTTATGCGACTCGTCCAGGTGGTTACTTACGTATCTTAAAATGTGGTTTCCGTACAGGCGATAAAGCACCAATGGCTTATGTTGAGCTGGTTGACCGTCCTATCGTTGAAGCTACTGCAGAAACAACTGAAGAAGTTGCTACTGCTGAATAAGTTTTAAATCTTATTTATTAAAAAAACCGGACTTGATGATAGAAATCAAGCTCCGGTTTTTTTGTGCCTGAATTTAGCTAATAAACAAGTAGGATGGATCAAGGAGTAACGCGACGGATCCATCATTTTTTGTTGGTTCCGTTACTTTGTTTCTTGAACCAACCTACAATAAGCTTTTATTACTTAGCCTTTTCCAGCATTGGTTTAAGGTAATGGCCGGTATATGAATCCTTATAATCGGCGACTGTTTCCGGTGTACCGCAAACAACAATCGTACCACCTTTGTTTCCACCTTCAGGCCCCATGTCGATAATCCAGTCGCAGGTTTTTATGACATCAAGGTTATGTTCAATTACCACGAGTGTATTGCCATGGTCGCGCAGGCGGTGTAATACAGCGAGTAATTGTTCAATATCATGAAAGTGCAGACCGGTTGTGGGTTCATCAAGAATATACAGGGTGTTACCGGTATCTCGCTTTGAAAGCTCACGAGACAGTTTTACTCGCTGTGCTTCACCGCCGGATAAGGTTGTGGCGTTCTGGCCGAGGCGAATATAGGTGAGTCCAACATCCATCAAGGTTTGTAGTTTACGTTTTACAACCGGAATAGCATCAAAGAATATGACAGCATCTTCAATGGTCATATCCAGTATTTCATAAATATTTTTGCCTTTGAATTTTATTTCCAGTGTTTCACGGTTATACCGTTTTGAATGGCAAACATCACAAGGAACATAAATGTCGGGTAAAAAGTGCATCTCAACTTTGATTACACCATCCCCCTGACAGGCTTCACAGCGACCACCTTTAACATTGAAGCTGAAACGGCCCGGGGTATAACCGCGAGCCCGTGCTTCCGGTGTCGCGGAAAAAAGTTCACGAATGGGAGTAAATAACCCCGTATAGGTAGCCGGGTTTGAGCGTGGCGTGCGACCAATCGGACTTTGATCAATATCGACCACTTTATCAAACTGGCCGAGGCCGATAATGTCATCACACGGTGCCGCTGGAGTTGATGCAGCGTTAATTTCAGCTGCTGCATGACGGTATAAAGTGTCATTAATAAGTGTTGACTTACCTGAACCGGAGACTCCGGTAATGGCGGTCATTAAACCTACAGGAATGTCGATATCAACATTTTGTAAATTATTACCTGAGGCGCCACGAATCTTAAGTAGACGTTCGGGATCTATTTTTGTCCGTTGTTTTGGAATCTCAATACACTTTTTACCGGATAAATACTGTCCGGTTAATGATGCTGGATTCGCCAGAACTTCTTCTGGGGTACCCTGGGCAATAATTTCACCACCATGGATACCTGCGTGGGGGCCGATATCGACAACATGGTCAGCCATCATAATGGCTTCTTCATCATGTTCAACCACTATAACGGTATTACCAATATCACGGAGATAAGTAAGCGTGTTTAACAGACGAGTATTGTCACGCTGGTGTAAACCAATAGAGGGCTCATCTAAAACATACATAACACCAACAAGGCCGGCTCCAATTTGACTGGCTAGACGAATACGCTGAGCTTCACCACCGGACAGGGTATGTGCGCCACGACTAAGATTAAGATAATCAAGGCCAACATTAATCAGAAATTCAAGTCGTTGGTTAATTTCCTTAACAATTTTTTCAGCAATTTCACCGCGTTTACCAGGCAGGCTTAAAGTTTTGAAAAAGTTCGCGGCAGTATCAATGGGCATTGCGGATATTTCAGGTAAGGTTTCTTCGGCGATATAAACATGACGGGCGGCACGGTTAAGGCGAGCACCACCACAATCCGGGCAGGGTTGCTGATTCATGTATTTAGCCAGTTCTTCGCGGACGACACTGGAATCGGTATCATGATAACGGCGTTGCATATTGGGAATAATGCCTTCGAAGGTATGTTCCTTTATTTTTTTACCACCACGATCATTGTTATAGGTAAAGGTAATAATTTCATCACCACTGCCATAAAGAATAAGTTGCTGAACTTCTTCTCTGTGGTCTTCAAAAGGGAGATCCATATCAAAATGATAATGTTGTGATAAGGACAATAGCATCTGATAATAATAAACATTGCGTCGATCCCAGCCGCGTATGGCACCTCCGGAGAGGGGAGCATCGGCCTGGACAACAACACGTTTTGGATCAAAAAATTCTTGCACGCCGAGGCCATCACAACCCGGGCAAGCGCCTGCTGGATTATTAAAAGAGAAGATGCGTGGTTCTAATTCAGTAAGTGAGTACCCACATTCAGGGCAAGCAAATTTAGCTGAGAATACCATTTCACCTACAGAAGCATCATCCACATCATCCATAGGCACAACTCGTAGTAAGCCATCTGAGAGTTTTAATACCGTCTCAATAGAATCAGCCAGGCGGATTTTAATATCATCACGAACTTTAAAACGGTCTACCACAGCCTCGATACTGTGTTTCTTTTTTCTATTGAGTTTTTCAACTTGATCAAGTTCAAGCACATTACCGTCAACTCGGGCACGGATAAAACCTTCTGCTCGTAAGCGCTCAAAAACCTGTTCATGTTCACCTTTACGATCTTCGACCAGGGGCGCAAGTAACATGAGTTTAGTGCCTTCGGGTAACTCGAGAATATGGTCAACCATTTGACTAATGGTTTGCGCATTTAAAACAATATCATGATCGGGACAGCGAGGTTCACCGGCACGGGCAAACAGCAATCTTAAATAATCATAAATCTCGGTAATGGTGCCAACGGTGGAACGTGGATTATGAGAGGTTGATTTTTGTTCAATGGAAATAGCAGGAGATAACCCTTCAATATGATCAACATCAGGTTTTTCCATAACAGAAAGAAACTGTCGTGCATAAGCAGATAATGATTCAACATAACGACGTTGACCTTCGGCGTAAATGGTATCAAAAGCCAGTGAGGATTTACCTGAACCGGATAAACCGGTAATAACAATAAGCTTGTCACGCGGTAAATCGATATCAATATTTTTTAAATTGTGCGTGCGTGCACCGCGTATATGAATAGTATCCATCAAATTTTTCGTTTTCTTGTTTGTTAATCGGCCAACCTGCTAATATACGCGTTTCCTGTGCTTATAGGAAAATTTCTAATAAAAAATTTTAAGTGTTGTCAATAAAGCGTGATTTATTAGCAATATGGCTTTTTGGATAAACTACGGGATGAAAGAAATAGTGGGATTGATGCAGAATGTCTCTTAATCAGGAAAATATGACGCCAGTAGAAAAACGTGTCGCAATGTCGCTATCAGCTATTTTTGCTTCACGGATGTTGGGCTTATTCATGGTTTTACCTGTTTTAGCCGTGTATGCCAAAGACCTTGACGGTTTTACGCCTATCCTGGTTGGGTTGGCAATCGGGATATATGGACTGACTCAGGCAATTTTTCAAATTCCATTAGGCATGTTGTCTGATAGAATTGGTCGTAAACCGGTCATTATTGGTGGATTATTGATTTTTGCGGCAGGCAGTGTTGTTGCAGCCTTATCAGATTCAATCACTGGAATTATTATTGGCCGAGCTTTACAAGGCTCAGGTGCCATTGCCAGTGCCATTATGGCTTTAGCGGCAGATCTCACCCGGGAAGAGCATCGAATCAAAGTTATGGCATCCATTGGGATGAGCATAGGTTTGTCTTTTGCTCTTGCTCTGATTTTTGGTCCTATGTTGCATGGTTGGTTTGGCGTTGAAGGTATTTTCTGGATTACCGCTATTTTGGCATTAGGTGGGATACTGGTTGCCAAATTTTGGGTTCCAACCCCTGTACTGACTCGTTTTCATCGAGATACTGAAGTTGAAATAAGCTGGTTCCGACAGGCACTCACCGATCCCCAGTTAGTACGTCTGGATATTGGGATTTTTATTTTACATTTTGTCCTGGTGAGCTTTTTTGTCGTGATGCCAACGGTTTTACATGATCGACTCGGGCTGGATGTAGACCATCATTGGAAACTTTATTTACCTGTTTTATTTTTTGCTGTTTTGACGATGGTACCTTTTATTATCCTCGCAGAGAAAAAAAGGAAGATAAAACAAGTGCTTATTGGTGCAATACTTGTTTTAACAATTAGCCAACTTGGATTTGTTCTGTTTCCAGACTCTTTGGCTGGTTTTGTGATCATGATTTGGTTATTCTTTAGTGCTTTTAATTTGCTGGAAGCCAGCATGCCTTCACTGGTTGCGAAAATGGCACCTGCGGCCCATAAAGGCACCGCGATGGGTGCGTATTCCACTTCGCAGTTTTTGGGTGTATTTTTAGGCGGTTTAACCGGTGGTACTTTAAGTGAGTTTTATGGCTTAAGTGGTGTTGCGACGTTTAATATTGGATTGCTTGTCGTTTGGGCTGTTTTGGCCATCACAATGAAAAAACCGCATTTTCATACAAGTTATTTGTTGAACGTGGGTGAAGTAACTGAAAAAGAAGCGCAGGAAATAATTAAAGGTTTATCGCAGGTTGTGGGTGTTGTTGATGTGACTGTCATTGCCGAAGATGGTGTTGCCTATTTAAAGATTGATAAAGAATTAGTGAACATGGATGAGTTACATCAATTTGCAGTAGCAGAAGATTAAGAGAAACATAGATTAAACCACGGGGAGCACTGGGAAATAATTTTTATTCTATATCCCTGTGCTCCCCGTGGTTCAGTATTTTAAAATATATTAATTGGAGAAGAGAAAATGGCCAGGGGTGTGAATAAAGTAATTTTAATTGGTAATTTAGGACAGGATCCGGAAGTAAAATACATGCCAAATGGCAATGCCGTTACAAATATTACCGTGGCAACCAGTGAAAGCTGGAAAGATAAAAATACCGGTGAACAGGTTGATAAAACTGAATGGCATCGAGTGGTTTTCTTTCGCCGCTTAGCTGAGATCGTTGGAGAGTATTTAAAAAAAGGTTCCAAGGTTTATATTGAAGGTAAACTGCAAACACGCAAATGGCAGGATAAAAACGGTAAGGATAACTGGACTACTGAAATAATTGCCAGCGAAATGCAAATGTTAGATTCACGTGGCGGTGGTAGTAGTGACTTTAACCAAAGTCAGGGAGCACCAGCACAATCGGCACCACAATCTGCTCCTTCGCAAGCTGCACCAGCCCCTGCGAATAATGATTTTGATGATGACATACCGTTTTAAAAAACACCATAGACTAGAATGTAAAGAATGTAATTAAGCCTATGATAACATAGGCTTTTTTATTGGGAAGGGATAAATTTAATTAGTGGTTACGGTCAACTGAGAAGTTTGCAAGGAAAATAAGCGCGTCTTTGTAATCCGAAGCAGGTAAAAAATCGAGCTCTGCAATGGCTAATTTGGATTCATTTTTCGCACAATCAGAGGTGTAGTCAATCGCTCCACAACTGAGAATAGCTTCTTGTATTTGCTTAATTTTAGCAATTTCACCCTTTTCAATGGCCTCTTTCACCATTTTTGCTTGCTCTTCTGTACCGTTTCGCATGGCATAAATAAGCGGTAGGGTCGGTTTACCTTCTGCAAGGTCATCCCCCAAATTTTTACCCATATCTTCGGCAGATGAGGTGTAATCAAGCACATCGTCAATGAGTTGGAATGCGCAACCCAAATGCATGCCGTATTTGGCCATGGCAGCTTGTTCTTTGCTTGGACGATCACTAATAACCGCACCTAATTCTGAAGCAGCTTCAAATAATTTGGCCGTTTTACTATGAATAACTTCGAGATAACGTTCTTCGGTGGTATCTGGATCGTGGCAATTGAGTAATTGCAGTACTTCGCCCTCGGCTATGGTATTTGTCGCTTTGGATAAAATTGCCATGATTTTCATACGATCAATTTCAACCATCATTTCAAAGGCGCGAGAATAGAGGAAATCACCGACTAAAACGCTGACTGCATTGCCCCATAAGGCATTGGCAGTGTCTTCACCACGGCGTAAATCTGAGTTATCAACAACATCGTCATGCAGTAAGGTTGCGGTATGGATAAACTCAATAATTGCTGATAAATCAATATGTTGCAAGCCTTCGTAAGCGAGAGCCTTAGCACTAAGAAGGTGAATTATTGGACGTAGACGTTTGCCGCCACTATTAATGATATGGGCACCAATTTGATTAATCAGTACAACATCAGAATGCAGACGGGTTTGGATACAAGCATTGAGCTTGCCCATATCGTCAGCAATTAGCTGGTTAATTTCGTCAATTGTCGTAATTGCCATAAGCCTAATTATATTCTTTCTATTAATAAACTGCGTGCATGCTAGGGGGCAGCCCCATTACTGTCAAGCCCGATTATATCGGGAGAAAAAGCGAAAATTAGCGGCAAATAGATGAAATATCAGTAAATATCCTTTGACCCAAGGAGGGGGAACGGCTAAAATTCGCGTCCCTGTATTTGATGACATTTATGTACTTCAAATGCAGCAACAGATTTAGCGATTTAAGCGCGATTTCCTTTGATTTTACGTTTAAATTCAAGCAAATATATTAGAGTTTGGAGAAAGACAATGTACGCGGTAATTGAAACCGGTGGTAAACAATATCGAGTTACTGAAGGTCAGTATCTTAAAGTAGAAAAACTCGGTCTTGACGAAGGTGCTTCACTTGAGATTGATAAAGTGCTCATGGTTGCTAATGGCGACGACATTAAAATCGGTGCACCTTATGTAGCTGGTGGTAAAGTGACGGCAACAGTGAAAAGTGTTGGACGTGGTAAGAAAATCCGCATCATCAAATTCCGTCGTCGTAAGCATTCTCGTACAACACAAGGACACCGTCAGTCCTATACAGAAATTCTTATTACTGGCATCGCTGCTAAGTAATTTTTCAGAAATATTGAGGTAATACAATGGCTCATAAGAAAGCAGGTGGTAGTACTAATAACGGACGCGATTCCGTATCCAAACGCCTTGGTGTTAAACGTTTCGGTGGCGAAAGCGTATTAGCAGGTAATATTTTAATCCGTCAACGTGGTACCAAGGTTCATCCTGGTAAGAACGTTGGCATTGGTAAAGACGATACACTTTTTGCTAAAGCAGATGGTGTTGTACTTTTCCAAAAGAAAGGACCGAAGATGCGTTCATTTGTGAGTATTGTTCCTGCTGAGTAACATCACGCTGAATAAGCAAACAGAACATATTTACAAATGAAACACCCCGTCCTATGACGGGGTTTTTTGTTTAAGCTTCACGAATAATGAGGGGCCAGATAACGGCGTTAAAACCCTCCTTAAAATGCTCATTTACTAACGTAAACTGCGCTTTTTCGCCAGATTTTGCCTTGTTCTCTGACCCCTCATTAGCCGTGAAATTTCTCTGTATAAAATTACTGTAGGTCAGACTTCAGTCTGACAAATAGCTGGTATATGAAATGAAATTCGTTGATGAAGCGACAATAAAAGTAGAAGCAGGCAAGGGCGGTAACGGCATTGTTAGTTTCCGTCGTGAAAAATATATTGAGTTAGGCGGCCCGGACGGTGGTGATGGTGGTGATGGTGGTAGTGTTTACCTGATTGGTGACGTGAACCTGAATACTTTAGTCGACTTTCGCTATTCACGTCGTTATAAAGCCGAAAATGGTGGGCCAGGTGCTCGTCGCCGAATGACGGGAAAAAGTGGTGATGATCTTTATATTAAAGTCCCTCTTGGTACTGTTGTTTATGATGAAGATACGGAAGAAGAAATTGGTGATGTAACTAAGGCCGATCAAATCTTGTGTGTTGCGCAAGGTGGTTTTCATGGCATAGGTAATGTTCGTTATAAAAGCAGTACCAACCGCGCACCACGCCAGGCAAAACCAGGGACACCGGGTGAAGCGCGGACATTAAGAATGGAAATGAAAGTGCTTGCCGATGTTGGTTTGTTGGGATTACCGAATGCCGGTAAATCAACCTTAATCAGTTCCGTTTCTGGCGCGCGTCCTAAAGTGGCGAACTATCCATTTACCACGCTGCATCCAAATTTAGGTGTAGTGAGTGTTGATGTTAGTCGTAGTTTTGTTATGGCCGACATCCCAGGTATTATTGAAGGCGCAGCAGAGGGTGCAGGTTTAGGAATACAGTTTTTAAAGCATGTTTCACGTACTCGTTTGTTATTGCATCTTGTTGATGTTGCACCACCCGATGAAAATGAAGATCCTTTAGAGGCAATACGTATTATTGAAAAAGAGATGGTACGCTTTAGTCCGGATCTTGCAGACTATGAACGTTGGTTAGTGATTAATAAAATTGATTTATTGCCAGAAGATGAGCAAGAACAAGTTTGCGATGATTTAATTAAACGCCTGGATTGGAAAGGTAAAGTATTTAAACTTTCTGCAATCAGCAAAAAAGGTACGCAAGATTTGTGTTTCCAAATAATGGATTATGTTGAAGAACAAAAAGAACTCGCATTAGCAGAAGATGAAAATAAAAACGAAGCAAAAGAATAATAAATAA
This sequence comes from uncultured Thioalkalispiraceae bacterium, assembly GCA_964654445.1. Classification (GTDB taxonomy): domain Bacteria; phylum Pseudomonadota; class Gammaproteobacteria; order UBA6429; family Thiohalophilaceae; genus JAGLTQ01. Next base: position 13,434 of record CAZZIS010000014.1, read on the forward strand.
AAATATTTCTTATGAGTAAACGACAGCACATAAAAAAAAGTAAACGCTGCGTCATAAAAATCGGTAGTGCATTGTTAACTAATGATGGTGCCGGTTTAAATATGACAGGGATTGCTACGTGGGTTGAACAAATATCTAACCTGCGTAAAAACGGTGTTGAAGTTGTTTTAGTCTCTTCTGGTGCAGTTGCTGAAGGTATGTGTCGTTTAGGTTTAACTAAACGCCCTGAATCTTTGCATGAGCTACAAGCGGCAGCAGCTGTTGGTCAGATGGGATTAATTCAATCTTATGAATCCGAATTCCAAAAATATAATTTACACACTGCACAAATCCTTTTAACACATGATGATCTGTCAAATCGCCAACGTTATTTAAATGCGCGCAACACTGTGCGCAGCTTACTTTCTCTTGGTGTTGTACCAATCATTAATGAAAACGATACGGTTGTTACAGACGAGATTCGTTTTGGTGATAATGATACGTTGGCTGCATTAGTCGCAAATTTAATCGAGGCAGATTATTTATTAATTCTTACTGATCAAAATGGATTGTTTGATCGTAATCCGCGTGAACATGATGATGCCAAATTAATTTCTGAAGCTTCTGCTGATGATAATTCATTAGCCGCAATGGCAGAAGGTGGTGCTGGTACATTTGGTCGAGGAGGTATGGCAACAAAAGTCAGTGCTGCAAAACTCGCTGCGCGCTCGGGCACCTCAACATTAATTGCAACAGGTAATGAAAAAAATATTATTCAAAAAATATTTGCTGGTGAAGAGTTAGGTACTTTACTTTATGCAGAAGAGACCCTTGTTACAGCGCGTAAGCAATGGTTAGCCGGTCATTTACAAATTAAAGGAAAATTAATTTTAGATGATGGTGCTGTTAGAAAACTTTGTGAATCAGGTAGCAGTTTACTAGCCGTGGGTGTTAGTGAGGTACAAGGTGTTTTTAGTCGTGGTGAAATAGTTAGTTGTGTTACAAGTAATGGAAAAGAAATAGCTCGCGGTTTAGTTAATTATAATGCTAAAGATATTGAGAAAATAAAAGGTAAAGCGAGTAAAGATATAGAATCAATCCTGGGTTATATTGATGATGCAGAATTAATTCATCGGGATAATTTAGTTTTAGTCTGAATTTCGGTGATTTTCGTAAATCAGACTTTATGCGTATTACTAAGTATCGTCTGTATCGCGTAGCTTTTGTCGGCCTGAATGCGCGAGCTTCAAGTGTTGGATTTTGATTTACGTAGGTCGGCTTTCATTCGTGCTACTAAACTGGAGCCTATAAAAACATTGAAAATAAAAAAGCCGCTTCAATATGAAGCGGCTTTTTTAGTTAACGCACTAGTGCGTTAAAAATTACATTGCGTGAACACGTGTGTTCAAACGACTTTTATAACGTGCTGCTTTATTCTTGTGAATTAAGCCTTTATTACTGGTCTTATCGATAACAGATACAGCAGCTTTAAAAGCTGTTGTTGCTTCATCTTTATTGCCGGCAGTGATTGCAGCCAATACTTTTTTAAGAGCAGTACGGAACATTGCACGATAGCTCGCATTGCGTTGACGATGAGTTTCCGCCTGACGGGCCCGTTTTTTTGATTGCGCTGTATTAGCCAAAGTAAGTCTCCTGACTCAAATCTGATACTGGAAAGCCGCGTATTTTGGCGATTCTGGCCCTGTTTGTCAATGCTAATGTTAGCTAAATATAAGTAATTTAATTGCTACTGGGTAGAAACTATTTGACGTGTTATCCTGCTAACAAATCAAGTAAAAACAGTAGCTTACCTGATTAATTAGCATTTATTACATTCAAATACCGAGTTTCAATGGGATTATTTAGATCAACAGCAGTCGTTAGCAGCATGACTATGGTATCGCGAGTCTTTGGATTGCTACGCGATATGGTTTTTACACGTTATTTTGGTGCAGGTGCAGGTACAGATGCCTTTTTGGTGGCCTTTAAAATCCCTAATTTCTTGCGTCGATTGTTTGCTGAAGGAGCCTTTTCTCAGGCATTTGTACCCGTTCTGACTGGCGTAAAAAATGATGAGGGTGATGAGGCGGTATCAGACCTGGTGCGCAATACGTTGGGTACGCTTGCGGGAGTTTTGTTTATTCTATCGGTGATTGGTGCTACTGCTACACCTTTTATAGTGATGATTTTTGCTCCTGGATTCATTGATCAGCCAGAAAAATTTAGTTTAACCACTGATATGCTACGTATCACTTTTCCCTATATATTGTTTATGTCCTTAACGGCATTATCTGCAGGAATATTAAATACTTACGGCCGATTTGCGGTACCGGCATTTACCCCTGTTTTACTCAATTTGAGCTTAATTACTGCGACAATCTGGCTGGCTCCATTGATGGATGTACCCATTATGGCCCTGGCATGGGGAGTTTTCATTGCGGGGGTGGCACAACTGGCTTTCCAAATTCCTTTTATTTTGAAACTGGGTTTATTGCGCTGGCCGCGCTGGGGCTGGAAAAATAGTGGTGTACGTCGTATTTTAAAACTTATGATTCCGGGTATTTTTGGCTCGTCGGTGATGCAAATTAACCTGTTGTTGGACACGGTTATTGCCTCATTTTTGGTGAGCGGCAGTGTGACCTGGTTATATTTATCTGACCGCATGGTGGAATTGCCGTTGGGAATATTTGGTGTTGCACTGGCAACCGTGATTTTGCCAAATTTATCGCAAAAACATGCAGCGGGTGATCCCATGGCTTTTTCACACATGTTGGATTGGGCTCTGCGTTGGGTGCTGGTTATAGCTTTGCCTGCTGCAGTGGCATTGGCGGTATTGTCTGGCCCAATACTGAGTACATTGTTTCTTTATGGCGACTTTAAACCGTTAGATGTCGAAATGGCATCGATTAGTCTTTTAGTTTATAGCGGGGGATTACTTGGCTTTATCCTGGTAAAAGTCCTGGCTCCAGGCTACTTTGCCCGCCAGGACACTAAAACACCGGTAAAGGTTGGGCTCATAGCGATGGTTGCAAACATGCTGATGAACATCGCTTTTGTCGTTCCAATGCTGAAATTAGGCTGGCCGGCTCCCCATGCAGGTTTAGCACTGGCAACGACGATTTCCGCTTTTATTAATGCTGGTTTGTTATTATTTGGCCTGAAAAAGGCTGGAGTGTATTCACCACAAGCAGGTTGGAAAAAGTTATTTGCGCAAACCTTTTTGGCTGTAGTTGTTATGGGCGGGCTAATATTTATTGCTTCAGGTGATCTTTCATTTTGGATTAAAGCATCTGTGAGTCAGCGAATATTACAGTTATGTTGGATTATTCCATTGGGAGCGGTGAGTTATTTTGCTGTTTTATGGATAACGGGTGTGCGATTTTCACAGTTGATGCGGCCAAAGCAAAGTTAAATCAACTCCGTCATTCCGGTAATATTATGCAGGTTGGGCTTCGCAAGCTCAGCTCCAACCTACAAAAAGCGGGAAGACCCAAAGCGTTACACGAGGCAGGCTCTGACGAGTATTTTTAAAGACAATATATAAAGTTAGATTAAGTTATCCTTTTGTTTTTGATATACTTTCGCTCTTTTTGAAAAAACGAACGAGTATTATGGAACTGATTCGTGGCTTACAGAATATTCGCTCAAATCATCATGGCTGTGTTGCGACGATCGGAAATTTTGATGGTGTGCACCTTGGGCATCAGGCGGTATTAGGTCAGCTGGCAGAAAAAGCTGCAGAACTCTGTTTGCCTACAGTGTTAATCACTTTTGAGCCGCAACCGATGGAATATTTTATTCCAGATAAAGTGCCCGCTCGCTTAACCCGTTTTCGTGAGAAAATGCTGGCATTGCAGCGTTATTCAGTCGATCGGGTATGCTGTTTGTCATTTAATGATAAATTAGCAAATTTAACCGCTCAGGACTTTATTGAACAGATACTGGTTAACAAGCTTGGTGTAAAATATCTTGTTGTCGGTGACGATTTTCGTTTTGGCCTGAATAGAAGCGGCACGTTTGCTATGCTGGTTGAAGCAGGCAAAAAATACGGTTTTCAGGTTGTTAGTATGCACACATTTGAAATTGATGCCGAGCGAGTAAGCAGCACAAGAATTAGAAAAGCCCTGGAAAAAGGTAACATGGGCACGGCTGAAAAATTATTAGGTCGACGTTATCGAATGAGTGGTCGCGTTGCTCATGGTGAAAAACTGGGACGTGAGTTAGGTTTTCCGACAGCAAATATACATTTGCATCGACATGCTTCACCGTTACAAGGTATTTTTGTTGTCGAAATTTTCGGACTGGATGACGAGCCCTTGCAAGGTGTAGCAAGTGTTGGAACAAGACCAACAGTAAATGAAACAAAAGCATTATTGGAAGTTTTTTTACTAGACTTCAATCAGGATATTTATGGAAGACATATTCAGGTCAGTTTTTTAAAAAAACTTCGTGATGAAGAAAAATTTGATTCGCTGGACGAGTTAATAAAACAAATACAACAGGATGTTGAGCAGGCGCAGGCATATTTTGCTGCATGAAAACGACCTGTCATTGCGAGCAACGCGCGGCAATCTCCGGAAGATTGCTTCGTTTCACTCGAAAAGACATGTTAATTAAAAATTTATAACTTAAAGAAAAAACAATCGTGGCTGACTATAAAGATACATTAAATTTACCGCAAACTAAATTTCCGATGAAAGGAAACCTTGCGCAACGTGAACCCGGTTTTTTGAAAAACTGGTACGAGATGGATTTATACGGAAAAACTCGTACTCTTTGCAAAGAAGAAAACCGTCCTTTGTTCATGTTGCACGATGGTCCTCCCTATGCAAATGGCGATATTCATATTGGTCACGCGGTAAATAAAGTTTTAAAAGACATTATTATTAAATCTAAAACTTTAAGTGGTTTTGATGCGCCTTATATTCCTGGCTGGGATTGCCACGGTTTACCAATTGAACTCATGGTTGAGAAAAAGAAAGGTAAAGCGGGTGTTAAAATTTCACACAGTGAGTTTCGGGATGCCTGTCGTGAATATGCGGCTAAACAAGTAGATGGTCAGCGTGAAGATTTTAAACGTTTAGGCATTTTAGGTGAGTGGGAAAACCCATACCTCACTATGGATTATAAATTTGAAGCCGGCATTGTTCGTTCGCTTGGTCAAATAATAAAAAATGGTCACTTGCATAAAGGTTCAAAACCTGTGCATTGGTGTGTTGATTGTGGTTCATCTTTGGCTGAAGCCGAAGTGGAATATGAAGATAAAACGTCACCTGCGATTGATGTGCGTTTTGAAATTTTAAATGAAACCGCACTTATGGCGCGTTGCAGTAATGTTGAGGGAGCCGAAGGCAGTGGTCCTGTCTCTATTGTTATCTGGACAACAACCCCCTGGACATTACCGGCTAACCAGGCGGTTGCGGTTAATCCGGAATTTGAATATGCCGTTGTGCAGTGTGATGGTGTGGGTGCGCATGTGCCTGAACGTTTGATTATTGCACAGGATTTACTCAGTGATGTGATGGCGCGTTATGATGTTGTAGATTACAAAGTTGTCGCTTATTGTAAAGGTTCTGATCTTGAAAATTTAAAAGTACATCACCCGTTTTATGAACGTGAAGTGCCGATTATTCTTGGCGATCATGTCACCCTGGATGCAGGTACAGGTGCAGTACATACTGCTCCAGGACACGGACAAGAAGATTATGTTGTTGGTCAAAAATATAATTTAAAAGTGGATAACCCGGTTGATACCAATGGTAAGTTTCTTGAAGGCACCCCTTTGTTTGCAGGGCAACATGTTTTTAAAGCGAACGACAGTGTGCTCGATGTATTAAAAGCAAAAAGCAAACTTGTGCATGAAGAGAAAGTTCTGCATAGCTATCCACATTGCTGGCGTCATAAGAGCCCGATTATTTTCCGTGCGACGCCGCAGTGGTTTATTAGTATGGAACAAAATAATTTACGCAAAGATTGTATAGCCGCGATTAAAGAAACCAAATGGATACCCACTTGGGGTGAAGCTCGCATCATCAGTATGGTTGAGAACAGTCCGGACTGGTGTATTTCACGTCAACGTAGTTGGGGGGTGCCGATTCCTTTGTTTGTAAATAAAAAAACAGGCAAGTTACATCCAGACACCGATGCCTTGTTGGAAAAAGTAGCGGCTCAAATTGAAGAGAACGGGGTTAATGTCTGGTTTGAATCAGATATCGAATCATACCTTGGTGATGAAGCGGATAGTTATGAAAAAGCACAAGACATTCTTGATGTCTGGTTTGATTCCGGTGTATCGCATAATGTTGTTTTAAATATGCGTGAAGGGTTGAGTGACTATCCTGTTGCAGATTTATATCTTGAAGGTTCAGATCAACATCGAGGCTGGTTTCAGTCATCATTAAAAACATCAATAGCGATGTATGGTAAGCCACCGTATAAATCAGTGTTGACTCATGGTTTTGCCGTTGATGCAAAAGGGCAGAAAATGTCCAAGTCAAAAGGTAATGTTGTTGCGCCACAAAAAATCATTAAGAACTTAGGCGCAGATATTTTACGTTTATGGATTGCTTCAACTGATTACAGTAGTGAAATGACGGTATCAGATGAAATTGTAAAACGAACTGCGGATGCCTATCGTCGTATTCGTAATACGATGCGTTTTCTTTTATCTAACCTGGATGGCTTTGATCCTGAAAAAGCTATGCTTCCAGCGGATCAAATGTTGTCATTGGATAAATGGGCAGTTGAAACAACCAGGCAGTTACAAACTAAAATAGTTGATACTTATGCAACGTATGAATTTCATCAAATATATCAATATATACATAATTTCTGTGCTGGTGAGATGGGTAGCTTTTATCTCGATATTATTAAAGATCGTCAATACACTACACAGGAAAACAGTGTTGCACGCCGTTCATGCCAAACTGCGATTTACCATATCCTTGAATCTATGGTGCGTTGGTTAGCACCGATTTGTAGTTTTACTGCCGATGAACTTTGGGCATTTATGCCGGGTGAACGTAATGAATCTGTTTTATTGAACAAATGGTATGGCTTACCCAAAATGTACAGTGATGATAAAGCAGCTGAAGAATCTTTATCTTTCTGGAAACAAATCACAGAAGTACGTGAAAGTGTCAATAAAGAACTCGAAGCATTACGTGTCGCAGGTGAAATAGGTTCTGGACTTGCTGCGGAAGTGGAAGTCTATTGCGGTCGTGAAATTTATGATGTGTTAAATACATTAGAAGATGAGTTACGTTTTGTCTTTATTACATCTGATGCAAAACTATACCTTGCCGGTGAGCCTCCTGTTGAAGCCAAACATTACAAACTGTCAACTGATGATGAAATCTGGGTTGCAGTATCAGCTTCAGCATATGAGAAATGTACTCGCTGCTGGCATCATCGTGAAGATGTTGGTAAGAGTGATAAGCATCCTGAGTTATGTGGTCGTTGCATTGAAAACATAGATGGCAAAGGCGAAGAACGATTGCATGCATAATTTTTTCTCACTAAATTGATACCGCGTCGGCTTGAAAGCCGATCTACAAAGTGTTGTAGATGGTTTTGATTTATGTAGGTCGGACTCATAGTGCCCTACAAGAAAATATTTAGAGGGTATTCAAGCCGACGCGGTGTGAATTCGTTTTAATATTCACTATCTATAACAAATGATTTTTATACATATTTAAGAACGGAAAATATTTTAAATGTTAAAATGGATATGGTTAGCCGTTGTTGTTGTTATTCTTGATCAACTAACAAAATATATTGCCAGTACTTCATTGGAAATGTATCAACCGATTGCAGTTATGCCTATGTTTAACTGGACATTAATGCATAACCCCGGCGCTGCATTTAGTTTTTTACATGATGCAGGTGGTTGGCAACGTTGGTTTTTTGCTGTGATAGCCATCGTTGTGAGTGCATTTATAGTCTTTTGGATTAAACGATTAGAGCAACACGAAAAATGGCAGGCGATTGCACTCGCACTCATATTAGGTGGCGCGATTGGTAATGTGATTGACCGAATCTGGTTAGGTTATGTTGTTGACTTTATTGAGGTGTATTACCAGCAATGGTACTGGCCCGCATTTAATATCGCTGACTCTGCTATTAGTATCGGTGTCGCGATGATTATTATTGATAGTGTTCGTGAGTACCGTGCTGAACGACAAAATAAATCAGAAGGATCTGGGGTTTGATTTATGTAGGTCAGACTTTAGTCTGATAAAAGCATCGGTTATAGCGGTTAGATGTAAAATCGAATTAGCACCGCATTGGACTGAAGTCCAACCTACAAAGATATGTATAACAGGATATTAAATAATATGGGTGATGTAGAAGTTTTAACAATTGGTGCAGGTTGTGAAGTGACGATGCATTTCACTTTAGCACTTGAAGACGGCACGATTGCCGATGCTTCTGTTGACGGCGAACCAATGGTTTTCACCATGGGTGATGGTTCGTTGATTGAAGGTTTGGAAATGGTTTTATACGGCCTTAAAGTTGGTGACAAACAAAGCTTGTCCATTGAGCCCCGTGATACTTTTGGTTTTCCTGAAGATGAAAACATTCATACTTTACCGAGTAGTGAATTTTCTGATGATTTAAAAATTGAAGAAGGGATGATTATTGGATTTAGTACTCCTTCAGGTGAAGAAGTCCCCGGTGCAATTATGGAAATAAAAGGTGAGGAAGTTAAGGTAGATTTTAACCACCCACTCGCAGGACATGAAGTTGTCTTTAGTGTGGAAATTGTTGAGATTAAAACGGCACAACATTAATATGTCTGATCCAAAAAACGTTATTTTAGCGAACCCCCGTGGTTTCTGTGCTGGTGTAGATCGTGCGATTGACATTGTAGATCGTGCCCTGGAATTATTTGGTGCGCCAATTTATGTAAAACATGAAGTTGTACATAATAAATTTGTGGTCGACGAATTACGTAATAAAGGTGCGGTGTTTGTAGAAGAGCTCGATGAAATTCCTGATGATGCAACGGTTATTTTTAGTGCTCATGGTGTTTCAAAAGCAGTGCGTGAAGAAGCAAAGCGACGCAGTTTAAAAGTTTTTGATGCAACCTGTCCTTTGGTAACAAAAGTACACATGGAAGTCAGCCGTTATAGCAAGGCAGGACATGAATGTATTTTGATAGGCCATGTCGGGCATCCGGAAGTTGAAGGTACTATGGGGCAGTTTGATACCAGTCTGGGTGGCCATATGTACCTGGTTGAAGATGTTGATGACGTAAATGACCTGGTTATTAATAATCCTGAACATCTTTCTTATGTTACTCAAACAACTTTATCGATGGATGATACGACAAGTGTCATTGCTCAGTTACGAAAACGTTTTCCAAATATCCAGGGCCCTAAAAAAGATGATATTTGTTACGCCACACAGAACCGTCAGGATGCGGTTAAAAAACTGGCTCAGGAAACTGATCTCGTTTTAGTAGTGGGTTCTCCGAATAGTTCAAATTCCAACCGGTTAAAAGAGGTTGCCGAACGTATTGGCACTGAAGCATATTTAATTGATAACGAAACTGAAATTAACCAGGGCTGGTTACAAGGGAAAGAAAAAATTGGCTTGACCGCGGGAGCTTCAGCTCCGGCAGAACTGGTTGAGAATGTGATCGCTAAACTTCGGGAGTGGGGTGTAACCGCGGTTACTAACCAGGATGGCAAGGAAGAAAATATTGTTTTTTCCTTACCCAAAGATCTTCAATAAATATAAAAAAAGCCCCGATTGGGGCTTTTTTACTTTTAGCTATCAACGTTTATTTAGGCCAACATTTTGTATTGGCTGATGTATCATCTTTTTCTGCTGTTTTTCTCCCTGTATGTTCGAGGATAAATTTACGACAATCTTTATCCTCTAATTGGCTACCTGTTGCTTCAGCAGTTATTGTATATGTGTCACTTCCAATATTACTCAGGCTTAAATTATACTTTTTTTCTTTTGATATGGCTGAACCCACATCAGTAATAGTGTTGGTATAGGCACCATTCTTTGAATGCCAATTTTCCTCTCTTTGTGCAAGCAAAGAGACTGCACTAATTGCATCCATTCTATAGCCTTTTCGTTTTTGAGAATCATAGGCTCTACTCGCAACTGTTGTGAGTATGCCTATGATCGCTATAGTTACCATGATTTCTATAAGTGAGAAGCCACTGCTATGTTTAGCATTGAATTTCATAAATATTTTACCTATCCTGTTTTAATACAAAATAATCTCACGCCATGATTGTCGTCCGGTTGAACCGTCACTAGGAGGATTACCACTACATGGCTCATTAGGAAGACAATCAGGATCTGGGTCTTCTTCGACAACTTCACCGGTAGTTGTGGTGTTAAATATTTTGTAATTACCGTCTATATCTTTTATTACGCTGACTTCGGATGTTATACCAAAAAACGTTCCACTTTTTGTTGGCCAATTAATATAATTGGTACCTGTTTTTTCATAAATATAGTAGAAGCTACTATAACCTTCCGAAGTGCAGGTATCGAAATTCGGGGTATAACCCGGATATACGATAAGTCCAGAAAAGTATGTTGCCCGAGCTAAATCTCTTTCAGCATAAAGCGGTATGTCAAAGTTACGGTACCAGCCTGCTTTGCCTGCCATATGGGTCTTGAGTTCAGTGAAATTAGTAACACCTGAATATTCACTGCTTAAACCAGCAGGAATCACAAGTGACTCGTCAGGGTTCACAATGACACCCGTTGAATTTTGTATATGGTTGGTAGCGGCTGTGTTTGTACTAAACAGCTTGTTTGACGGGCTGGTTACATATGTTGAGTCAGGTGTTTCTTTTAAACCATAAAAAGACTGCTGTCTGACTGAAAGGTTATCAATATTGCTAAATAATCGACCCGTACCTGCATAAACCCACCATTCACCATCAGTATGTATTTTTGCCAGAGGAGCATTTAAAAAAGGCTGTGCTGGATTGATCATGGTTGACAAACTCCAGCTAGCGGAGTTGTCTCCATTTAGAGCAACGCGCATTAAGCGACCGGTAGGGATAAGTTCTGTTCCACCGGCGACACCAAAGTACACCGCGTCAAACTTAAAGTCACCACTCCAGTTTTTTGCCATCGGGTCACCAATAAAACTATTAGTGATAGTCGTATCAATAATAAACTGGTTTGATGCGCTTAAATCAAGCACGCCACTACTTAATTCCAGTTTTACAAAGAATAACTTGGCATTTTGAGTGCTTAAGCCAGTATCAAGTTGATTTGGACCTGAACCAAACACCAGCCCCCAGTCATTAATTGAGGTAGCGCCAACATTCCAGTTACCGCTTGCACTTGGAGCTCTTTTTACCGTCAGTGTTGGGGTACTTGTAGTGAAACCAAGATCAGCGTGGGTAAACTCACCTAATAGTGTAGGGGGGGATTCAGGATCAGTTACATCAAGAATGACATACGCTGAGTTGGTTTCAAATGTTGTGGTACCGGTGTTATCAACGTCAACAGTAATGGGGTTATGTGCACCACCACCCAAACGCATGCCAACGACTAAAATTGTTCCCCAACCTTGAGGATGAACTGCGTCATCAGGAAAAATGTTGACATCAAATATCTGTGGTTCTCCATCCATGTAATAAACATGCGGGTAATCTTCTTCAGTCAGGAATTTTAATTGTGGCAACAGGTTTCTTGGTGCGTAAGCCCATATCTCGGCACCGAGAGTATGTGAAACCGTTGAATCATTCAGGCAAGCATTATCTAAACAATATTGTTGTGTACTGCTCTTGTAAAAGCCTGCATTAAACGCATGTATCAAGCCATCGTTAGCGCCTAAATAAAGCATAGTTCGACGATTTTTATACTGGTTCTTAAAGGCTAAATAAGTTGCATCACCATTATCATTCCAGGAAATTTTTTCACCTGCATAATCCACTCCGTCAGGTGGACCGGCAGTTACGGGTGAGGAGTGAACAATATCACCCAGGCGCCATACTTCATCAACATTGTCATTGTCATAATCAATGGTACGTGAACGATAACCTGTTACCGATGGATTCTCATAGCCACGAATAAAATTAACGATTTTGGCTGGTTCTGTTGCTGCTGTTGCTGATGTAACGCCAAGTAAGCCGGCTTTGCTAGCAGGAAAATTACTCTCGGTGAAGTCGACAGTTTCTCCACTGTCCAGAACATTGTCACCATTATTGTCTTGCCAGGTAAAAATGTATCGGCCTCCGTTGCCAGAATCAGAAAACGGGGTGGCATATGTACGCTGAGTTACCAGACGAGTATCTGTTGCAGAAAATATAGCCAATTCATCACGAGCATTCCAAAGAGGTTTTAGCTCAGAAATTTCTTTGCGGTCAGTAGTAGGACACGTTTTTGTTGTTCCTAATGGTGATCCGCCAGGTGTGCAATACCATATCTGGGTTCGTTTTTGATCGGGACTATATTTAACCTTAATATATTTATCATTAGTATCCAGGGTTTTGTTGCCATTGGTGTCTTCACGCAGGTTGGAGTATTTATCAATTAAAATGGCATGAACTTGTCCAGCCCAGGTGATTTTTTTACCATCCAGAATCAGGGTAGGTTGATAAAGGGCTTGATATAACGAGCCAGCCGTTGTTAAAGAGTCTGCAATAACGGCAGCAGCAGAACCCGATGAAATACGCTGCAGGATATCGCTCAATGCTGATTCAAGTTGTGTTTCCAGAATGGCAGGATTGGTGACCAGAAAATAATTATCGGGCACACCATCTGGAATAAAGGCACCCGTGAGGTTATTTTTAGTATCCCATTCGTCGGTAGTTCCCGGAATATTGTCGCTATTAAGATCTTCGAAGTTACCCCATTTAGCAGCATACCAAAGTGGGCTTTTTAGTAACACGGTGCTACTGGCACCAGCGGTATGTGTGCGTGCACCTCTTAAATCACGATTAACGCCACCTGCAATATTTGTTGTACAACGATCTAAAGAGCCGCTTGCTGGTAAAGTCAAAGCACCACAGGCAGTGTCAATTGCTGCTTTGGTTACAGTGTATGAACCACCACCAGTACTATTAGTGAGAGTCACATTTTTATTTGAAGCGACATAATGTACACCAGGATCAGTTACGCCATCAATAATGTAACCCATGTGCATTGTTGAACCCGCTGATGAGCCGGTATTATGTGCAGTAATTGAAATATCATTACCAGAGACAACATAGCTAAGATAGCCTTTAAAGTCCGAGTCATGATCTGCGCCTGCAGGCGCATTTTCATAATTCATGAAAAACTCACCCGAGGTAGCCGTTTGGCTAATAATTTGAAAGTTGACTAACACCATCGCATTATTATTTCGCCAGTTACGGCCGACAGGAATGATTCGTACGGTATTCCCCCCTACATTAACTTTTATATCCGGTATAGGAGGGGCTAAAGCTATGGAATAGGTATCGACGGTTTGGTTACCATCCACACCGCTGCGCAAATCAGTGCCATGCGCATAATAAGCCAGCCCTGCAATTTTAAATGAACCTTGCAAACCTGCCGCTTCCGGGCATAACCCCGTTACAATGCTTAAGTTATTGCCCGCAATAGCCTGGGCACTACAAGTGTCACCTGCAGAACCTACAGAATTAGTATTACCGACATAATAAGTGTTCGCAGCGTTAAGCTCTGTTGCACCAACCGTGTTTGTTTCTGTGTTTACATTCAACGTACCACCGACGTCACTTTGACCACTATATTCATCATGATCAAACCCTAATACACCAGTGGAAAAATTAATAATATTGGGTTTTGCACATGCGGGGTAACCACCACCGGCAGGTGCTGCTTGGGCAGAGCCATAAGGATCACGCCATGTAACACTTGTAGCTATACCGGGTAACCAGGTCGCATCATTGGGAGCGGCGAAATCAGAGTGAGCAGCCGCTGCACCAGAGAGATAGCGTAAGGCTTCCAGGTATATTTCACCCATCGGGTTACCCCAGTTGGCACATTCACCGTTATTCCAGGTATTTTGTCCATAGGGGCAATCATCGACTGATGCTGCACCATAACCATTATCGTTATAGGAATAACGTGAGATACGCAGTTTATTTAAGGTACTGATAATGCCGTTGACCGCGGTGAATTGACCTGTGGTTGTATCTATTTCATCAATGCTGGTATCAAGATTATCCAGGTTAATGATAGGTGAGATGTTTTTTCTTAAAACGCCACCACTTTTACCTTTTTCGTAACTTCCGGTTATTAAACCAAAATCAATGGCACCAATTTCAGCATATTTTTGCAGTAAGCCGGATGGCTTATAAACCGCACCGTATTGTCTACATGTTTCACTACCAAGTAACGCTGAATCACAAACTTTAACCCGGACTGTTAAATCGGCTAAACCTTCGGTCGCCAGATTGGGAGTGTCGGCATTTGTTCGGTTTAAAGGTGCTTCACCATCCCAAAAACATTGGATACGTTCCTGGGCAGCCCAGTTGTCCCACTTGCCTTTAGCAATACGTAAACGAGGGGTGCTGGTTGTGCCTTGAGAATATTCATTAACACCATCATAGGGCGTTACATTACAAAAAGTCAGACCTGTTGCATCATCAGCTGAGCTATAAGGGGTGTAATCATTTATATCTGCAGCGGGGTAAAATTTAGCCCAGGCATGATTATCATTTGGAATATAGGCTCGTTCAAGAACAGTTTCGGTTGCGCTATCGGTTGAGCGTTTACCACCATGTAAAACTTTTCTTACAATATCCATACGTGACATGGTTAACCAGTTCAAAAAGTTACCGTTCCATCTTGCTGCTGCTACACCGCTACAGTTGTGATCATTTGTTCCCGCAGCATCAGCTACGGGATTAAAGCGACCACTTAATACACTATAGGCGTAACATTTTTTTGAATCAAAATAACCGTAATAATTAAAAACGTCTGTATATGTTGTTTCTATCGTACCATCGGTACCAACGGTACCATCTGCTTTAATGATGTCATCAAAATCAGTATATGCTTTGTAAAAAAGCTGATGATCATTTGTCATGGTTAACATTACAATTGGACGAGCATCCGGTGTCAGGATGGATGCCGGGATTGATTTATAATCAGTAGATACAGCATAAGCAACTGAGCCGGAAAAAAGACTGCTCAATAACATTATCGCTAAAGAGGATGTTTTGAGAATTGTTAAATTAAATTTAGTGTTCATGGTAAATCTCCAGGAAGTACTTTATTAAATACCCTATCTATGGATTAATAAATGTTGATTGCAACATAACTTTTGCATTTGCTGATTGTCCATAACCCAGCGCAGTAACTCTGAAAATAAACGGGTCAGTAAGCGAACAGTTGCCGCCGTTACTATTTGGACTTGTGCGTTTGCAGCCCATGTATTCAATAATTATTTTTGCGGCTGTTGCAGTTCCGTCTACCGTGTAAGTAATATGTTTTCCGGCAGTGCTCCAGATTGTGTCATCAGTCCAGTACTCGGGATATGCTGTTGGATCTTTCCAATCAGCAAGGCATAAACCGTTAGTGCAGGTCGTAGTGTATGCTGTTTTTAATGTATTACTGGCTGTTATCCGCTCACCTTGACGTAATGCCGCTTCTGCTGCCTGAAAAGCGACTTGACGATCTTTGTAGTTTGCAGACATGCGTTCTTCTAAAGAACTGCTCGACATTGATGACACTGAAATTAATGTCATAACAAACAGCATAATCAGGCCGACAATAAGCACTGCGCCTTGTTGTTGTTGCGGCAAATTTTTATTAAATTGTTTAACTGTGCATGGCATTTACTTCACTCCTTTATTTCGAAGTTTTACCGTGGTAGTAAAAACATAACGGAGGTTTCTATCAGTAGGAGTCGTAATTGTTGTACCTAGAAGGTTTAAATCGGAACTTTTGTCAGCACTTTTTACTTCGTTAGGTGATCGAACAATAATGCCAATCTTTAAGCTGACAACTAAACTGTGATTGGTGACTTGTTGAGCGGTAACATATTTTATGGGTAGCTTATCATTAGGGGCAAGAAGGGAAGCCGCTACACCATAAAGAACTTGCATATTTTCAACACCCTCGGCAATTTCCTCAATGTTTTGTGCCGTCGCGGCTTGATCGTAAGTAATACTATAGAGAGAGGGTTCACCACTAACCCCCTGACCAATGTAGTAGGCACGGCTAAGAAAATAACTTATGTTTGCTCCATTTCCATAACTGTGCCCCCATACATCACCCGCGGGTGTTTTATTACCCGGAACAATGGCACCTGATGCTTTAGCGCTGTTAAGGCTCTTGCTGTTTCCGTTACTCACTTGTTGAAAAACATCACCGCCTGAACAGTCGCTAATAATCAGTATTGTTCCATCGGTAATGCCATGGTCTGCTTTTGTGGTTATTACTGGTGTATTCGTAAGAACATTACCTGAAAGTTCGATATTAAATAAGTTATCACCGGTCCATTTCATTACAATAACATCAGAGCCAGGGACAACTTTGCCTTCTAGTGTAGTAGGTAAACCGGTGGTATTATTATTTTGCCAGTCATTCGCATCTGCTACGGGAGCAGGTGAATCACTTGAGATACTGTAAGTTTCTCCTGGTTGGGTGGCGCTGGTAGCTTGTCCTGCTGTATATTCCCAGCCTGCTGTTGCTCTAGTGAAATCAAATAAATCGGGATCATAATTTGGATTGGTTGTCTCCAGATGATTTTTTAATTGGTCAGTTCCTGCACAACCGACATAACCGGCGCGACGCATATCTGCGCTGATTTTTTTCAGGGCGAAGCGGGCGTTTTCCTGTACTCGGGCTAAACCACCCGCGATGTTTTGTGAACGCTTGTTACTGGTAAATATTTGTGAGACACCGAGTAATAATATTAAAGAAATAACCATTGAGATCATTACTTCAACAAGAGTAAAACCTTTGTTGTGTTTTTGTTTTGAGTTTAATGATTTCATGTTTCAGACCTTACAGTAATAGATTCCGTTCCACCTGAAGCGCTTCGATCAGTCCATATAACAATAATAGTATAAGTAGTAGTTGTACCAACAGTGGCAGATGTTACCGAACCTTCCCCATCGGGTAAGGTTGCGAGTAACTGTTTCCAGTCGAAGACATCATGTAATGCCATAGTTGCAGCATTACAGTTTCCTGTGTTCGCATAGCAACCACCGTCTGTTCCAGTACTGGAAAATGAGACATTGTAACTGCCTGTTAATGCAACCGCTCTATTTGCTCTCATTTTTTCGAGAATATCGTATGCATAAAATGTGGCCTGGCTTCTTAAATATGCGCTGTGACTGAACTGAACGCTTTGTGCCTGAAGACCCGCCAAACCAAGTAAACCAATTGAAAAAATAACCATAGCAACCATGACTTCAAGCAATGTGAAGCCTGAAGATTTGCTTGATATACTCGATAACCTGTTTTTTTTGATTAAGGGCATGTGATACTGTTTCCTTGGTAATTATCAACAATTTTATCTGCATCATTATCTTTACCGATACTAATAATACCTGAGCTCATTATGTTGATAGCTTTTGCATGTTCTTCAGCTTCAGCATCACAGAGTTTAAAGGTGCCTGCTGATGTTGAGCCGTCACCGAGATAGACTATGCTGCTAACATGTTCAGCACTGCGTATTGTGGTGTTACCTGAAACCTCATTATTAACGTTTAGAATAGTTTCTCCCGCATCGATAGCGCCATCAGCATTGACATCAATAAAAACAATCCAGCCATTTTCCCAATTAGTTACATCGCAATCATCTTGTGCGGTATTACTGACACAAACGGTAATATTGATGGCACGTTTTGCAGCTTCTGAACGTGCAAGATTAAGGCTGCTAACAAAATTATTTGTTTGTGTGCTTAGTTTGTTTCGAGAAAGAAAAGTACCAAGCTCAGGGCCAGCCGATAAGGCAATTACGGCAATTACGGCAATCGTGGCAATGAGTTCTATTAATGTAAACCCATGATATTTAGTTATTTGTATGTTCATATGAATGTTATAGTCCATTTGCAAAAATAAGTCAGGGGCACCTTGGATAGCCGGGATATTATTACTGACAAATGGTCAGGTATATTTTGGCTATGTGATTTAGGTCAAATTTAGTGTGATTTTAGTATTTTATTGGGACTTTTAAGGTTAAGAATGTCAGATATTTTAATCGTTGGTGGTGGTGTAATTGGCATGCTTACCGCGCGCGAACTTGTATTGGCTGGCTATCAGGTTTCGATACTAGATAAGGGCAAAGCTGGTTTTGAGTCATCATGGGCTGGAGGAGGGATTATTTCACCTCTTTATCCCTGGCGGTATGCAAATGAAGTGACCGCATTAGCTCAGTGGGGGCAAGCATATTTTCCTGAGCTTATAGAGGAAATAGAGGGGGTTACCGGACAGCAGGTAGAACTCCTGCAAAGTGGTTTACTTATCCTGGATTCTACTGAAATCAGTGAGGCTCAAAAATGGGCAAACAGCTGTCATTCTAATTTGCAAGTCCTTGAAAAAGAAGAGATATATGATATTGAAGAAAACCTGTCCCGTTCCCGTGTGCAGGGAGATAAAGCCATCTGGCTGCCCGAAATCAGGCAGGTTAGAAACCCAAGGTTAGTAAAGGTTCTCAAAGAATACTTAATTCAAAAAGGTGTCAGGATTATTGAAGGGCAGGAAGTTAATAATTTCCTTGTTGCGAACAACACGATAACAGGTGTTAAAACCAGTTCAGGCGACATTCATATTGATAACGTGCTTGTAACTGGCGGAGCATGGAGTGCCAGGCTATTACAGAATACAGGTTTATCATTAAATGTAACGCCTGTAAAAGGTCAAATGATTCAATTTAAAGCTATTCCCGGATTAGTTAAAAAGATTGTTCTGAGTGAAGATCGATATGTCATTCCACGAAAAGATGGACGGGTTCTGGTCGGAAGTACATTGGAATATACCGATTTCGATAAATCGACAAATCTTGAAGCAAAAAAAGCGTTAACAAATGAAGCTATTTCTATTATTCCTGGCCTAAGTCAGTATAAAGTTGAGCACCACTGGGCCGGATTACGCCCAGGCTCAATGAATGGTGTTCCTTATATATGCGAGCATCCAGAGATAAAAGGTTTGTTTATTAATACAGGACATTTTCGTAATGGTATTGTGCTTGGACCAGCATCAGCTCGTTTAATGGCGGATATTATTTTGCAAAGGCCTACGATTTTTGATCCTGGTTTATATCAGTGTGATACCTGATTATACAGGTATGCGTATAAAAGACGTAAACTCATCGGAACATTTTTTGCTGATTTAAAAATGACATTTGAGTAACGTTGCCAAAGTTTTTTAGCAAGCTTGATGTTGTCGGTTTTAACAGCAGAAATTAAAATGCTGCTAAATAAATATTCTTTAAATTTGGTAGTTCGATAATGGGCTGGAGAATTAAACAAGCGAGTAGACAATATTAGTGCTTGTTTGAAATTATGGTTTGCTATTTCTTTATGTAACATTAACCAGGTTTTAGTTATTCCTGTTATGCTTTTATAACAGGGAGCGTGTTGTATTTTTTGCCAAAGTGTTTTCAGATCTTTTTCCCCCAGATAGGATGTTGTTGCAGCAGCAAGTATGTATGCACTATCAATAATAATGTCATTATTGACAGAATTTTTCTTATCTTTTAATGAGCAGTGAAAAAGTTGATTGGATAAAAGTTTCAGCGAGTACTGTAGTTGTTGATTGTATATACGATTATTAAATTGTTCTCTGTTAGTGAAGTCCTTTAGAATAGCTTTCGCTATATTGATGTTTTTAGCTTTCTGGAAAAAAGATTCATTTAATGTGTTCAAAGTTTCATCGGGATAAGAGTCCATTAAAATTTGATTAATCGGAATAGGGAAATTATGTAAAGATGTTAAATTTTTTGCGCTATCTTTAAGGAAAAGACTTTTAGCCGCTTCATAAGCCAGCGCAGGATAAAAATCGCTGGCAGTTTTTGTTGAGAATGACCTGAATAGCGGGTCGAGTGATTTTTTGTTACCAATGTAGCGAGCACGAAGTCCGTCAATAGAATTTATCTGGATACGTTGTAATAATTGTTGTGCTTTTTTGCCGGATAAAAATTTGTTGTTAAGATTATTTATATTTATATTTATATTATCTGCTGCGATGATGAGGATGTTACTATCATCGGTATTATATAAAACATAATTATTAAAGTTGTTGGATAATGCATTAAGGATGCTGGAAACTGTTTTTATATCTATTTCGTAAAGATGTATCCATTGGGTGAAAAAACCATTGGCTGTTAATTTTTTCTTTATTCGGGAATAAAATTCAGTTGTAAATAAACTGGCTACACCACTAACCCACAGGTTAGGCGGTTCAGAGATAATAAGATCATATTTCATTTTTGATGACGAAAAAAATGTTTTAGCGTCATCTATTATTATATTGCTACGTTTATCATATCGTGGAAGTTGTGAATATTTTTCGAATAAGGGTAATGCTTCAATTACGCCTTTTTCTATTTCAATAGTATCGACTTGCTTAATAGTTTTATATGAAAGCAGGGTTTGTACTGTTTGCCCCGAACCCATGCCAATATTAGCAACGTATTTTATTTCAGGGTTAATCGCTATGGGTAAAGCCCCAGCTAAAATCATGGTAACTTCATCTACCCCTCCTTTTGAATTATACAGCTTGACACTTGCATCTGGTTTGCCATTGTTTGATATTACAACGTGACCATTTTCTGTCTCAACAACGTTAACGGTTGAAAGTTTGCCTTCTTTGTGAAATAAAACTTTTGTATCATCATCAAGTTTTGCAATACCGGTACGGAAAACGCCAGACGATATTTTTAATGGGTTGAATTCAGTTGAATTATACGTTATTTGAAAAATGCTGAAAGAAAACACACATGCCAGTATAAATTGTAATCGAAGTTCAGGATTATTGTTTTTATAGTAAAGGTAACCAAACAAAGTTAAGCCAATAGTTAAATCTACTAACCCCCCCAGGCTTACAAGTCCTTTTGTGCCTGTTAGAGGAAGTAATATATTCATAGCTATGATAATGCCGATGATTGAGCCAAGTGTGTTTATGGCATAAACATGGCCGATTACTTTTTTATTTTGATGTTTTTGAAAAAGAATGTTTGTTACTAATGGCAATGTCATACCAGCAAAAAATGTTGCAGGTAACATAATAATTAAGGCAAAAAAATGGTTGATTAAAATAAATATCCCATAACCTTCTGCATTCCGGTTAATAACTTTAAAAGTATATTCCATAAGATCAAATAGACTCTCGTAGAATACCATTGTTAATAATGCAAATATTGCCATTAATATTTGAACATAGGCTAATATAGTTACAGGCGATTTAAATTGGTCAATGCGTTTTTTAATCCAGAGGCTTCCTAATGCAAGACCCAGAATAAATGCGCTGATCATGAGTTCAAAGGCATGTGTGGTTGCACCTAACACAAGAGTTAACATTCTTATCCAGGCTATTTCATAAAAGAAAGATGCCAGCCCGGTAAAAAATGCAGTCCCCAGCATTAAATAATAAAAGCGATCTGCACTTATTACCTGAAGTACATCGGGTTTATGGTTTGTTGTGATTGATATTTTATTAAGAATTATAATTACAGTAAGTGCGATAAAGATGTTGATTAATCCAGCAGTGAGTATTGTGCCAGGTAATCCATATGTTTGTATTAGATAAAAACCGCTTACTAATGCACCAATTGCAGCGCCAAAACTGTTATTAAAATAAAGCAGGCTGATTTTTTTGCCCGGTAATTGTGATGAGATTTTTATCAGGCCGCTGCTTATAAGGGGGAATGTGGTGCCCAGTAAAATAGACTGAGGTAGAATTAAAACAATACCCAGGAACCATTTTAAACTGCTTAAAAGGGAGTTTGAATTAATATTTGGTGCGAGTTGGTTAAATAAAATATCATTACTGAATATAAAAATATCATGGAAAAACAGGGCAAAAAGACCAATGATGGCTTCGACAATAGCATAAAATAATAAAGGATTTTGAATTTTTGGAGACACTCGGCTGGCGAGATAGGCTCCAATTGCCAGGCCACCCATAAAAATACTTAAAACCAGGCTTTGGGCATACGCTGCGTGACCAAAAATTAGTTTTAGATAATGTGTCCATATAGACTCATAAATAAGTCCGCTGAAGCCGGAGCAAAGAAACAAAAACAGAATGAGAAGCTCGGCTGTTCGTGGCGAAAGTTTATTAATTTGTGGTGAGGTAATTTGAAATTTCCCTGTTTTATTTATTGTTATTTTGTGGAATATTGTGCATCTTTTAAGCCTGAATGTGTGAAAACCAAGCCTATATGCACATAGTATATTATTTTTGAATTTGATTTTACTTGTGTATTTTATTAAGCTGGCTATTAGTACGTCTAAAATCTAGACTTTGTCTAAGTTTATACTCTATACTTTATAATAGGTAATTATGGTGAGGCCTGTGATGAATAATCGCGACGATATTGTAAACAAACTTAAATCATCCGGCGTGACGCCAACAACTCAGCGGGTTGAGATTGCACAGATTTTATTTGCGCGTCCACAACATTTATCTGCTGAGCAAATATTAAAAATGGTGAATGAAAGTAGTTCAACAGCTTCAAAAGCAACGATATACAACACCCTTGGTTTGTTTGCTAAAAAAGGTTTAGTGAAAGAAGTTATTGTTGATCCGAGCAAGGTTTTTTATGATTCAAATGTTTCCAGGCATTTTCATTTCTTTAATACTGATACGGGTGTATTAACTGATTTTCCTGTTGATGCGATTGATATGGATAAATTGCCGGAGTTACCTGAAGGTACAGAGTTGACTGGTTTGGAAGTAATTGCCCGAATTAGAAATAGTTAAGTACCTTTTTATCCTTTCTCCCTTTTTGTATTGATTTTACAGATTGCGTATTGTCTAAAAAACCTGTGAATTGAATGTATCTTCATGTTTGAATTATAAGTACTTTTGTCTTACATTTAATTAGTAGAATTAATTTTTTGTGTAATAAAAGGGTAATGAAAATTCAATTTTGTTATGAGCCTATTTAGCAGAACAGAAAAAGAGAAAAATGATATCTTACTCTCCAGGAGTAAAAAAGCATCCAGTGTGTTGGGTGACTTGTCGGGTTTATCTCTTCCATTTAAAAATATTGAAAAAAATGACCTGAAGCGTAGTAAAATTATTCAGTCTCTGGAGACTTATAAAAAGTCTCCGGTTCGTTTATTGAAAGAAGCGAGTAATATTCTGCAAAAAATTAACAGGGTACTACTCAATGCTAAACAAAGAAAAGAGTATGCAGATTTATTAGCATCTTACATTTATCCTGTTGTTTTACTCTGGTACGAAAAATATCAAAAAGAAGAAAATAGCTTGCCTGAAAGTAATGAGAGAAGAAATGCATTGATTGCAAGTATTGATGCAATTCATCTGTTAACAATATCTTACAAGTTATTATTTCGTGAATATTATTCAGCAGATAAGAAAGAGTATAAAAAAAATAATAAGCTGGCTTATTACTACGGAGCGCGTTCTCTTGAACTTATTCGTTTAGAGCAACGTTTACGAGCTTTGCGTTACCAAAAACTTCCCAAAGTTTCCTGGCAACATTGCAATCAAATATTTTTTTCACTTATTCATCATAATGCGGTTGATGAAAATTATAAGTTGATTGGTCTTATAGGGATAAGAAAAAAATCTGACAGGTTAAGAAAAGGCAGTGTTCCTGACTCTAATGTCAGGAAACTTTATCTTTCGATACAACTCTTTGGTTTGTTAGATGTGACTACATGGCCTACCCGAATGTTCCAAATTCCTGATGGTTATCTGGATTTATTAAGTGGAGATGGATTAAAGGTTATTGCAGATAATGGTAAAGAGTTAAAACCAGGTTTTTTACTTACGGATTATAAAAATGAAATGCCTCCTGTATTCAAGCGTAGTGATAATTTACCTTCGCCCTTGCTCCAGTTTGACTACACTGGATTATATAATGTTTTAGTTAAAGACCATAAGGAAATTGGTAAACAACAATTTATTGAAGAATTTGATGAAAGTAAATTTAGTCGACCATTAATCGAAATTAAAGAAGTTGATCGTGTCCCCGTTATTGAATTAATGATTATGGGATTAACCTCCAGAGAGAGACGACAAAAACGACATGCTTCATTTGATGATTCAGGCTTAAGTGTTTACTTCGGTTTTCATGAGGTTAACAGGTTACTCAAGGATATTGTTGCCCCCGATCAATCTCGAATAAAAAAATCAAGACAATTTATAGATACACTCGCTATGTCCTCAGCTTTATTAGCCGAAGAGCAACAAAACCATATGGCCGCAAGTTGGACAATTACCAACTTTAGTACAGGAGGTCTGTTAATTAATACTGAGGAAACAGATTTTAGTAATCCGATTCAAATTGATATGCTAGTGGCATTTACAATGCCTGATAATAAGGAACATCCGATTTTAGGTTTTGTGCGGCGCTTGAACAGGCCGAATTCAAAACAAGTGGAAATTGCGATTGTTCGGTTATCTAATTATGCTGAAACAGCGGGAGTACAAACTCAGGATGAACTGGATTCATCAACGGCTAAAGAAGTTATTTTGATAAAAGATGTTCGTGGTGAATGGAACTTGATCATTAAAACCAGTATGCCATATTCAAAAGGTGAACCCTTAAAGTTGATTCGTGCTAATGGGGAACATTTACCTGTTCGGTTGGGTGAGGTTGTTTATACAAAAAAAGATTTTAAAGTGTTTGAACTTCGCTCACCTGGGCTGGAATCCGCTAAATAAATACGTAGGTCTACCTCATAGTGCAGTACCCCACATATAAAATATATTAGAGGGTATCAGACCGACGCTGCGGCTAAACAAAACAATAAAACCAATTGTTATATAGAAAGGGCATACAATAACTTTAGTTGTTATGCTAACACCGCGTCGGCCTGATACCCTATTATTAAATATCACTAAGTTGGGCACGGCGAGGCCGACCTGCATAAAAAAATTAATTATTCTTTAATAAAACGTAAAGAAAAATCAATAGCATTGATATTTTTAGTTATTGCACCAGTAGAGATATAGTCCACACCTGTTTTAGCTATTGAATTAATTGTCTCAAGCGTAATGTTACCGGAAGCCTCGAGGTCAATTTTTTTATTAGTAAGTAAGACTGCTTCTTCAAGCATTGGAATATCCATGTTATCGAGTAAGATACGATCAACTTCACATTCGATTGCCTGTTGTAGTTCATCGATATTTTCAACTTCGACTTCTATTTTTAAATCCCGGAAATTATTTCGTGCTTTATCGACTGCAGTTGCAATTGAACCTGCAGCATGAATATGATTCTCTTTAATAAGCACCATGTCATATAACCCTGTTCGATGATTGACGCCGCCACCGCATGTTACTGCGTATTTTTGTGCCAGTCTTAAGCCGGGAATTGTTTTTCGCGTATCAAGGATTTTACAATTTGTTTTGTCAATGGCTTTTGTAAACTGACAGGTTTGAGTTGCTGTCGCTGATAAGGTTTGTAGAAAATTTAAGGCGGTACGTTCAGCGGTTAAAATATCGCGAGCCTTCCCGGATATTTCACAGATAACATCATCGTTATTGATTTCCTGTCCATCTTCAAAATACCATTTAATTTGAATTTCACTATTAAATAAATTAAATGTGGCATTAAACCAGTCACGGCCACATAGAATGGCTTTTTCACGAGAAATAAGTTGAGCTTTCGTTTCTTTCAATTCAGGAATCAGGCTGGCTGTAACATCACAACCTTTAAAATCGCTACTTGCGTCAGTGCCTAAATCTTCATTTAGAGCCTGTTGCACCTGGTTTTTAATTTCGCTGTTAGAGGGTATAGTCATGGGGGCTCAATATTGAATGTATTTGCTTTTAGCAGTAAAGTGTCGGTTATTACTTGTTATTTGTAACAACTGATATTAATGAATTTCGAGATTTAATCATAGATGTAACATGAGATATTTGTAAAACGCCATCAATATGAAACAGCAATTAAAGCAAATCATATCCCCTTTATGGCAAAGCACCAGCGACCTGTTACCAATAATTATTGTTATCGCTTTTTTCCAGATTGTTGTATTACAGAAACCAATTCCAAATATGGGGCAACTTTTTGTTGGTACAGCGTTAGTCGTATTAGGCTTAAGTTTGTTTGTTAAAGGCCTGGAAATCGGTTTGTTTCCTATCGGCGAAAGCATGGCATATGCCTTTGCACGCAAGGGCAGTGTTTTTTGGTTACTGGTATTTGCTTTTTCATTGGGTTTTGGAACCACTATTGCGGAACCTGCGTTGATTGCAGTAGCGGATAAAGCTGCAGAAGTTGCATCCATTGGTCATGTTATTGCGGATACTGAATCTGCCCGTTCAGGTTATGCATCGGGTTTAAGAATTACTGTTGCCTTATCCGTTGGTTTAGCAATTGTGATTGGTGTCTTGCGTATTTTGAAAGGCTGGCCAATTCATTATTTAATTATTGGTGGCTATGCTGGCGTGGTTATTATGACTTTTTTTGCCCCCAAAGAAATTATTGGTATCGCTTATGATTCTGGTGGTGTAACGACTTCAACTATAACCGTGCCACTGGTTACAGCACTGGGTGTTGGTCTGGCTTCGAGTATTAAGGGACGAAACCCTATGTTAGATGGTTTTGGTTTAATCGCCTTTGCCTCATTAACGCCTATGATTTTTGTTATGGGTTATGGCATGTTGATATGATAGAGCTTCTTATTCATCTATTTCATATTACTTTAGATACTGTTGCGGATGTTCTTCCAATAGTTATTATTATTTTTGGTTTCCAGTTTCTTGTTATAAGAAAACCCGTTCCAAATTTAGGTAAAGTCATTGTTGGTTTCATTTATGTTCTGATAGGTTTGGCTTTTTTTCTCGTTGGACTGGAAGAAGCATTATTTCCATTAGGTGAATTGATGGCTCAGCAACTCACTGATCCTGATTTTATTCATGGTATAGGACATGTAGTAGGTGAGTTGCACTGGCAGGATTATAAATGGGTTTACTTATTTGCCATTGCAATAGGTTTTTCAACCACGATCGCTGAACCATCACTATTAGCAGTAGCGATTAAAGCGAATGAAGTTTCTGCCGGTGTTATTGGTATTAATGGTCTAAGGATTGCAGTTGCAATAGGTGTTGCTATTGGAATTGGTCTGGGAACATTCCGCATAGTGACAGGTACACCATTACATTATTACATTGTCGCTGGTTATTTTATTGTTATTGTTCAAACTTTTTATGCACCTAAAATGATTATTGCTCTGGCCTATGATTCAGGTGGGGTAACAACATCCACGGTAACCGTACCGCTGGTGACAGCTTTGGGTTTAGGTCTGGCTACAACAATACCCGGGCGTAGTGCTTTACTGGATGGTTTTGGACTCATTGCTTTTGCCAGCTTGTGCCCGATTATTTCAGTAATGGCTTATGCCCAACTGAGTGAACGGCGCGGGCATATTAAAGACAGTAAAGAAAATTTAACAGATAAAAAATAAGGAGGGAGTCAAATGCATTTTAAATTAATCATTGCTCTTGTTGAGGATGACAAAACAGATGCGGTAATGGTTGCGGCACGAGAAGAAGGTGCAACAGGTATGACGGTCATTAATCATGCTCGAGGTGAAGGTTTAAAGAAAAGCAAAACGTTTTTTGGTCTAACATTAGAGACACAACGCGATATGTTATTAATGTTGGTTGAAGAGCATTTATCACGAAAAATCCTTGAACGTATTGCAAGTGTGGGTGAGTTTGATAGTAAACCAGGAACAGGTATTGCCTTTAAAATTGATGTAGAAGATGCTCTCGGGGTGGCGCATCAAATGGAAACCTTAACTGAATTCGTGGAGGAAGAGCTATGACACATAAAGAAATTATTCGCGTTAGCGATGTTATGAAAAAAGGGTTTGATCTTATTGATGGTATGACGACTGTATCGGAAGCATTGAAAAAAATGAAACATATTGAAACTAAAACACTTATTGTTGATAAACGAGATGAAAGTGATGAATACGGTGTTGTTTTAATTTCAGATATTGCAAAACAGGTTTTAGCAAAAGATCGTGCGCCGGAGCGAGTTAATGTCTATGAAGTAATGGCAAAGCCGGTTATTTCAGTCGACCCAAACATGGATATTCGTTATTGTGCCCGTTTATTTGAAAATTTTGGTTTGTCACGCGCACCTGTTATTGAGTGCGGTAAAATGATCGGTATTGTCAGTTTCACTGATATGGTATTACGTGGCATGGTTGATGATTAATCAACACTAAATAAATAGTTAGTTATGCATATTGATATTACATCAGGGCTTGTAAAAGAAGCGCGGCAACACCTGTCACCAAACTGTGATTCGCGTCCGAATGAATCTGATATTTCTCTAATCGTTATTCATGGTATCAGTTTACCACCTGGCAAATTTGGTAATAATTATATAGATCAACTTTTTTGTAATCAGCTAAACCCGGATGAACATCCATATTTTAAAGAAATATCCGGACTTAAAGTGTCTTCTCATTTATTAGTCAGGCGTGATGGCGAGGTTGTGCAATACGTCCCGTTAACCAAACGCGCCTGGCATGCAGGAGTTTCCTGTTTTAATAAACGCGATTGTTGTAATGATTTTTCAATCGGTATTGAAATGGAAGGTGAAGATGAAATATCTTATACCGACACTCAATACCAGGTTTTATCAGAATTAATCAAAAATTTAATTAATGCATATCCCGAATTAAACAATAAAACAATTGCTGGCCACAGCGATATTGCTCCGGGACGTAAAACGGATCCGGGAATTGCGTTTGATTGGGAGTTACTAAGCACCCTTTTATTATCAAATGACCAGTAGCATAAATTTTGTGTGCAAGGCTTGGGAACAGGCTTGCATTTTCATGCTTTTAGCTAGAAACTAGCGAATATGAGTTTACTAAGTGTCATTTTCGCGCTAATTGCAGAAAGCTTCATTTCCAGCTTGTCGGAACTGAGACGTTTTGACTTTTTTTTCCGTTATGTAAGCTGGCTGCGGGCTAAATTACCTCCCTTTTCTTTTCAAAATGGTTCAATAACGCTGGTTATTGTTGTTGCAGGTGTTTTATTTGCCGTCTGGTTAATCAGCGCTATGCTGGGTAATGTTTTGGGTTTATTTGGTTTTCTTTTTGGTATTGCAGTGCTGATTTTTATGATTGGGCCTCGTGATTTAGAAGAAGATGTACAAAATCTGAACACCGCGTTTGATAATAATGATTATGATGCGGCTAATTTGTATGCCAGTCAGTTAAGCAATCGTACTATCTCAGAATCCCCTATGCAGCTGGCACAAACAGTAAAAGAAGAAATTTTATTACAAGCTAACACACGTATGTTAGGTGTGTTTTTCTGGTTTATTCTTCTTGGTCCGGTGGGTGCTGTCTTGTTCAGGGTAAGTTGCCTGTTAAAAGAAAATCAGCTAACTGAGAAAGATGATTTTGCCGATGCAAGTCGTGAACTCTATGACATTATGATTTGGCTTCCTGCGCGTATTTGTGTTTTAAGTTATGCCGTAGCAGGTAATTTTGTTGATACCATGAGTTACTGGAATGGAGTGTCTGATCTCTGGTTACGTAATAGTGAAGAATTTATCGTTATTAGTGGTGTTGGAGCATTACGTTATGAGCAACGAATAGAACGTGATGAACATGACGAGGAAGAACCCGATACAGCAGGTATTCATCATGCCTTGTCCCTGGTTAAACGTGCAGTTATTGTCTGGGTCGTTATCCTGGCTTTATTGACCGTTACCGGTTGGCTGTTCTAAATTAATTTCATTTTCCCCTATGAAAGAACTTATTCTCGGTGGTGCCCGTTCTGGTAAAAGCCATTACGCAGAAATCTGTGCAGTAGAAAGTGGCCTGGATGTAATATATGTAGCTACAGCACAGGCATTAGATAAAGAAATGCAGCAACGTATTAAACATCATCAACAACAACGCCCTGATCATTGGCAGTTGATTGAAGAGCCCGTTGATCTGGTTTCAGTATTAATAAATAACGCCAGTGACAAAACATGTATTCTTGTTGATTGTTTAACTTTATGGCTAAGTAATCAATTATGTTCTGAACAACATAAAATTCAACTTCAAAATAACATCAATAAATTAGTAAACATATTGCCTGAACTATCGGGAAAAATAATTTTTGTCAGCAATGAAGTATCAATGGGAATTATTCCCATGGGTGAAGTCAGTCGACAGTTTGTTGATGAAGCAGGGCGATTACATCAACGTTTAGCTACAGTGTGCGATAAAGTAACATTAATGGTGGCAGGTATCCCTAGCCATATTAAAGGAAAATAATAATGAACTGGTTAGAACAATCGATAGCAAAAATATCTAAACAAGCAATAGAAGAAGCAAATGAAAGGCAACTGCAATTAACCAAGCCACCTGGTTCATTGGGAAAGCTTGAGGAACTGGCAATAAAATTTTCGGCTATTCAAAAAACACAACAGCCACAAATAAAAAATGTACAGATTTCAGTTTTTGCAGCTGATCATGGTATTGCAAATGAAAATGTTTCTGCATTCCCGCAAGTAGTGACAACTGAAATGGTGAAAAATTTTTCACGTGGCGGTGCTGCAATTAGTGTCTTAGCAAAAGAACTCGATGCAAAGTTAGAAGTTGTTGATTTGGGAACCGTTGTTGAAGCCGGTGAGCTTGCCGGCGTTATATCCAGCCGTATCGCAATGGGTACTGAAAACTTTGCTGAGCAGGCGGCTATGACAGAAGAACAATTAGATAAGGCATTAAATGCCGGCATTCAAGCGGTACAACGAGCAATTAATTCAGATGTACATGTATTTATTGGTGGTGACATGGGCATAGCCAATACCACATCTGCAACTGCAATGGCTTGTGCTTATCTGGATAAAGCAGCGGTGGATCTTGCGGGGCCGGGTACAGGATTAGATGAACAAGGCGTCTCGCATAAAGTTAAGGTTATAGAACAAGCATTGTTAAAACATCAGGCAGCATCACTTAGCAGTACTGAAATATTACGCTTTTTTGGTGGTTTTGAAATTGCCGCATTAACCGGGGCATATATTTATGCCGCACAGCAAGGCTTGCCTGTTGTGATTGATGGTTTTATTGCAACTGCAGCAGCACTTGCGGCAACAAAAATAAAACCGGGTTGTGATAGCTGGTTTATTTATGCACATCAGTCACATGAGCCCGGGCATCATTTAATCCTTACCGCATTGAATGCAGAACCATTGGTTAATTTGAATATGCGATTAGGTGAAGGTAGTGGTGCAGCCATTGTTATCCCTTTGTTAAGACAAGCTTGTGCTTTACATGCCAACATGGCGACTTTTGCAGAGGCTGGAGTTTCAACGGGTGACTGATAAGTCTGTTACAACAGTAATAGATTTACTTAGACATGGTGATGTTGAAGGGGGACGAAAGTACCGAGGCCAATTAGATGATCCCTTAAGTGAGTCAGGTTGGAAACAATTACGTGCAACAACCTGCAAAAAGCAAAGCTGGCAAAATATTATCACTTCACCCCTCAAACGTTGTGCTGAATTTGCAGAGGAATTATCACATACGTATACACTACCATTACTAATCGAGCCTGATTTTAAAGAAGTCTCTTTCGGATTATGGGAAGGAAAAACAGCTGATGAGCTGCTAAAAACTGAAGAAGAACAAATTAAAAATTATTGGAATAACCCCATTAATACGACACCACCTCAGGGTGAAAATTTATTAGCTTTTGAGAAAAGGGTAACTAATGGCTGGAACAATATTTTAACTCAATTTCAGGGTAAACATATTTTGCTTATCAGTCACGCAGGTGTCATGCGTATAATACTGTGTCATGTATTAGGTATGCCGTTAACAGAATTGTTTAAACTTGATGTCGGTCTGGCTAAAGCATCACGCATACAAATTGAATCTGTGGATGGAGAAAACTGGCCCCGACTCATATTTCACGGCAGTGAATTTATATGATTAAGGCTTTCTTTATCGCTTTGGGATTAATGACGCGATTCCCTGTTCCTTCAATATTTCATATCAATGAACAAGATAGTGAAAAACTTTTTGGCTGGTCAGTATTGTTTTATCCACTGGTTGGTTTAATCATTGCTGGTTTTTTGCTGTTTATTTCATGGTGTTTATCATTATTGAATTTACCCTCTAATGGCTTGATTGAAGCAGCTATTATTTTATCTGTTTGGGTTTTGCTTACGGGAGCTCTGCATCTTGATGGCCTTGCTGATAGCGCCGATGCCTGGTTAGGAGGTTATGGTGATCAACAACGTACACTCGAGATAATGAAAGATCCCTGCAGTGGCCCGGCAGCTGTAGTTATATTGGTTTTGCTTTTGTTGCTGAAGTTTTCTGTTCTGGTTGTAGTTGAATGGCAAGTATTACTTCTTGCACCTGTATTGGCAAGAACATCTGTAATGATCTTGTTAGCGACAACACCATATGTGCGAGCAGGTGGTATGGCTGAAACGGCAGTAAAATATTTACCAAAAAAAGCAGTGTGGTTTGTTTTGCTACTGGTACTGGTTTTATCTGTCCTGTTATTAAAAGAGCTGGCTTGGGGCTTAATCATTTTATTTGTTATTGCATATTTACTTCGTCGACTTATGTTAAAGCGTATTAATGGAACCACGGGTGATACTGCAGGAGCGACGCTCGAAGTAATGGAAGTTTCAACATTACTGGTTTTTATACTGTTTCTATAGAGCATAAATAATTTCTTATAATTAGATTGATTTGGATCAATACCCTACATCACCTTTTAGTGTATATA
>CAZZIS010000015.1:0-45972 GCA_964654445.1 uncultured Thioalkalispiraceae bacterium
TCTCTTTTTTCTCTTTTCCCATTTTTTTCTTTATCCTGTTTCTTTTGTTTACTTTTATTGTACTGCTGTTCCTTATACCGCTTATGCAGCGACTCGCGTTCATGCCGATCTTTATCCGGTGTTAGTTTAATGCCAGGGCGTGAATGATATTTTTTTCTGTGTAGCGGGTTTTTTAGATATGGCTTATCGCTTTCGATATGCAGGGGCACGCGATCACGTATGTTGAGTCTGAAATGGGGTGGTAATATCCGGCTGCGTATCCAGACATTATTGGAAAGGTAGAAGTAAAATCCTGTTGAGTACTGGAAATAGACCTGCACACCTGGGTAATAGTAATAACCGTATGGATAATAGGTTCCGTGACTATAGTATGGCGGTACGTCATGGTAGTACGGATCATAAAAGTACGGGTTATAGAAACACGAGCTCATCATCATCGTTAAGCCCAATGCACCGATTACCCGGATGAATTTTATTTTAATCATGACAGCCCTCCCGCATATTTATTCCACATACCCCTTCTCTTAAGTATAGAAGTAAATCAGGAAATGAGCTCTTTTCTTTAGCTCTATATTTTTATTTCGACTTTTTGTTTACATAAGATGCAAAGGCTTCGACCAGTCCATTTTTAAATGAATTTGCGATGTAGACAGGGCTGCGGCCATGTTTGTTTTTATGATCTGGATTAGCGTGAGATTTCAACAATGATATAACCCCGTCACATTTCCCTTTTGCGTGCATAGCGGCGATCCAGAGCGGACCATTGCCCTGTTCATCATATATGTTTGGATCTGCCTTATATTTAAGCAGTAAATCGATTGTTTTGAAGTGGTTGTTTTGCGATGCAAAATGTAATGATGTCCAGCCATTATTGTCTTTGGCATCAATATTGATACCGTCATCTAATAACTTTTTAACGCTCAGCAAGACACCGTTATTTGCCGCGTAATGCAGTTTATTTCTGCCAAACTCGTCGACATTATCACGAGGATTTCCATAAGGCGCTCTTCCTAACGTCATATTTTTTCAACTTTGACTAAACGGCTAAGAATTTTTCCATATGTATTCACATGAAAAAGAGTATTCATGGCATTACTTCCTTTTATTAAAATCAGGTATTGTTTCTATTCATCATCTTAATAGGAGGGGGGCAAACTATTGATGATTGTAGGGCTTTTAAACTGCTAGAGCGTATATATTGAGTATATATGATCCAGCACCATTTAGATGTAACGATAACGTTAATTCTGTTGTTGACGTAATCAGTCTGACAAAATGTTCTAAACTCTCTATAATCCGCACACTTTTTATGATTGTAGTGCCGACTACGCAGGATATACCATGATATTTTCATCTTTAGACCTCGCCCCCGAAATTCAGCAAGCGATTGATGCTTGTGGCTATAAGGAAATGACGGCTATTCAGGAAATGGCGATTATTCCGGCGCGGCGCGGTAAAGATGTTTTCGCCAACGCGCAAACGGGAACGGGTAAAACCGCGGCCTTTGTATTGCCGGTTCTTCAGCAGATGCACGATCATCCACAGGCAACCTTAGATGGAAA
This sequence comes from uncultured Thioalkalispiraceae bacterium, assembly GCA_964654445.1. GTDB lineage: Bacteria > Pseudomonadota > Gammaproteobacteria > UBA6429 > Thiohalophilaceae > JAGLTQ01. The sequence continues at coordinate 1,563 of CAZZIS010000015.1, forward strand.
AACACGAGCCTTGATTTTAACGCCCACCCGCGAACTGGCTGAACAGGTAGCTGAAAGTATCAGTCGTTATGCCCAATTTATGTCGGTCACTGTTACCGCTTTGTATGGTGGCGTTAAAATGAGCGGCCAGCAGAAAAAACTCAAATCCAATATTAATATTATTGTCTCCACCCCCGGTCGTTTACTTGAACATGCAACACTCGGCAACGTGAACCTCAGTAATGTGGAATTTGTGGTGCTGGATGAAGCAGACCGTATGCTGGACATGGGGTTTATTGATGATGTGACCGCACTGCTAAAAAAGCTGCCTAAAAAACGACAAACTCTGTTGTTCTCTGCCACCATGTCGCAGGCAGTTAAGGAACTCGCTAAAAAGATATTAACTAAACATGAAGTAATCAGTGTCGCCAAACAAAATGCCACGGCTGATACCGTCGATCATGTAGTTTATCCCGTGGGCGAACATCAAAAGGCCGAACTTTTTGTTGAGTTAATTGAGCGTCACAACTGGTTCAAGGTATTGGTTTTTACCAGTACAAAAATGCAGGCTGATGAGTTAAAAATAAAACTTAAAGAAGCCGGTATTAAAGCAGGTTTGTCCCATGGTGATAAAAGTCAGGGTTCACGCCGTCGTGCCCTGGCTGATTTTAAAGCCGATAAAATACAGGTGCTCATTGCAACAGAAGTGGCTGCCCGTGGTTTAGACATTCAGGGTTTGGAACACGTGGTGAATTACAACCTGCCTTATCTGGCAGAAGATTACGTGCACCGCATTGGTCGTACCGGTCGTGCCGGTAATAAAGGTCAGGCAATTTCTTTTGTTAGCCGTGAAGAAGAACGGGCTCTGAATAGTATTGAACGTTTAATCGGTTATAAAATTAAACGCATTTCCATGCCTGGCTATGAAGTTGGAAGCAGAGATGTGCTGTTTGAAAATATTGAAAATACCCGCCGCCCGTCTCGCTCAAACAAAGCAAGCCAGATTAAAAACATTCATAAAAAAGCTGACCGCACTAAAACGGCGAAAAAGAAAAAGTAAGCCAGGGCTTAACGACCGTTAAGTCCCCTCTTTTATTTCGCGATTTCTGGTTGCGTTGCTGGCTGATCTGCTCTATCCTGAAAGAGAACCTTTAGAGAACATTTAAGCTGCTCTAAGCCCCGTTAAACCTTAAAAAGTGTTGTTCCTATGCCAGAAATTGCTGTGCCACGTCGCTCTCCTGTTCCCCCTGATAACTCATCAGAGGCTCCATCTAAACATTGGCAGCGTGCCATTGCCCTTGTTGATATGAATGCTTTTTTTGCCTCTGTGGAGCAATACGACAGACCAGAATGGCGTGGTCGTCCCGTTGCCACTACCAATGGTTTACAAGGCACCTGCATTATCACCTGCTCGTATGAAGCACGGGCCATGGGGGTTAAAACGGGGATGCGGTTAAAGGAAGGCTATCAAAAATGCCCAACATTAATTCAATGCCCGGCTCATCCCGAACGTTATGCAGAGGTATCCACTTCGATCATGTCGTCGCTGTACAGTATTACACCGGATGTTGAAATTTTCTCGGTTGATGAAGCTTTTCTTGATGTGACACGTTGTCAAAAAATTCTGGGGACACCTGAAGAGATTGCCCGTTTAATTAAACAAACGGTTTATGAAGCATCGGGCTTACTTTGTTCCGTGGGTATGAGTGGTGACAAGACCACGGCGAAACATGCGGCAAAACAAAATAAGCCGGATGGTTTAACCATTGTTCCGCCCTCTGCCGCAAAAAAATATTTACATAACGTCCCCGTGACTGAGCTCTGTGGAATTAACAAAGGCATTGGCGGTTACCTGGCTGAGCGTGGTGTGTTCACCTGTGGTGACATGGCGCAGTTACCGATCAGTGAGCTTGGCCGCCGCTTTGGTAACATCGGCAGACGTATCTGGAAAATGTGTTTAGCTGAAGATCCCGATAAGGTAGTCACTGAAGTTAATGCTCCTAAGTCAATTGGCCATGGAAAAGTGATGCCACCCAATACAAAAAGCAAAGATACTCTTCTTATGTACCTGTTACATATGAGTGAAAAAGTGGCGGCGCGTTTACGCCGTTATGATTTACAAGCGAATCATTTTTATATTGGCCTGAATACAACGGATGGCTGGTTAACGTATAAGTCTCGTTTGGCAAACCCGACCCAGGATGAACGATTGATTTATGCTTTGTGTAAAAAATTTCTTGAACATGAGTGGCAAGGCGCAGGTGCACACCAGGTACAAGTAACGGCACTCAATCCGCACTCTGTTACCGGGCAGCTGATGTTATTTGAAAATAATGATGATGACTTAAGTTCAGGTAAGACACATCATCATGTGATGGATAATATTAATCAACGTTATGGTGAATTATGTTTAGCCCCTGCACGTTTACTCAATCGTTCCAGCATGCCGAACGTGATTGCTCCGGCATGGAAACCTTTTGGTCACAGGCAAACAATCGAGAAAACAAAAGAAGGTAAAACCTGATGTGCGGTGGTGTCTATTACAAACAAAATGATCAGGACATGCGTGTTTATTTTCCAAACCCGAAAGCATTGCTACCTGTTATCACTAAAGATAAAAAAATTGAATTATTACCATGGGGACGACGTAAAGAACAAAAGGGAAATTTACCATTAGGCGGCTGGGCACGGCTGGATTCAATTTATGCCGGACGCTGGGATAAATGGTTTCCGGTGCCGGTAAAGTTACCGGTCAAACAATTTATGGAAAAAGATATTCAGGGCAATAGTCACTGGTTTGATATTACCAAAGGACAGTTTATTCAGGGCTTAATTGCGCGGGATAAATATGAACAACGTGTGTATGTGGTGACCATTACACCCGAATTTGAAGATGCAATACATGAGCGCTGGCCGCGGATTCTTTCAGGTTATTAACCCTTTTTCTGCTATAAAACAGGCACTGCATCACTGAATATGAGTCGTTTTTAGTGGGGTTTATTGGTATGATTTAGCATTGTAAATGGATATGTCAAAAAGGATAGAATAATGCAAAACGGATTTTCACTCCCATCCCCTACTCAAGATCTCTATTTTCACCATGTTTCTCCTGGTGATACTTTATCTGGCATTATCAAAGCCTACTATCCAGATAAAGTTAATCGTATGCAGTCGCAGATCGAACAGGTTTTAATTGATAATCCAAGCATTAAAAATCCCGATGTTATCAAGCCTGGACAACTTATTGTTTTAAGAACTGCTTCTACAACGATGTGTCTTGCACCAATTGAACTTAATGAAAGCAATAAGGTGAAACATCTTTGGACAACAATATCGCCAGAGACTCAAAAAGCGGTTAAAGAAACAGCCCCTATTTATAATGGTCTGTCACTTGGACTTGCAGGTGGCGGAACAGCTTTATTTACATTGGAAAAAACACTCAAATCGAATATGTCGTTATTAAAGGGTATACCGGATGCGTATCATCAATACAAAACCGGTCTAATCACTAAATATGAATTTGATAAAATCAGAAGATTAAAGCTGGAACAATATACAAAAAATGTTGGCCCTATGATTAACAAAGGCATTTATGGTGATGGTAAAGTTAAAAATGCATTTAAATTAAAACCTGGCAGAAGTCTTAATGCCACTAAATCGATGACACAACATTTAAATAAACTAAGTAAGATATCAAGTGCTGCTTCAAAAGGTGGGGTGGTACTTGCCGGTGTCGGTTTAGCCGCAAGCTGTTATCAAATATCACAATCTGAAACACTCACAGAAAAAAATGAAATCGCAGTTAAAACTATTGCGAGTACAGGAACAGGTTTTATTGCTGGTACAGTAGCCACAATCTTCCTTGTAGGTACACCAGTTGGTTGGGGGATTATACTTGCAGTTGGCGTTAGTAGTGCAATTGCTTCATGGGGTGTTGGTGAAGTAAGTGGTTATTTATATAAATCTCAATTTTCAGATACTGATATAGTAAACAGCCTAGGCATTACCAAGGTATGTAATTAACCTAAAAACCCACTTTATTATGATTGATACATACTTTAGATTATCTTTTATATTAATAATGGCTATGTCAGCAATAGCTATTGTTGTATTTATTCCATTACTGTTAATACAACACTTTATACATAAAAAAGTCCTGGATCCAATTTACTTTAATAGCAAACACTATAGCGATTATGAATTAGAAATTTTCACGTCTTTCCCATTGTTTTTAGTAAAAACAATCGGCTATATCAAAGCAATAGTATTCCCCAATACCATGCGCAGAAAATTTAAGAATAACATTCTTAACTCAAAAGACAGACCAATAGTTTACTTTCTCGCACTACTAACAATATTAATACTTATATTTGGTAGCCTAGTTATAATTAATACCGGAGTTGTAGGTGCATTCATCTATTTTAAAGATTAAGTATATCCAGATAAATAAGGAACCACCTTGCATAAAGTATAAAAATTAAATTAAATGGTACCAGCACATAACAAGGATACTAAATCATGGATAAGATTACCGGCTCTGTTGGAAAAAATGGTGTAAACCAGACACAGGATGTTGAACTCATACAAAAATTACTCAATGGTTGTGATATTCCGGGTGAAGATATACCGTTAGACGAAGACGGTATAATCGGCAATAAAACGATTAACCGAATTGAAGCTTTCCAGAAGAAGATTGTTTTATTATCCAGGCCTGATGGTCGGGTTGACCCTGATGGAAAAACATTTAAAAAACTGCTTGAGCTCAGTCGAATAGAAAAAGAAGCCCGCTTATTCTCACTCAGTATCAAGGCCATTGATTTATTAAAGTCTATCGAAGAGCTTGCTACCAAACCCTACAATGACCAAACAGGTAATGACATAACAAACTGGCTTGAAGGTGCCACCATTGGTTATGGTCACCTTATTGCTATTGAAGAATGGGATAAGTATAAAGATGGCATTAGCAAAGAACAGGCGCTCGAATTATTTGAAAGAAATCTCATTCCCTATGTAGAAAAAGTAAAAACATCTGTCACCAGCCTCATCACCCAGAATGAGTTTGATGCGATGGTAATTTTCACCTTTAACATTGGTGTATATGCGTTTGGGGCTTCATCTGCCTTAAAATTCATTAATGATCCAGCTGCAACGACCTCTTACCCGGATCTGGAATCGGCCTGGAAAGCCTGGAATAAATCACAAAAGAAAGTTAACCAGGGGCTGATTAATCGCCGTCAGGCAGAGTGGGATATTTACACCAGGAACATATATAAAAAATGGTAAGATTAAAATAATGAAATCATGTTATAAAATAATAAGCCTTTTTTTTCTTACTTTCACCTTTATCACAGCTCATGCTATTGATAACCCGGACTCTGTAGATTTAATTGCTAAATTTAAAGAAAAAGAGAAATCATACTTAACTACTATCGCAAATCCTGCGAATAGTACACGCGCGACCATTCGCGCTTATCATGAGTATAAGAATTTTTTAGATAAAGAACTTAATAAAACATATGGCTTACTTAAATCAAAACTAGCGGTTAAACGTCAGGAAGAATTAAAAATATCTCAACGCCATTGGATAAAATTTAGAGACGCTGAATTTGAATTAATCAATAATAACTGGAGTCGTTCAGATTTTGGTTCTTCTTTCGCGATTTCACGTGGTGATTACAGTAGTTCCATTATAAGAAATAGATTAATGCAGTTATTTCATTATCTCTCTAATTATTAATAACAATAACTAGCTGGCACTGCCCCCCTTATTTTTTTCTTTTTTTGACTGTATAAAACATTCTTCTACCTGATATACCAGTTCTGAATATTCTTCATTTTTCAGGTAATGTGATGCTTCCTCTAATGCATGTCCTGCAATATCGGCATGTAACCTGGCAGAAACCGCATTCCCCTGATGGGCATAACGAATAGCATGATGAATATGCTCCCATGCACTTTTTTTTAATTTATCACCCATATAGGGATGGATAATTGAAGATGTCTTTCTTTGATTTAAATATTTAGAAAACTCACTTCCCAGCTCGCCAACATTTTTAACTTCCTTATATTTTTCATTATTTTTATTAATAAGATCATGTTTTACATGTTCATCTATTTCACTAGTATCAATATGGCCTGTCGTATCTTTAGCTGAACTGCTGACCAGACCCTCAATTTGTTTGTTGAGTAACGAGGTAATATCATTAGAATCAACAGACGAATGATAAGAATGCATACGCAAATTCAAAATGACCATAGAGACTTTTCTATAGAGTAATTGCAATGAAGAAAATAAAGAATTATTTTTCATATATGCGAACAATGCTAAGCTTTATTGATAGAGTGGATATTTTTTTCGCGATGTATCGCCATGAAAATATTTATAGCGAAATATCGCATCTGCACCGTGGCAGTCAGCACAAATAATTAACTCACTATTCTTATTGCGCAAAAAACTGTTCATTGCATCGCCTTCATGCTTTTTCCCGTCACCGGGTTTATTAGTCTCCGCTTTCCATTGATGTGGATTATGACAACTCAAACAACTGATTAAACCCACATGCGCACGTCTTCCATTTTTACCAAAAACCGGGATATTAGGTAAATGATTACCAGTAATCCGTTTTTTGCGAACCTCATTTGACCAAACTAAAACATGATCCGGATGTTGTAATTTTGTTGGCACTTTACTATCTGCCGCCTTACCTTTTGCATGGCAACTTAAACACATTTTTTCTACAGCAGAAGTAACGTTAGCAGGTTCACGCGCCCATAAATTTAAATCCATTGTAGCATTGTGAACTGAATGACACTGACCACAGACACCTGAATGTTTAACATTTTCACCTTTTTGGTTTACAGCTTCTGGATTAGATACAGACAAATCATGGTCTGTACCTACAACATTTTTTTTATTTTCATGACATTCCAGACATAATTTTGGAGCATGTAAAGCACTAATACGTAAAAAACTATTAGATGCATCACCCTCTTTTAATGGATCTGAAGATTTACCGTTACCAGGTGCCCAGGTGTGAGCATCATGACAGGTTGCACAATCAACCAGACCACCCTGTGTGACTTTATTTCCATCTTCATCATACAAAGGTAACTTTTTGGTATGTGCTTTAATCTTTTTCAGATCAACTCCAAGTGGATGTGAATGACCTCCAACTAACTTTTTCTCTGCAATACCATCTATTTTATGACAGGATTTGCAAAAACGTGACAAACTTCCTTTATCAGAAGGTTGTTCATTATGGGCACGTAAATAACTTCCCTTGGCATTATGAGGCGTATGACATTGCCCACACAAACCATCTTCAAGCGTATCTATTGGCATTGAATCAGAATCATTAAAAAGATTATGTTTCGTCGTTAAAATTGATTTTTTATTTACATGGCAATTTAAACATAAAGCACTTTTCTCACCCTGTTCAATTCGTAAAAAACTGGTCTGCTCATTCCCTTCAATAAACTTACCGTCTTCTGTCTGAGTTTCTTCCCCACTCTTACTCCATACATGAGGATCATGGCATGTACCACAACTAACTTCATCCCCATTTACTGTCTTATACCCATTAGTGTTATATAAAGGTAAATCTATATAACTATTTTTTGCTAACGGGTTTTTTTTACTTTTCCACTTCCCCTTTTTTATCTCAATTCCTATTTTTTTTACCGACACCATTGTTGGGTGCGTATGTATTCCCATCGTTTTATCTTTAGCTACACCATTTTTTTTATGACAACTCATACATCGTGCAGCAGATTTATCTTTTGTCTTTACTGTATTTCTTGACCATAACAAGGAACCATTTGCATCATGAGGTATATGACAAGACCCACACACACCTGACTCAGAGGCTGTCTGACCCTTTTTATTTAAAGCATCCGGTGCTGTTTTACCTATATTATGTTTTGTTGTTTTAATAGTTTTCTTATCTTTGTGGCAGTTGAAACATAAAGCAGAATTTTTATTTTCAACTAAAAGTATTTTATCTCCTGCAGCTGCATGAGGACTATGGCAACTCTGACAGATTACTTTTCCGTCTTTTGTAAATTTTGCTCCTGCTTTGATTAAGCTATGAGGTTTATTTGGAGGTTTTTTAAATATAGGATGATTTCCCTCATCCGTCCCTGTACTGTTATCCAGATGACAGGCCAGACACATACTTGAGTCAACATTTTTAACCCGTAAAAATACGGGTGATTCACTTTGATTCCAGTCCACACCATGTGCGGTATGACATGTACCACAATAAACTTTACCATCATCATTAAGCGGAAATATTGTTTTGCCTTTGGATGTTGGAAAAGACATTTTTTTTGATGGTTTAACGCCAACAGGATGAGTATGTTTGCCTGACTTCCAGACAAAACGTGAATCCAGTACAAAACCATCGTGGCAGGAAAAACACATTTTATTAGTACTGGATACATCTTGTTTACCAGTAGCGACAATGGGTTTTGGTTCAAAGGGGATTAAAGGAGTAACGTCTTTACGATCGAAATCTTTTAACCACATAATATGACAAGTTGAACATTCACGTTTACCGGAAACTTCACGTGAAGCCTCAGCAGGAGTAAATAAAGAAGATAAAACAAATAAAAGACTGATCCCGATTTGCAGAGTATAAATCGGCTGGAGAGTTTTCCTGTTTAACAAGAATAACATTGCTTATGGCTCCAGTGAGAATACCGAAACTTTGTTTTTCAGCATTTCACAAACATATAGACGATTATTTTTATCTATGGTGATTCCTGCAGGTGAGGTTAACTTATAAGGTTTTTCATTATTGCCTAACACATGACTAAAGCGAGTATCACTGGAAAAAACCTGGATCAGCCCAAGATAACTATCACTTACATAAATATTACCCTTTTTATCAAGAGCGACTCCTTTTGGCCGAAATAACTGGCCAGGTAACACCCCCCACTCCCCGACTATCGCTTCTAACTCTCCTTTCGCATTAAAAATCTGTACCCGACTGTTTAACACATCAACAACATAGACATTATTATTGAATAATGAAATAGTAGCCGGATAACGAAATTCACCCCTGTTTGTGCCTTCACCACCCCATTGATGCAGTAACTTTCCGGAATAATCATAAGCCATGAGTTTATGATTATTATTGCCACTGATATAAAGTAGTTTTAAGTCTTTATTAACTGCAATATCTATGGGACGAATAAGTTTGCCATCCTGCCTCAGGGTAATACTTTTTTTATATTTTCCATCTATATCAAAAATTTGAATTCGGTGATTATCCTTGTCGGCAATATAAATATTATTTTCATTTACATCGATACCTACCGGGTTTGTTAATTCACCTTGCTTTTGACCTTTTTTGGAAATAGTTGAAATATATTCCCCAGCATCATCAAAAACAGCAATACGGTGATTTCCACTATCAACAATATAAATATTTCCGTTTTGATCAACCGCAACATCACTGGGCAAAGATAATGGACTTGTTTTATCACCCGTTATACTAAATAAATATTTTATTTGTTTAACAGGAACAGGAACAGGCGTATCCGCTATAACAAACTGCGGAACTATTATGAGAAAATATGAGGCGACAGTAATAAAAAGTGTATATTTTTTTCCCAATAAAAAATTATTTCTTTTTATCATATTGTTCTTTCCACCAGGCTCTTGGATCTTTACGCATTTTATCGCTGGTCGAGTTTTGTTTCGCATCTGGTCTGGTATTCGTATCTGAACCGATCAGGACCTTAATAGAAGGTAATGACTTTCCTGATTTAAGCAGTTTTGGCATATAGAATGTTTTATACTTCTCTACCAATCCGATAATATTCAGGTTTGTAACATCACTAATACGTCTGTCCGAGAAACCCAGAGCACGGAATGGAAGATAACTTTTCTTTTCCTCCGTGTGGCAGCGACTACAAAATCGTCCTTTCGGCATAACAATTTTATGAAAGCTTTTCTTTATGGCTTCTTTATCTATATCAGTTAGCCTGTCACGAATAGCAATAAATTCTTTTGCTTCTTTTGTATCTTCTGTAATTTCCAGTAACTTTTTCTCATTATCCTGGTTGGTATAAGCAACAATCTTTGAGTAATAATCATCAGTCGTCGATAAATAACCGGTTTTTTCATTCTTACTGGTACCAAAGGGTTTACCTTTAACTTCAATGCCGGAATAATTCAACCATTCAAAAGATAAGGTTGATTCCTTTATTTTACGTGGATCGTTATGGCAAGTCATACAACCTATAAATTGAGTGTGCATATTCATTAACGTACGGATCATCGGTTCCTTGGAATGCGGAAAATCACCATGACAGGAAAAACAAATATGTTTCTTGCCTAACAACACTTTATTTACCAACGGCGCATTATGAAAATGACGTAACCTTTCCGTGGTACGCTCTTCACGTAATTTTTCCAGTATAGCAGGTTCTTCTTTAACTTTAGATATACCCAATTTGTCAGCTAATACTGCAAACAAGGAAAAAAGCAAAGCAACAATAACACCAAATAATATAACGGTTGTAACAAATGATTCTACTGGATGATCGCGACGTTTTCCGGCAATACTAAATAGATCGTGCTGATAACCGGCAGGTAAATTTGATTTATGATCCATGATGATCACAATAGCAATACCCAGCCCAAAGAATAACAAAACGGCTATTACAATAATTGTCGGGCTTATGTGAGCTACTTCATGCATATTAAATTACCAAACGTTATCAATCACGCGTTACTATTACCCAGATAGCGAAAATACCCAGGATGGTCCAAATCAGAACAATGACAAGTGAACTATAAGCAATAACCTTTTGCCATTTTGTCAGTGGTTTCATCATTGTCATATTTCCTGAGGATTAGGTTTCTGGTCTATATCCATATCGCTATCAGCGATTAACTCTCTGCTTTCCATCATGTCACGCAAATCTTCCCGTTCCTGAGGTAGTTCAACCAGATTACGCAGATATTCGAGAAAGTGTTCTTCGATTTGATGTTCCCGCGTAATTTTTCCCGTTAAAAATGTCCATTGCATAGGAAAACGACCGGGTGCCAGGTGTACGTTGTACCAGTGCCAAAATGCAATGACTAGCAAGGCTAATAAGGCTTCATGAGGATGTGATATACGCATGAATTCCTGAAAATGTGACACCATGCTTTCTGGTAAAATACTTGCCCAGAATGCAGGAAAGATAAATGATGAACCGGATATAATCATGACCAAATTACCAAAAGCAGCAGCAAAGTAGTGTATCTTTTGTTTATAGTTAAATTTATCCATTTCCGGACGTTCTTTACGATTACCTGCAAAATATAAAATGTCATCCTTAAAATCACGTACATCTTTATATAAAGGTATAATAGTTCGTCGGATATCAAACATACCCAGTTTAATACGGAATAGTGGTCCCAGAGTTATGGTAACGACATGGTAAATCATGGTAAAAATCATCACGGCAGCAATGGTTCGATGAATAATTCTGGAAACATTAACGCCGCCCATCAAAGAGTTAAACGGCTCTGCCCAGATTGCGTCAAAAAAATAAATAGGTAAACCGGTAAACGCCAGTGTTAAAAATGTCACAAAGGTCAGCATATGCTGGAGACGAATATGAATATTGTATCGATATATATCACCAATGGGATTTGAAACCACATTTTTATAAATCAGCACTCTGTCTTGAGGCAAATCTCTAATAAGATCCTCAATATCCTGTTCCTCTGCATCGCTTACTTTGTTTTGCTGCATTGATGTTTCTAAAACACTGCGTGCATGATTCGAGAGTTGCATTAACCTATATCTCCTACTTTTCTGATATTGTTGTTACTTTTATACTTTTCTATCACGTCCACGTTTACTCTTACGTCGCCATGAACTGCCCTGAATTAAACGCCACGCAACACCATCACGACGACGTCCTATTGTTTCAAAGATTGATAAGCCAATCAGAGCAGATAAGACAACATTACCAATCAGGCCATAAATTTTTTCAACATAGTAACGGAACACATTATCTTTTTCATAAGATGTTGGATGTGGGTCCAGATTGGCATAATTCTTATCAGCATAAGTGTGACAACGTTTACACGTCTCAACACGATTCGCGTCATTGATTGGCGAATCTTTGTGCCGTGAAGGAAGAATTTCATGTACGCTCTTGTAATAATTTTCTTTTTCCGCATGGCAATCAAGACAGTTTGCGGTTTCTTTAACCCCATACTTGGTTAACTTACCGTGAAAACTATGCTCGTATGATTCTACTGCAATAGAAAACTTTCTACCCAGACTACGCGCTTCTGTTTTAGCCTTTTTAACATGTCGATCGATCAGTTTTTGATCACCATGACACGAAGAACAAAGTTCAACAATTTCAATTGAAGATCTTTTTACTTCTTTAATACGACGACTGGTATGTTTATACCATTGCTTTGCAAATTTTTCGTCTTCATGACACAACACACAACGGTCAATAATATGCTTGGGTGGTGCTTCCTCTTTAGGATTATAAAGAGGATTAGTGTGGCAGGTTATACAGTAGGGTTTATCCTTATCCAGACTGGTTTCAATTTTTTCCCTTCCATGGACACTTTTACTATATGCATTATAAATAATTTTATGACTAAAGGGTTTGCCCGTTGCAGGATTCTTGATGGAATGACACTCGGTATTACAAGTTACACCTGTCTCCACCGGTTTATGTGGTAACTCATTTATATATGTATGACAATCCCGGCAAGGAACATTTCTGTGTACAGTATTAGAAAATACTTTCGGCATAACATAATAAGAGCGCCTTGCACCATCATCGGTAATACGTGCCATGTTGGGATACTTGTGACACATCAGGCATGCTTCATCATCATCAAAAGATGCCAGGACCACACTGCTGTATAACATACTGCCCAGCAATAAAAAAATTGTATTTGTAATTTTTGTTTTCATTTTTAATCAATTATTACTATATTATTTATCATGACAATTTATACATATATATTGCATTCGTAAACGTTTTTTTTCATCCGCACCTTTAGCTGCAGCTTTTTCTTTTATAACCCCTTTTTCATGAGGGTTGTGGCATGTTCCACAAAATACCTTACCACTACCGGGTTCCAATGGAAGAATGATATTATTTTTTTTCTCCATTATTAACTTGCGTTCTAAAATATCCTTTGGTGGCTTAACCAGATGAGCAGATCCCTTTTTAAGTCCAGAAAAGCTGAAGGAACCACCAGGATGTGGTTTAACCGGATGACAACCTGTACACATCGCAGATAGATTTCCCTGATGGTTAAAATTCACTTCATTAATATTTTTTGCTGTTTTTAATTTTTCTGTAGAACGATGACATAACGTACACAATTTCGCCTTTAACTTACCGTTTTTAGTTATCTGATCATGCGGGTTAAGTCTCTTATACTTACTTTTATCATGACAACGGTAACATAATTCCGTACGCTTTCTATACGGTCCTCCACGAAAAAATAGTGGGTTTAAACCTTTTTTTGATTTCCCTTCCGGCAAACAGGTCATAGGTAAATCATGACATGTTATACAGGTTAATTTTCCTCCGCCTCTTTTTAAAGCTTTAGAAAATGAAGCCGGCATGTTTTTTTTAATTCTCTTCGGAGGTATCATGCCAAAAGGATGAATATATTTATGTTCGGAAATTATACTATGGCATTCATTGCATAGCTTATTTATGTCTGTTGTATGTAATTTAAGATTATTTCTCTTTAAATTATTTTTTTTTGGTTTTTCTTTATGGCATGCCAGGCAACCATCTTTTTGCCAATGAGGATCGTTATATAGTTTACCGATTTGCTGCGTTTTATGTTGTTGCGAACCAGATAACACTTTCATGCTCTCTTTTGCTTCAATAGTGGTTAATGATGTCACTATAAATATAATGACAATACCAAACAAGTATCCATTTCTGAATTGAAAAAGGTATAGGATTGATTTCATTTTTTATTTCAATAACCTTTTATTACTTAGTTTTCATGGATACCTTTAATTTATATATTTTGTGCCCCTCTTCACATTTATACTAACAATAGAATGGCACATTTTTAACTAATTACCTTGATCTAGCTCAACTAGCTATAACATAACAATGAAACTATTACTTCATTTACATACCACCACCTCCGCCGCCGACCATACCCATGCAATTAGCACCACCATTTCCATATATGCATGGATTATGATTGCGACCGAGACAACTTAAATAACATTCTCCGGAAAATGTTCCTGTTGAATTATATTCCACCCAATTTGACGAATTTGACGATACAACTGATGTATCAAAGTTAATGAGTTTTTCAAAATTACTGGCATGAGGAGCATGACAAACATTAAATGGGGTACTGAGATTGCCGCCGCCCATACCCATTGCACCTGCACCTGTAATATGAAAGTTATGCCTTGGAAAACTTTCATTACCCAAAATTCTACTACGTTCGTGACACTTGCAACACATGGCATAGGATGACTGACTTTCAGTGGAATTGATGAAAAAGAGCATCAACAACGTAAACATATCCTATACAATCAGTTGTCAGACCTTTTGGCCGCGTCACAGTCAGTCAGTTTCTTTAACTTTCCTCCGTAACTGCTTATCTCTGCCCCGCCTTGTTTTTTCATCCATGCGGCGTGTTTTTGAGGCTCTGGTTGGTTTCGTGGAAACGCGTTTTTTTCGTACCATTGCAACACTTTTAATTAAATCCTGTAATCGCTCGAGTGCCTCAGCACGATTTTTTTCTTGTGTCCTGTAGCGTTGTGCTTTTATGATAATAATGCCCTGTTTACTTATTCTTTTATCTTTCAAATTAAGTAAACGGGTTTTGTAGAAGTCAGGTAAAGAGGATGCAGCTATATCAAAACGTAAATGAATGGCGCTTGATACTTTATTTACGTTTTGCCCACCCGCACCCTGAGCGCGAATCGCACTGAACTCGATTTCACTATCGGGCAGACTGACATTAGTTGATATTTGTAACATGATTTATAAAATATTATTATAACCGGTTTATAGGTGACTGCCTGTAATATAAGCTTAGTTGTTTATAAATATCGGGGTAGTATTTATTTATAATATCAGGACGTTCAAAAAAAACTTCACTTAAAACAGCAAAAAATTCCGCAGGAGAAGTTGCAGCATAACAACTGATCTCATATAACTCTTCTTTAGAGCATTTTTTTTTAAAATGCTCGAAACCTTCGCTAAAGGCTTTTACCCAGTGTTTTCTTTTCATTGCAAAATTTAATGGTGGAAAACCATTTGCAACACCATTTAGCATATCCAGTTTATGCGCAAACTCATGAATAACAAGATTTTGTCCGTCAATATTACCCGCCGTTTCTACTTCATCCCATGCAAGTATCACTGGCCCCTGCTGCCATGCTTCGCCTAACAGGTTTGACTGTTCATAATGTACTATTCCATTCTCATCGGTAACTGAGCGCTTAGTAACAAAAGTCGCAGGGTAAATAATAACGGTATACCATTGCCTGTATTTTCTCAGACCAAGATTTAAAATTGGTAAACATGCTTGTAAGGCAATAATCAGGATCATATGCTGACTAACTTCTAATCCCCGGGCACCTTCAAATTCTTTTTCATTAATAAATAAAATACTGAGTTCTTTTAAACGTTGCAGATCATCATTATTTATCCCCTGAAGTAATGGCAATAGTAAAATAGCCTGTTGCCATTCCTCGTTAGTAATAGTTGAACGCTGAATAATGCGACGATTAAGCCATTGACGGAAAATATTAAACATGATTTATTATAGATTGTTTCGATTAGCCCGTCACAGAAACCAGTATAGATTTATTATGGATATATTACATCTTGGCAACAAAGTTTATAAAGAAGCCGTGACTGTCAAAATCAAGATCTGTTAAGTCATCAGAAAAGTCAGTAAAATTATAGCCTGCACCGAGTTTAACACTATCACCTAAATGATAATACAGTGCTAACAAGCTACCACTACGAACATCTCCGGCCTCGGGTAAACTTAACACTCTTTGTTCAACTAAAAAATCCCAGCGATGAGTGATATGCATATCTGCACGGAGCACATATAAATCAGCATTACTTTCAAAAAACACTGGATTGACACGCTCCAGACTTATTTCACCTTTACGATGTGCATACTTTCCACCTAGGCTCCAGTGCCTGGAAATATCATACGTCACATCAAAAGAAAGTATGTGACTCTTTTGTATAAATTCTGTTGAATTGTTATTTAATGCTACTTGATCTTTTGCTGGTAAATTTGAGAAGTAAACGTATTTAAACAGGGCATTAAGTTTATCATTTTCAACCGGACGGTAAGCATATCCGATTACAGCTTCGGTAAAGTTGCCATCATAAAATTCACCAAGACTACTCTTACTTGTTGAATGGTTGAGTTTACTAATTAAACGCCAGTCAGGATTCAACTGAAATTTAAGGCTGTTCTTGTATAAAGTTGTAACACGTGATGTTTTTGTCGTATCTGATGTTTCGGTATTATCGTTGCGTTGTTCAATAGCACCAGCATACTTGAGTGCATCTGAATTATAGCCAAACTTAATACCGTAGGCCTGGCGTTCTATGATGGCACCAGATTTATTATCCTGAAGACGACCTATATCAATCGTTGCACCCAAACTGACATGTTCAGTTGGTGCTAAATCGACCCCCATAGAATGAGTTAAACCTGTAGGAACATCACCGTGGCTGTAGCGTTCTTCAAGATAAATACTGGCACTGTCAGAGTAATGCGTTTTAAATCCTGAAGCCAAATTACCTTTTTGTGCCCGTTGACCATTATTTGATCTTTCATTTTCCAGGGCATAGGTCAGGTATATATTCGTTCTATCAGACACAAGGTAATCAGTACCTATTTTTGCTGCTGTGCCTAAATCACCTGCTGAAAACTCACCGTTAATTTTCAGTTTCTCTGTTGCACGATATTCACCACCTACTCCACTACGTGCATTACTCTCACGAGTATCGGTTGTTTTTAATGACTCTTGTATAAAAACATAACTACTCCAGTCTGTTTTAGAATCATAATTTGCTCTTAATGCCAAATCAGTGCGCTCACCTTCTTTTTGTGTAAGCGGGACGACAACTGAATTATCCTTTCGTTTGTCATTTCGTACACCCGCAGATAACATCCAGTTATCATTAAGAATATAATTTACATCTAGTTCCAGGGCAGAGGTATTCAATCCTGCTTGTTGAGTTTTTTTATCGGATTTTAATTTAAGTGTCAGCTCATCTAAAACCGGATATTCAACTGTACCACCCGTTTGTGTCGTTTTAGTTAAAGCCGATAATCCAGGTGCAGAATAACCTGCGTCCAGATTTTGAGAATAATAGGTTGCTTTACCTTTTATGCCATCAATAACATCTTCAAACCGTACACTGGCATCCAGACGGTTAGCTCCTGCACTTACAATATTGCTAAAAGATGTACTCGTTTCATCAAAGTTAAAACCACCATCATTTGAAAAGACTGTATTACCACTTAGACCTTTACTTGTAGACTGTTCAAGTTTAAGCCAGGTTCCTGTGTTTTTCCGCAAAGTAATATCCGTTGCACTTAAACTATTATTAGACGTGCCACTGCCAAAAGAGCTTGTTGTTGCACCCAGCTTGAGATAGTCAGTTAGCCAGAAATGTGTGCGGCCACCCGTTGATAACTCTTTTGTCTCTTCGAAACCCGGACTGTATTCATAACGCGAAATCAGATAAACATCATTACCGCCACCATTGCCAGTATCAACAACCAGTGCATCACCACTCGATGCTGATAACGGTTCACCCAGCAAAATCCGCCCCTGAATATAATCAATATCATAATCAAGTGCCGGGGTCAGATTTTTTACTGCCAGAACCAAACCTGAAATTTTATCGCGTACTTCAATACGTAAACGATCAGAACCCGACAGAATGTCCTGGTGTTTTAAATAATAAAGTGAACCACCTGTGCCTCTAAATTCATCACGTCCTGCAATGGTTCCAGGTTCAGCTGCAAAAACATCTAACTTGAATGTTTTTTCACCAAAATCAGTTATCGAATTATTCTCATAATGCACATTTGCACCGTATAAATTACGATCAACATGTGCCAGGTTATTATCGCTGTAATCAATATTAAAATTACCCCACATCCCATAGTTCTTGCCATTTTTTAATTTGACATAAAACTTACCCATGGTTGGGGCCATTTCCTCAACCGTGCTATCGTCACCGAATGTAGGATAATAATAATCTGGATCTATGCGCCTGAAGACTGAGTCAGGTGATTTGTCCATAAAGTTACTGAATAACTGATCTATCGGGCCTTCACGAGTATCTGCGCTTGCAGTCAGCCTCCAGTTATCACCGAACTTACCCCTGGTATAAAAAGCTAAACGTCCATCTATATTAGTATCGTTATTGTAATGAACTTTATCGCCCGTGATTAATGCTGCAGGTCCGTTAGTTGCATTTATACTTGCAGTTATATCGGCTATACCAACATAAAACCAATCACTCTTTTTAAGTTCAAGATCACGTAAATATAATTCACCATTACCTGAGCTATTAAGAACTGCGACTTCAACGGTATGCAGCCCGGCTGGTAATATTTCTTCACTGACAAATTCACCCTCTTTACTTACTGGAATTGAATGTCCAGCGAACCACACTGAATGATTTTCAGGAATACCTTTACCATAAACTTTGACTGAGCCACCTTTGAGATTAATATTCTGAATATAAAGACGGTTTTCACCGTAGCCAGTGAGAAGTTCCCGTTCATTTGATTTGCTGTTTTTTTCATTATCAACGTCGTCAACTAACCATATTGATTGAGGTTTGGTTTCATCAAAATTATTTTGCTCATCATATACACGTAATACATATTTCAACTCTATATTAGGAGCCGTAAAGTCTTTATATTTAACCAGCCATTCTGCTTCAGTACTTTTCCCTAACTCAATTATTTTCTCTGGTGTATCTCGAGTTGATTGGTCTTTTTTAAATACTCTTACTTCTGCTCGATAAATCACGTTAGCGTAATTTGTATAACGTTTAAATGTGATTAAGTTTTCAGGAAAACTTGTTGTCAACTTGTCACGATAACGAACAACATTTGGCCATGCCGTTATGTTTAAGCGTGGTTTAAATGCCAAATTATCAAATTTGAACTGGATATTTGCTTTTTCCAGAGATACATCAGTACAGCGTTGAATATCGGCACTGCTTTTACCGGGATCATCAAGCGGTACACCATCAATTGAAATCCGCATCAGATTCAGCGAATAAGGATTTTGTACCTTAACTTCTCTTGTAATACGTTCAATTTCAAGACCAGTCTGATTATCTAATATCGCCAAATCATCATAAACTACTCGAGCCTCTACACGAGATTCATCAAACTCAAGGAAACCTGCATTTACAACATCATCTGAATGAATAAAACCTCTTCCTTCGAACTCCAGTTGTGTATCAGATAAGTTGCCTTGTTCTTTAACCTCATCTTTAACCCGACGTGCTCGTGAAGTTGACAAGCCGATGTCATCGCCATAAACCATTGCAGTACGACGATCAAGACGTGCATTATTGGTATAACCTATAAAACGTATACGCACATTGCCTTTATCCGATAATTCTTCCATGATTCGTTTTAGGCGCCCGACATAACCAGGTGGAATAACAGGCTGACCTTTTTCAAAATAAATGGGGGCAACATTTCCCGCAGGAGGATCATAAACACGGGTTACTGTTTCAGCAGCAGATGTTTCCGGACAAAGTTGTGGTTCAGCAGATATTTCTTCGAGAGGATCATCATGCCAAAACTCAACTTCAATCCTACGATTAACTGCTCGACCTGTTGATACATCATTTGAAGCAAGAGGTCGGGCTGCGCCACGGCCATCACTATCCACTGCACGATTGGGTAATTTCATAGCCGTTTGCACCGCTAAAGCAACGCGACGCGCATGTGCTTTTGAAAGGGCAACATGTTCGCCATAAATACGTGCAAGTCTGCC
Organism: uncultured Thioalkalispiraceae bacterium; assembly: GCA_964654445.1. Classification (GTDB taxonomy): domain Bacteria; phylum Pseudomonadota; class Gammaproteobacteria; order UBA6429; family Thiohalophilaceae; genus JAGLTQ01. Next base: position 21,581 of record CAZZIS010000015.1, read on the forward strand.
AGTTAAAGGGATATTATCAGTATGACCAATGAACTTAATTTGTACATTCGATTTATTTCTAAGGTTAAACAGTGCTTCTCTCAATTGCTTAATAAATTGTGCCGGAATTTCAGCCATGCCTTCCTCGTAACGCAAAGGTTGCACAAGATTTTTTAGTTTTGCACGTCTTGAATGTCCCTCTTTAAAACGTATTTTGCATAACTCCTCAATACGACATATTTTTATGCGTTTTATCTCCTGTTTAATTTGTACAACCTGATCAACTAATTTTTCATCGATCTCATCATACCAAACCTCAACTTCTACCCGGCGATTTTTAGCTTTCCCTGCATTTGTTTTATTGCTTGCTACTGGTTTAAACTCACCCAGGCCATCGAATGAAATAGCTTCAGGTGGCAAGTTTAATGCTCGTTGAAAATATTCAGCTGTCGTTCCTGCTCTTTCACGTGATAACCCAGTATTGTCACCATATTGTTCTTTTAATTTCCCCGAGAGTTTTTCATTATCAGTATGGCCAACAAAATGAAGTCTTACGTTCACTCTGTTTTTCATACTACTTAATACATTACGTAATAACTCAACATAATTATCCGGTATATCAGCCTGTCCGGAATTAAACTGAATAGGTGGAACAACATTTTCAAGCTTTAGTGTTTTTGCGGTTTGCTGTAAAACTTTTTTAACCTCTTCTTTCGTTTGTTCTGTATCTTGTTCAGTGCTTCCCTCATTTTCATCATCACCATCAATTTTTTGATCAGAATCAAAAAGGGCTTCTTTTATTTTTTTTGCCTGTGCTTGTTCTGTCCACTGTTGTATTTTTTCGTCAAAAGGTAAATGCTTTTCACTTTCCTGTGAAGGCGCTACCAGAGTTTCGGCATTAATATTCAAAGACACACTTAATCCGGCAAGCAGTAATAAAACAGACAACAAACAATCACGTAGATAAGATACTAAATTAGTATCACGGATGGCGGATTTATTTAAACTGTATTTGTTTAAAACAGATCCTTTATTCGATATTGATATAGTATTTTTCATCAATCAATATCTCCAAAATCAGACGGGCCGCCTCTGCGCCAGAATATTTCTGTTTCAATAATAAGTTTGTATTTATTTATCTCCTGCCATTTTTCAATTATTTCATCTCGTACTCTTTGCAGACGATCATCTACTAAATCAGGGGCTTCAACATCCGCAAGATAAGATAATCGTAAAACAGATGGTTTATCTTTTAATTGTTCTATTAACAAATCTATCCGCGATCTCCATTGAGAATGCATTTCATCACTATCTTTTTCGAAAACACCATCTGCCATGTCAAGACTGACAACCCGGTGCAATGCGGCACCAAAATTAAACTTGAGCATTTTACCGCGAGTTGCACGTTGTATTCGTGGATTTTCTGTTGTTACCCGATAACCACTGGGTAAACTTCTGTCATCAAGTTTTATTATAAAATTACTTCCTCGTAATTCATCTGGTACTACTGCACAAGTTAAATGAAAACGTCCATATTTATCACTGGTAACTTCCAGACCTTTCACGGTTACCACCCGTGCACCGGCCAAACCGTTTTCATTTTCATCCTGATAACCATTAAGGTTTTTATCATCAAAAACCTTTCCAATTACGTCTGTACAATCAAAGACGGGATCAGGTATGACTCTGACAGTTGCAGTTGCTACGCCTGATGCTGATGAATTTGTTAAAGTATCAATTACTTGCGCTCTATTGATATATTCCCCCTCATTCACTGCAGCACCAACAACAAGTAAAAATTTAAAAGTCAGAGTTTCATCCGGTATTAAATCAATATTCTCCCAGGCCAGTTGCAAACCATTTTGACTGGGTTCACGAGCAACACCATTAAGACGTGCAGAACCTTTCACATATTTAAACCCGGCAGGATAATTATCAAAAACGTTACTGTTAGTTAGCGGAACGGTTAAGGTATTTTTAACTGTAATGGTATAAGGCACTAACTGGCTACGCATTACATTAACCAATGAAGACGTTTTGGATACGGCAACAGCACCCGTTAATATGGGATCAATCGGCAAATGATTATTAAATAGCTGACTGTCTCCCGGTATCACACCATTATCCAAGGTTAAATGCAGATAATAATTAGTACCTGCACTCGCTGGTGGCACAGAGAGAGCCGGGGCAAATTCTGAAACGGTTGCTTCACAATCATTTGCTGTTGCTGGAATTGCATCTGATGCACTGCCCGGACAATTTGGTACATCTAATGCCGCTGTAGCAGCATTGCTTTGCGGGGTAATAGCCACTGATGGGTCTGTACTATATCCTGTAGCAGGAGGAGTATAACGAATTAAATAATTAGCACCTGGTGCACAGTCAGCCTGGCTGAAATTCAAATCAAACTTATAATAACCATTTGCAGTAGTAACCTGGTTTTGCTGATTAATGTCATCAAAGCAACCTGTAGATACTGCTACTCCTGTAGCTGCATTGAGTAAGGAAACACTGGCACCTGTAACAGGAGTACGCAAAATAGAATTATAAACAACACCATTTGGATCAATCGGCAGGTTTAAGTTAATTATATTACTACCCGAATATAAAATAATGTCATAGATTCGATGCAGACTATTAATAAAACCTAAACCAGGATCAGAATCAGCCAATCCTAATAACGCGGTAGTACTATTGGAACCGGGAGCCCGAAATTTTAATTCATATCTCTCAGAACCGATATAATTTGGTAACAAACCATTGATACTATAAATACCATTTGCATCACTGATCACTGTTCCCTGTAAAATACTGTCACGATAAATATCAATATACCAGCCAGCTAAAGCAACTTCACCGCTATCCAGGGTATTATTAAAATTCGCATCATGCCATAACGTGCCACTAACATTGGCGACACCCGGAGTACCACCAACATCAACTGATATACTTGCACTGGCAGTTTGTGTTGCTGCATTCCAGTACACCGTACCCGTATTGGTAATGGTGGTACCTATTGGCAACATGCTATCTATTGTTACAACAAAACGTAACTCTGTACTTGCACCAGGTAATAAATTTCCATAAGTTGCATAATAATCTGCAGTAATTAGAGGATCCACAAAACTCACACCTGCCGCCAGACCATCGAGTAAAGCTGAGCCGGGAACATAAGTCACCTGAGCAGCAACAGGAAGATCCAGATTATCTGTGATCACGACATTACTTGCAGGAACACTACTGATGTTTGTTACCAGCACACGGTATTCCAGTTGCCCGCCCGCAACTGCCGCACCTCCTCCTATAACCGTTACGCTTTTTGTAATCGATAATAACTGTGCATTGCCAACAACAATTAAAGTAGGTTGATCTCCATTGCTGTCAATACCATCGGCATCAGTAAGTTCTGCAGGTAACTCATAACTATCAACCGTACCCTGATTACTGATTATGGTACCGACAGCAACAAGCGCATTGACCTGTACATCAAACGTAATAATGGCACTTTCTCCTCTTGAGATAATGCCAGCACCTGCTGCAGGTAAAGGTGGAGTAAGGTTTGATGAACTGACATCAATACCCGCTATTAAGGGTGAAATACCAGCATCCGGTTGCCCTACAGGTAAACCATTTAAAGTAACACTGTCTGCTACATAAGTTGTGTCAGTGGGTACAGCATCAGTAAAAGTTACAATGGTTGCATCACCCGCACCACTGTTTGTAACCGTAATGGTGTAGCGGATAGTATCTCCGGGATCCAGGATTCCTGCTGTACCGTTGTCGACCACAATACTGACTGTTTTTTGTGCATCAACTAAAGGTTGATTACCCACGACATTACGGGTTGGATCATCTGGTGTAGCGGTAGACGGGTCGTCAGAAGGTTGATCGCCCATTGTCCCACTTGCAACACCATCTGCTGAAATATAACCCTGGTTAGAAATTATGGTGCCATTAACCACGTTAGTATTAATAGTGACATCAAAAATAATGGTGGCAACATTTAATGTTGTTGCGGTTGCATCTGCACGCATTGCACCTGCTGTAGTATTTTCCGGTGCATTAATAAAAACCCCTGTTTGTAAAGGTAAGACTCCGACTGTAGGTTCATTAACGACAACCCCGTTTAAAGTTGTACTGCCTGTGACATATGTTGTATTGGCAGGTAACTGATCGCGTAATAAAGTATTAACGGTATCTTCTGTACCAGTATTTTTAACTGTAATGGTATAACGTAAAGTGTCACCTGATTCCAGAATAGCAGGATCACCTGTTAAGTCAGTTGATGTTTTTTCTACTCTAAATACGGGTGCAGAACTAATTAAGGTTTTAGTCGAATCATTTGCAACAGCAGGTAAAACAGGATCATCGGTTGGAAAATCCAGTCCGTTAGTTAGCATGTGACCTTGATTGAGCACAACTGTTGCATCAGGAATTGAAGCAATTAATTTCACTTCAAATTCAATTAATACCGTTTCGCTACCTGAACCTGCTGCGCCCAGTGTTAATTTACGAATATCGACAAGCCCGCTACCTTTTGCACCACCACTTGCATTGGTATTAGTTATATCCGCACCTGCAGGTACTGTCGTTAAATTCAAACTACCCGCAACAAACAGCGCAATAGTATTGAGTGCATCGAGTTCATCGGTAAAGTTAAAATCAAATAATTCAACATCACTTGTATTCGTTATATAAATCCCATAACGCAAGGTATCACCCGGGGTAGCATTAATACCCGGATCCTGACCTGTTGTAACATTAACGACACGTTTTTCAATTGTAACCGTTGGTGTATCACTGGTTACTGTATTAGCATCTTCATGATCCAGAGTTCCTACCGTGCCATCCGTTGTGGCTCTGGTATAAGTCTGAATTTCACCGGTGGCACCTGAACCTGCAGTGTCCTGACTAAACCACTGAGTTGCCCCGGCAATATTTGTTAAAGAAGAACTATGTGGTGTATCTGTATCCAGTTCAGCATCATAAGTAATGATCAAATTATTTCCAGCGGTTAATGCAGCTGCTGTTGTTTGCATGATCAGTGTCAGAGTGCAACCGCTATAATTCACAGTATAATCAGTACCCTGAACTAAAGCGGGTGCAACTGGAGTTGTACCAGCTGCATCGTACATTCTTGCAATAATATTGACTGGTGCCGTATCACACATACCACCGGCTAAAGGTGTTAACGTTGCCAAAACATCAACAATGGTAATATCCCATGCCGATGAAGCACCTGTATTTTGTACTCTAAGGTTATAGGTTATTGCTGTACCAATCTGAACGACTGCTGCTGATGCTGTTTTAGTCATCGTTAAGATAGGTTGAAGCACAGTTAAATCTGACGTTTTTTGTAAGCGGGCCGAATCTACTACCGCAGCACCATTACCATCAATAAATTGAAGTGTGGCAGTATTTGTAAGGGTGGTTGTGGGAATTTGTGCAATCGTATTGTCTAAAACAATAACCTGATACTCAATAATTAATGTATCGGTAGTCGCATCACCATTAGGATCATTTATAACATTTCCAAGTGAAAAATTAATGGTTCCGGTAGCATCCGCTGCTGGTAATGATGCAGCTGTAATAGTTGAATAACTAAAATTTGATCCCGAGCCACTGGCTGGTGCATCATAATCAGCAACCGCATCACCATTAATGCTAACCACTTTTACAAATGAGAGCCCAGCTGGTAATACATCCTGGACATTAACATTACGTGTCGTACCTTCCTGTAAGGTGAGTGAAAGACGGTATATAACATCATCACCAATACGTACCGTTGCATCATTAGTAGGTGCATAACTGTCATAAATAATTTCTTTCAGGAACGCATTGGTATCTGCTGTTGTAATTGTTGACGTTACCGGTCCGACACAATAATCATCTGGCGCTGTAATGGTAGGACAACCTGCACCGGTTCGCTCATAACTACTCACGCCATCAAGTGATGTCCAGTCAACAATGATACTACTTGTATAATCAAAACCTGATTCTGCTCCGGCTTGTAAAGTTACCCTGTATGTTAAAATCAATGTATCGCCTGCAGGTATATCGATACTATTGTCACCATTACCCCGCCCCCATATTAACGGGCCATTGGGTGAGTTTGTGGGTGTTGCATTAAATCCAGCTAGTGGGACACCACTAATCGTGGCTGTTGGTGTAAAGCTGGTATAGAGTCCAAGATTAGCAGGCAAGGTATCAACGATATTAAGATCGTATGCAGTGGCATTTCCACCTGCGTTAGAAATAGTTACCAGATACTCAATTATGTCACCACTGGTAATAGGCAGTGCTGTAACCGGGGTTGATGATTTTGTCAGCGTTAATATTGATTCAGTGACTGTCTGTAGCGGTGTTGTATCCGTTAAAACTTCAGTCGCAGATGTTTCACCATGAGTATAATTTGTTGTAACCTGATTTTGTAAACGGTCTCCCCTGTTAGTCGTTATACTATTATCAATACGTGCAAAATAATTGATAGTGATACTCGGTGTAATAGCAGGTGTACCCGTAGTATCATCCTCACTTGTCGTAACAACGGTACCAAAGTTCCAGTTTATGGTATTTACTGCACCATCTGCAGGTGGGGCACTGATTAAGTTTGCTTCAGACGGAGCAAGCCCGCTATTTATTGTTGCAATACCCGAAAAGGTATAAGTTATATCGTATGTAGCATTATTTTCTAAAACATAACTTATATCTGAGAAATTTAAATTATCATTAACAACCAGATTATTCGTTGTACCTTCCGGTAAATTTATAACGATTTGATAGTTTTTATGCACACCAACTTCAGGAGCTTGTGCTGCATCAAGATCAGTTTTATTTATAGTAACAGCAGGAACTGTGCTGCTTGTTGTTGCCGTGGTTTCATAATCATTAAGAGCATTTCCAGCGTTAGGGATAGCACCATTACGCATCCCGGTCGCACTGCCATCAGCCCCGATTAAACCCGTTGAATTAAGTGCTGTACTTTGAGAGGCTAAGGATTGCCAGCTTGCCTGAATGGTATTGTCTAGAATTTCACGTGGTTGCGTTGCAAGATCAACGCTAATCTCAAAGGTAAAGGTTTTCGTTTCACTCGGTGCAATTGCATAATCAGCATTACCTGTATTCCAGCTGAAAACTGGTCGATTAGCGCCAAATGTTGCTGTATCAACTGTATCAGGTGGATCTGTTCCACCTACGTTATTTAAAAAAGTTAAATTATTTACCGCATCAAGATCATCAAAAACTTTTAAATTATAAGCAGTAGCCGTACCCGTATTTGTTGCAGTAACAGTTACCGTAATCACATCACCCGCATCATTATTTGCAGTCTCATATGCTTTTGTTAATACGATTACAGGTTCCCGAACAACAATATCAAATTGATTAAAATTTTGAGTAACTAAAGTACTGGCCTCATTAATATAACTCATAACTACATTGGTAGCCGGTGCACCATTGCTAATTACATCAGTGCTATTAACGCTTGCACTATTATTAACACGTGCAATAAAACGTATTGCAAAATCAAATAAATTATTACTTGTGGCGTTTGTCAGTTCCTGATTACCAAAATCCCATTCAACCAGGCTATTAGTACAGGTTGGTGTAAATTGACCACCCGGTGAAAAACCAGCAGCATCATAAGGTGCAGCATCAAGATCAACCACAGGCGCTTCAATACAAGTTATTCCTGCAGGTAATTCGTCGCGTATCTTGAAACTCCTTAAATTGGCAACAGGAATTAATGTGCGTAATTGATATTCAATTTCTTCACCAATAGAAACAGATTGAGGGCTGCCTGCAATAACTGTATTCGATAAGCGGGTTATTTCTTTTGGTTGAGTTTGTAGTGGCAAGATTTGTACTATCGCAGAGACAGCTGTACTGTTATAAACCCGCGCACCACCCGCATCACCGTTATTACTTAACACTACAGTTTGGTTACCTGACGCCCCTTCCATACTGTCATAAGTGGTTGTTACATTATTAACAAGTTGTTGCAGAGGTGCGACATCATCATCAGGATCAACACGATAATAAAAAGTTACACTACTGCCAGGGTCAATTTTCAGTAATGCAGCGCTGTGTGTATGTGAGCTTGTTATTGTAGCGGGTGTTCCATTATTAATAACATTATCATTAATCGTGCTTTCACCATCGACATCCATAGCATCGATATTGCCATCACCATCATTATCCAAACCATCGCTGGCAAATGAAGAAATTAACATAAGGTCACTGGCATCTAAAATATCAGTAGCCGTTATATTGTATGCAGGTGCACGTGCAACGCCTGAACTTGTAGCTTCATTTGTTAACGTTATTTTATAAATATAGGCATCCTGTGTATCACCATCATCTGCTGTGTTAACAAAATTACTACACCCTGTTCCAGCACCATATAATGTTTCATTACATACTTCCTTGGTTACAATAATATTAGGTTCAGTAACCGTTAGATTAACCGTCCGTGCCGAAACAGCAGGATAACCAATAGTACTTGGACCTAATGGGTAAGCAACATCACCACTACCATCATTAAATACCGCTTCAAAAGTTGAAACAAGAACATTGCTACTCGTTGCTGCATGAACATTGGGAGCGGCACGCGTATTTATAGGATCATTTAATATTCTCGTCGTTGCATCCATACGGAACCATTGATCTTTTACCGTAATTCGCTCAGCCGGAACAGTTTGATTAAAGGTCCAATCAAATGTCCCCGTATCAAGTGGTGATGGAGGAGGGTTTAAAGTAATACTCTTTACCGTTGTATCACTTGCAGGAACAGGAACCGATGTTGAAATAAAGCCCTGACCATTGGGCAACTGATCATTTACTTGAATTTTTTGTACTGCAATATAGGTAAAACCGGGTGTTTGAAAACCAAACCAGCCACCTGTTTCAATATGTACTTTACATTCTTCCGCAATTTGTACTAAAACATCCGGGCTGGCTGGTGGTGGATTATTTTCTGAACAATTTCCAACTTGTGTTTTTGTTAAATTAAACCCAATCACTTTTGCACGAACACCATCGAGTGAATAATTATTCGCACGATTATCAATTTGTCCACCTGTTGCCGTCGTTGACACGGTTGGAAAATCTAATAAAGCACCACCTGAAGAATAAGGTGTTAATGCACCACTGCCTGTTAAGGTGTCATCACTTAAAACAATTTCACCAACCACATCAGCGCGAAATGAAAGATCATCTTCCGTTAACCTGGCAGCCCCGTTGGTATCGGATAACTGAACTTTAACGACTTCAAAATTAAACGACTCTGTTGAGCCTGGCCCAATCGTGCCACGGTTACATAAGTAAACAACGGCATAGTCACTTGCAGGAGGTATATCAACAGGATCATCCCAAACCTCTAGCGGTGGAGGATTAGTAGTAAGACTACAACCCGCTGGCACCGTAACAACATTCATGGTCGCGCCAAACGTTACATAGGCCTGATAGTTATCAGCATCTGCACCACCATTGTTGGTTAAATCTACCTGCAAGGCTAAACGCTGATTAGGATCATTCGTTAAAATAAACACAGACCCGCCAGGAATAGAGATATCAAGATCTTCAGGAAAGGCGTCAAATAGATCGTTGTAGGTCACCGACTGCTGTGTACCATTACAAAAATTATTAAAGGTAACATCAAGTTGATTACTGAGCTGATCTGTTGTTGGTGTATTATGTACATTATCAGGATCGTAACTACCAATCACTTCAGGCGTAGTATCCAGGTTAGCTTCAATATCAAAGTGATCAGCTTTAATCATAACCACTCGAAACCTGATAACAGCAACATCTCCCTGACGTAACATATTAAGTTGATCAGCATAATCAGGATGAGTGGTTGAACTAGTTAAAGTAAAATTCGGTGCAGTATTTCCGAGTGGGGTGCCTACCGCTGCCGGATTAGTCCAGTTAAGTGTATCTACCCTGCCTGAATAGTTACCATAAGCATAGGCTACATTCAGCGTTGGAGTAAATGTAGGATCAACAACATATTCAACAGGCAATGTATTTGTTAAATCAAGATTTTTAACGCTACCACCTGAATTATTAGTAATGGTTATCGTCATCAAACCACGACTACCGACTGGCTGGTTAGTATCAAGTCCTGTTAATGCACGTTGAATTTGTAACCCATTATTATTGGTTAATGAACTCAATGTTGTAATTGAAGTTCCAGCTCCTGCACCTGATGATGTTAGTGCAATTCCGCCATCGCCGGGGATAACTTCACAACCCCATTCAACATTATTAACCGTATTTGTTGTATTTGCATTACAGGAACTGGTTATTTTACCAACCAGGTAAATATATGTACTACCCGAAGCAGGAACATCTACATATGCACCCGTTTCATCATTAGATGGATTGCCAAAAGGATCGTCAACACCAAAGTCTGTTATAGTATTACCTGAAGCGACACAATTGTTACCACCCGGATCAACACCATTTGCTGCAACTACACTGCTTGCCCCCGCTTCTGTAGGACAGGCATAATTAATCTGAAAATTACCATTTGTCATCAAATCATCAAATTTCAGATCCTCTAAATCAGCCAGACCACTATTTGCGACCTGAATGCGCCAGATTACATCATCATTAATATTTCCGTAAACTGTTGCACTATATGAACCTGAACCCTGGCTTGCATCAGCATTACGACCAAGTTTTGTTACCGTAGGGATGGGTTCGTGTAAAGGCAATATTTCGGGTCCGGATACCGCTGATGCTGCAACATTGGTTGTAAGAGGACAGAAATTATAATTGGCTGTTGCATCAATTTGTCTGCTTATATTAAACAGATTTTCTTCAGTACTGGATCGACTTCTGACCTGAAAAGTAATATCAACATTGTTGTAACCGCTATGCCCTGGTATTCCATCTATTTGTGCCAAAGCGGCTATTTGTGTTGAAGTCCAGGTTAGTATTGTTCCTCCACCTGAAATAACCGGATTGCTAACACCAGCACCACCACTGGTTGTTGAGTCAGGAACATATTCAAGCTCATTCGACTGAAAAACATGTTGAATCGAAAAATTTGCCATGTCTTCATGAGTTGTATTTGTAACAACAAGACGAACTTGTCCAACACCACAGAGTTCACAAAAAGTATTGGTTGTTCCACTTGTATCATAAGAAATTATGCCAGTGAATGTAGCAGGATTTGTATTACAATCTATGGCATCTGCAAATAACGTTTCGATCGGCATCGCTAGGCCCACAACGATACAAATCATTTTTAAGAGACGCTGGGCTTGCTTTTTAAGCTCGATCATAAAACACTTTAGTTACTGATTAATATATATTTTAGTGCAGAATCAGTAGCTTAACTCTGATATTCATCACACATTGACTTTGATATTCATCACATTATGATGCTGGTAGAAAATCTATTGGATATAGAATGGTTACTTTAGGAACGTCTTTTTTATCTCCAAAATTAAAGCGTTTTACTCTTTCTACAATTTTCATCGACAATAACGCAGAATCAAGATCTGTTGACTCAACTTTACATTTAGAAACCTTTCCATTTGGCAAAATTGTGATGCGCAGCACCATTTTGCCTTGCAATGTTGGATTCTTACGAAGCTCACGGTTATATATTCTGTAAAGTGCAGACTTGTATCGATCAAATACAATCTGAATTTCTTCATCTGTACGTGATGGGCCAGGTCCTGAGCTCAATGGACGATCATCTGCTGCAGCAGTACCAATTGCGCTAGTTACACGAGAAAACTTGACCGAACCTATTTTTCCACCCGCACCGCCAACATCACGACTCAATGATGATGAGTTAATACCACCACTTCCTGTTTGAGCTTGTGCCAGGACGAGGGATCTTGATGTTGATTTTGCCTGAGAGCCTTGTTTTGATAGTTTCGCATTTGCACCTAATTTAGCTTCACTTACATCATCCAGTAAATCAGCAAAATTATTCTTGAATGCAAGTAAACCGGACTTCTCAGCTTTCTTACGTGCTTTTTTAGTTTCTTCTTTCGATTGTTTCTTTTTATCTGCCAGTTTAGCTTCTTTTTTCGGCTTTGGTTTTGGCTGCTTTTGCTTAATAAACTTTGCAATACGTTCTGGAATTTCAACAACCTTATCTTTTTCCGGAATGGGCAATTGCCATCCTGGAATAATTAATGCAAATAAAATGCTGTATAAAAATGCAACTAATAAGTATTTCTTAAATCTTTTTTCATCTTCACCCTTATTGTCCCAGGGCATAATTACCGGACGGAAAGAGCTTGGCTTATAGTCTCTGTTGACTACAAAATCATTTTTTCGTTCTGCCTGATTATATTTTTCAATTTCAAGCTCTTCTTTTAAATAACCAACCTCATAACCAGCTTCTTCAACAAGTTTTTCCAGTTTGGTTTTTTTATCGTGAACAAGAGCAACTTCATCGTTAAATAATTTTGCTTTATTGCGTAAACCTGCTACATGCTCAAGTAATTCTTCCTCATTTGTATATTTATCCTGCCAGAAAAGTTCACCTGCGCCCAACTCATGTAACTTCTCAAGCTGATCACTAACTTCTGCTAAACGCTGATATATAGTGATTTGTGACGAAGCGCTTTCAAGTTCAGCTTCAACCCGGCAAAGCTCTTCCTTTAATTTGTCACGGCATTGTTCAGCATCACTAATCTTAATAGTAATGTTTTTCTGTTCTAATGAAACGACAGAATTCACAATAACAAGCTCTAACTCTGTGACGCTTTTTGTATTACAGCCAAAGAAATTTTTCCATACCCGGCACTAGTGCAGGTAGACATAATCTTCTTTAAAAATTTAAAAGGTATTTTCTTGTCCGCTAATAACGTTACCTCCTTACTATCTGCTACTGCTTTAGTTGTTACCCCTATAACCTTGTTTTTTTGCTCTATCAATTTATCTCTTAAAACAGCAATCACATCTTTTTTAGATAAAAGCAAATCACTTGTTTTCATAATGACTTCACCTTGAAGAAGAATAACTTCGGATGAAACAAAAATGACGATTGTTTCGCGTGGTTTAGACTCAACTACTGAATCAGGTAATGCAATTTCTTTGGGGTTAGACAAAACCTCAGTAGACGACGAGTTAGTCAGAAGAAAAAACACCAGGATGGTAAAAACGTCCATCAAAGAAACAAGACTTAGACCTGCAATTTTCTTTTTATTGCGCCCCATGCGCTTCATGCGTCTTGAACCTTTCATTATGGCGCGTCTCCAACTGAAATATTTGTAAATAAAATTACTTTCTCAGGTGAAATATCAGGCCTTATTTGTAAATCAATCAGAGTTTCATTTCTTTCTGGCATTATTTCTGCACTACGTACTGCGTCCATCACTTTAACCAGGTATTCATATTCCAGATTAGGCTCCATTAGAACTGAGGCATCTGTTTTATCCGGGTAATTTTTTTTAATCTTTTGTAAATACTTTGATAAGCGTTTAATGTCATACTGGTCATCAACTTTAGCCATACTGGCAATAACGCCTTTACCATTACCTATTTCAATTCCTTTTTTTCGAACAATAACTTCAAGTACCAGTTTTGGCTTATCTTGCGCACCACCGCCGCCTGTTGGGACATCAAGCTCCAGGACTGTTATGCGTGAGAAAACTGCCGAGATTAAAAGAAATGGAATCAATACAACCATCAAGTTTAAAAATGTCGTTATATCAAGCTCAGGAACTTCTTTATCCTTTCTTCTGTAATGATGTCTTCTGGACATAACTTATTTATCCCTGACGTTTCGCTGATTCAGAAATAATATTTAACGTCTTAACTGATGCCATTTCCAAGCTATCAATAATCTCACCCGTTTTAGATGTTAAGTATGTATGCGTAATCAATAACGGAATGGCGGCCATTAAACCAAATGCCGTTGTATTCATCGCGACTGAAATACTTGCGGATAAGAGATCCGCTTTTTCAGCCGGGTTGGCACTGGCTACAGCGGTAAATGCTTCAATCAACCCCATAATGGTTCCAAGTAAACCCAGTAATGTTGAAATATTTGCAAACAAGGCAACATATGGTGTTCTCTTCTCAAGTTGAGGGATAATTTCCATCATGCTTTCTTCCATCGCAATTTCAATATCATCACGGCGGCGTACTGCACCTTCTCGAGCCAGGCCCATACCTAGAAGTTGACTAATATAAGACTTGTCTTCACTGGTCATTTCGCGAGCTTGATCAAAATTTCCTTCAACCATTACAGGATGTATTTGATCCCACATTTTTCTGTTTTTACCTCGAGTAGAAGCCAGAACGACAGTACGTTCAATCGCAATAGCACTACCCACAGCAAATACAATAAGAATGGGATACATAAACGTACCCCCTGCCTGTACAAATCCAATAATCGTATAAAGAAATTCCATAAACTAATACCTCTTACCTAATTTTTAATAGTTACAGTCATTTAACTATGCTGATTTCGTAAAAATTCAGCTCCCTGATAAAAACATCCTTGTCTACAGGATGAAGACCTTCATTAAGAAGGCTTGAACTTAAATCTGTTTCTAACCCTAACTCTGAACTCCGCCAGGGAACGATATACAAAGACTTGGGCGTATCTTTATTACCAATAATAGAGATACCCGATAAAGTTTTTGCATCATCTTTTTTCTTTTTCTCTGCATAACTCATCTGACCTATACAAAGTGATAAAGTGGTGATTAATATTATTTTGTTAAATAACATCATTACTGACCTGCCCTGCGTTTTAAATCAACCAGCCAAATCCTGACCTTTTTATCATTTGGTTGAAGTTTTAAGAAAGCTTCATAGTGTGAAATGGCGCAATCCAGATCACCCATAAAAAGGTCACATAAAATACCGAGATTTTTCCTTACGGGTAAAAACTGCGGATAAATTTTAACCACCTTTTCATATGTTTTTTTAGCCTGAGAAAAACGACCGGTTTTACGATAAAGCAAAGCAAGTTCATTATTCGTGACGGGATGTTGAGGATTAATTTTAATCGCCTTAAGTAAAATATTTTCAGCTTCTTTTACTTTTCCAACTTTTGAATAAGCAATGGCAAGATTGATATAGGGAGCACTGTGTTTTTGAGTTTTACTGGTAACCTCAACTAACAGCTCAATAGCATCGTTATAATTTTGATTATTAATATGTTTTACAGCCAGGTTAAACTTCTCACTTAATTCAGTATCGATGCCATATTCTTCTGAAATGACAATATCATCGGTCTCAATAAAAACCTCTGTTTTACTGGTCGCACACGCAGTCAGCATGACTGCCAGTAGCAGAATAAGGTGCTTTTTATGTCTGAAAAGTGCAAATATAAACATGACATTCATTACGATAAATAGTTAAGTTCAACTTTATTCCCAACGGATAAAAGGTAGTTCTGTCTGTTGCCAATAAATCAACAATCTACCTTGATAATATTATTAGCTTTTTAATCTAAATGCATGATTTTGTTGTTATTATGAGAAACATATCACTAATTCTGAAAGCTCAAATAAACGCATTAATACCCTATTTTTCGGCTATATAACCAAACTCTTTAATATATCTAGTGGATATGTGAACCAGCTGTCACTTTTAGACATATATGAAAATACCACTTGATTTTACTAGTTTTTTGTACGCAATATTTGTGTGTGAAATAGCTCTATTTTATTTAATCATTTTCTTTCTTTGGAACTGCAATCTCATCACCATTTGCATCAGTTTTTCCTGATTCTGAGCTTTCTTTCTCTGACTCTACAGACAAACCTTCAAATTCATATGTATACGACATAATAGAGTTAACAACCCCAGTACTTATCTCATATTTTGCATAACGCCCGGGTACCAGAGTAGCAAGCTTAGCCAGACTTTTTTCAATCCACTTGCTGTAAACACCCGCCGAGAGTAATTCAAGATTTTTCTTATGAATGGTAATTCCCTTTTCTTCAAACGGATAAGCTTGATCTTCAATAATTAAGTTGTATTGTTCTAATTCCAGTTCATTAAGTTTCTTCGGACGCTCAGAGTCCAGCAATGCACGACTAAAATGATAATACGTTTCAGCAATATAATATGTCGCAGCAGCGGTTACATCACCGACATGATAATCAACTAACTTATTATACTTACGAATATTCTTTTTCATTTTCCTTTTCTTTTTGGCAAGATTTTTTTTGAAAGGTCTTTTAAGTTTTATCGCAACAAATTGATCATATATAGGTGAAATAATAGATAAAGAGGCGATACCCGCAAGATAACGCGTGCGTTCTGTTCTTGCCGATCCTGCTTTTGCATCGGCCTTAATGATATATTTAAGTGTTTTCAAATATTTTTTATGTTCTTTATTTTCTTTATAAAGCTCAGCAATACTTGCATGTATTTCAAGTGATTCTTCAAGAGGTTTAGGGAAATACTTCACATAACGTTTGTAAATACGTAAGGTGTTTACTTTATCAGGGATTTTCTTATAAAGCTCTGCTGCTATTTGCAAAGACTCTCGCTGTATTGTGCGTGTTTTAGCCGATGCAAAAATACGTTCGAATTCTTTGGCCGCTTTAAAATATTTTTTATCTTCTCTATATACATAAGCAATTTTTTTAGTCACTTCGGTTTGATATTTATGCTTTGGATATGACTTTCTAAAATTAATTAATACTACGGCTGCCTGAGGCCAGTCTTTTAATTTAATTAATGCAGTTGCAGCATCATATTCTGCGGTAGAACGTATTTTAGAGTTAGGTGCCAATTTTTGGATACGTAAAAAATGATCTGCTGCAATTCTAAACCTGGATAATTTAAGCGCAGCTTCACCCTGTTTATAAACTGCAGCTGCAAGATTTTCTACTAATTTTTTACGTAAAGATTTGTTTTTGCCAGGCATATTTAGCACATTAATATACGCCAGCTCTGAGTCTTTAAATTTATGAAGATCAAAAGATGAATAAGCAATAACCAGCCATGCTGAACGTCGAAGAGTTTGTTTTGATCCTGGATACTGTTTAACCAGTTGATGTGCAGTTTTAATAGCCAGTTGAAAATCTTTCATTTCATAAAGGTTATCTGCCGCAGAGGTAAGAATAACAGCCGCCTTTTTATGTTTAGGAAAAACATCAACAAACGTTAAGGATATACGAATTACTTCACGTTTAACCTTGTTTTTCTCATATTGAGAAACTCTCTTTAAATATTCACGGTAAGCATAAACAGCCGCATAACCTGCTTTTGATGATTTTTTATTTAAGGGATATTTATATGCTGTTTTTTCATACTCAATTGCAGCTGCAAGGAAATCCTTATTCTCCAGGTACAAATCAGCAAGCAGGTAATTAATCCCTGGTGACAACGTATCCTTTGGAAAGGATATAAGAAACTGTTTATACCAGTGCGAAGCATCTTTAAAACTTTGTTTTTTTATTCTGCGATAACGATTATCCTGGTAAACCGCATGATAGTGATTTGCCAAATCAATAATATTTGTTTTTAAAAATTTAATAACTTCAGGGTGGTCTTTAATATTATAATATTTCCAGTAATCTTTCTTTACGCCATAAGCAGAGGCATAGTATTTTTTAGCTTCAATAACAAGTTTAGGAAAATGTCCTTTATGATAGATTTCGATCATTCTCATACTAAAATGAGGAGCAAGCTTATGATATTGATTGTTATCAATAAAAGCCTTGTAGGTTAGTGCTGCATCACTATAACGACGTTTAACTAAATAAAATTCAGCCAAAAAGCTGTAAATATCACTTTCATAGCTTTTTTTACCAATCTTTTTAAAATATGAAATTACCGTGTCAGCCCCCCCCAGGTTAGAGAAACTTAAACTTATTACACGGAAAGTATCATCGACACGCTTTTTAATTGATGAATTGTGTCTCTGTGAAAAATCGTAACCTATACTGACCTTATGATCGAGCAATGCAATAAAATGATTAAGTGCATCCTCATATAAATCCTGTTTATAAAATGTCCAGCCTTGCTTGTATAAAGCTAATTCATAAAACGCTGTTCCCTTGCCTATTTTAATAATAGATTTATACGCATCTTCTGCATCAAGAAACTTCTTTCGTGTAAAGTAATATTCAGCCCGTCTAAATTGTACTTCGGGAAAATGACGCGATCGTGGATATCCTTTTATTAAGCGATTCATCACTTTCATCGCTTTCTCTACCTGGCCAACTTCTTCATAAGCACGAGACAGTTGATAAAGTACCTGATCTTTATATTCATACAAAGGGAATTGAATAAGCAGTTTTTTATATAACTTTATTGCCTTTTTAGCGCCAGCTGTTTGCAGATCATCAATGTTTTTTCCATTAGGCAAAGGCATAGCGGCTGAACTTTTCGCTTTTTTAAGTTTTACCTGGGCCGTAGCTCTTTTTTCAAATTTTCTGATTGATTCAGATTTAACATCAGCAATTTTACTTCCTTTATCAGCTGAACGGTCTTTACTGCTGATATTAACCGGGACTTTTTCCGCTTCTTTAATATCTTTTTGTTTTATCGGTTTTTTAGTTTTTTCTTCACTAATAACACCATATTCTTTTTCAATATTGAGGTCAGCAAGACGACGAATTGCATCGGGTGTCCTTGCTGACTCAGGTGTTTCATCAAGAAATTTTTGATAACTTTTCATGGCTTTTTCAAGGCCACCATCAATATGTGTATCAACTATTTTAATATCAACATCACGTAAATCTGCAATTGTTCCATGTTGATCCAGAGCACAGGCGCTGAATAACATTACGGCAGACATAACAGGTAACAGTCGCTTCAAAATCATGACTTGTTACCTTCTTTTTTTTGGGGTTCAGGTTTAACTTCAGGCTGGTTTTTTAATGACTCTTCCTTTTCTCGCTCTAACTCAATATTTTGCTGTTTTTTAACAGCCCGATCATAACTTTCAGCCAGTGAGAATCTTGCTTTTATCTGTAATTCTTCGATACGTTTACGTCTGTTTTCCAGTTCATTAATCGACATTAATTCCAGCATATGACCTTGCCTGGCAAGTAATAATTTTATTTTTTCATCTGCAAATCGAATACGATTTTTAAGCTGACGAATCTGATCGTCATAACCAATAAAACTCTGTGTCGCAGCCTGTCGGGTTCTTACAAACGAACGATATCTTTTATCTAACTCTTCCACATGTTGATTGAGCAAACGGAGATTTTTATCTGCCTCGGTAAATCTTTCCTGATATTCAGTTTCTATATTCCATTTAATTACGCCCTTTAACCGACTTATTCGTGATTTAATATCAGCAGTATTTGATCGTTTATCTTTTGCGTACTTTTTTTCAATTGCATAAATCCTGTTTAGTGCAATTCGTTCATTTACCTTTGCCAGAAAGTCTGGCCTTGGTGAAATTAACATTTTATTTAAACGTTCAGCTATTTTTTTGCGTTGAGCCAGCCTGAGTTTCATTCTTGAATCAAGCAATCGAAATTTTTCCTGCATACCCGGAAACAGTGGTGTGTAATAATTTTTACGCCAGCCAATAATTTCAGTATACGAATCCAGATAGCCGTCCCATGACGCAACTTTTTTGGCCAGATCATCCAAATCAAAATAATTCTTTAAAGATTCCTGAAAATCATTTGAAGCAAGCAACTGCATTAAGTAGTGAGTTTCAGGTGTATCCGGCAGATTACGTAAATTAATTAACCAGTTTTTATCTTTTCTGTATTCTTCACGAACAACCGCTTCCAGAAACCTGCCTTCCCGAATATTTTTAATTGAATTATCCAGTTTTTTAAGTTCTTTGCTGTATGCTTCCAGAGCCTTACCATATAACACTGCTGCTTTACCATGAACCTCCAGTTTGCCATAAGCAAAGGGCAGACCTAACAATACTTCCTGTACTGACTGGTCTGTTACATTTCGTTTAGACAGCATGGTCCAGGGAACAATGGCCTGTTTATATTTTTCAGCAGAAACAGCTGCCCACCCGGCCCCAAGTAACGCCCTGTTTGAAAAAGGCCCGCCTAATCTAATGCGTTCAAAATATTTTTTTGCACGTTCTGGTTGCTTGTTCTCCATTAATTTATAGCCAAGTACAAGATTCGCTTTATCCCGCATGGCCAGTACGGCTTTATCACTCGAGCTTATCTGACCCGTTTTATCAAGTTGCAGGATTCCTTTTGCGAGTTCATTATTACCAATATATGCAATAGCCAGGTTATAACTTGCATAACCTTCAACTTCAGATACATTTTCTATGTTACTGAGTAATTTAATAGCATCAGTAAACCTTGCATTAGAAATGTAGATTTGAGCTTTTAATAATTCGAGATCATATTTTATTTTATCGGGAACCTCACCTTTAATACGTTGTATCGTATGTAACGCATTTAAAGGTTGTTGTTTTTGATGGTAGATCCTGGCAAGACGGTAAGCGGCATCATTTCGAATCGTATCCTCTACATTTCCTTCAAGAACCGATTTAATCGCACGTCCTGCCCGATTATGCATACGATAATATAATTCAAAATCACCAATGGAAAATTCGGCATTGTTCAGGTAAAAATGAAGTGAATTGAGCTCAGGTTCATCTAAACCATAATATTGTGCCAGCTCAGCATCTATTTTGCTTATCGCTTCAAAATACTGCTCTTGATAGGCGTAATATAACCCCTCACTAAAAAAAAGATCCTTATTATCAGATGATACATTTTTAGAAAATGCAGTAGCAGAAAGAATAATACCGATGAGTATGAGAATTTGTTGAAACACAATTTAATGATCTTTAATTTTTATTGCAGAACCTCCGGTACCCAGGCTTATTTCTACCAGCTTGGGTCCGACCCCCTTATTGAGGGTATATGTTATTTTTCGCCGAGTCTTACTGCCATCTTTTTTACCAATGACACTAACATCCAGGCGATGTTTTCCGCCTGGAATATTGCCGGTATAGATACGCTGAACACCGCCACGATGTAATGCATCAACTTCCTTAAAACTATATATATGATGTGCAACTTTTTTTCCATCAATTTTAATCTGTACAGCATCCGGACTGTAGCTACCCTCTTTTGCAATGGAGATAAAGAGTGAAACCTGACTAGTTGATGGATATAATAACTTTTCTTCTAAAAGCTGAAGTTCTGCTGAAATAGCCAGCACGTCTTTTTTAATTTCCTGAACTTGTTCATCCAGCCCTTTTATTTGTTCTCGCGACAAACCTGCAGACCAGCATGTTAAGGGAATCACCAATAATAGAAATCCAGCGCATACTGTTCGAATTTTACTCATAATAAACATCCGCTTTTAGACAAAAATAGTCCTGTTAATAAAAATATTCAGATATACCGCTGATAACATTATCTTATCCAAAATATTTCTCCATACTCATACCAGGTAACCTGGATAGTATTTTATTTTATGTATCGGATGTTCAGGCTATCACTGTAACCTGTTTAATATATGGAACTTATCGACAAAATTTATAATTACTTTAAGCTATGTGTCTAATAATGCTGGATTTTTTAAACATATAGCTAAAATTTGTGCACCAGTTCACTTAATCAGAACATACCTTATTCTTTTAGCTAAGAAAAAACAATGAGGGTGTTATTTACTAAAAAGTACATCATATTTTTGGCAATAAAAAAGGTGCACTAAGTGCACCTTTTTTAACAACGGAACGAAAAAGATTATTATGAAATCTTAGCCGTAGAGCCGCCTTTTGCTCCCTGGTTATCAACCCAGGAAATTTTTATGCTGTCGCCCTTTTTCGCACCTTTAAAGTTAAATGAGAGAAAAGGGTTTTTAGAAACACCCGGCCCCCATAAACAGGTGAGAATATTTTTGCCATTGTGCATACAGTTTACTTCTGTAATGTATTTCCCGGGAATTTTTTTACCCGTTTTTTTATCTTTACGTAAACCTGTTTCCATAGGGTGGAAGATAATCGCTTTAATCGAAGTGCTCTTACCGTTATCCCATGCACGAATTTTCATCTTTCTTGCCATGATAATGTCCTTCAGTAAATTCTTTAAATCAAAATGTAAAGGTTAAGCAGCAATTAACCGCCGCAACCACCCAGGGTGACTTTTACGCCTTTTTTAGCGGTATAAAGTTTGCCATTTGATTTAACAATAGCAACGATATCCGCTGTCTTGGCCATTTTAATCCGGCCTGTAATCGACGTTTCCATTTGATTCGATAAAATGTAGCTCGCAGAAAGCGGGAATGCATTTACTGGAACATAAATAGAAATGCTTTCTACTTTAGGTAATGTTGTTTTCACTTTAACCGAAACAACAGCTCCGTTTTCAGCAATATCCGGCGCATCTACTGTAATATCACCACTTGCTACTGGACGGCCTTTGCCTGTCATAGCATCCATAGCAATATCTATTTTCCTGGCTTTAAACGCTTTAGCCGGCCATGCAGCTAAAACAGTACTTGGTGTTAATAGATTCGCCCCAGCTGCAACAGCTAGCGTACCCGCGGCCATAGTAGCTTTGAGAATGATTCGACGCGTTGTATCCATCAAAAGACTCCTTCAGACAATCAGAATTTATAAGCTGACTGTAATTAATTATGTAAAAAGTGTAGCTATCTAAAAGCACAGTAAAACAGAAACATCTATTGAACTGGTCATATAGCAAAACTCAGTTATTATGCAAATTGCAATTTATATTTTGTAACGGGAGCAATTGTAGCGTGATTTTTTGGATGGGTCTTGATTATCACCAATTTTCCTCAAAATCAGGGATTTTGCAATATAAATGGTTGCAAATTGCCATTATGTCTTACAGATTCTTTTTATTAATGCTTGCTAATACTGAGGTGAATGCCGTAGAATGCGCCCATCGATTGCGGGGTGGAGCAGCTCGGTAGCTCGTCGGGCTCATAACCCGAAGGTCGTAGGTTCAAATCCTGCCCCCGCTACCAAAATTCAAAAAAGCCTAACTTATTCAATAAGTTAGGCTTTTTTATTGTCTGTTTTTCTGTTAAATCCCATTTCCATCTTCAATGCGGGGTCGGAGTCAAATTGCACATCTACAGTGCTTATAATTGAGCATTGAGGTTATGCATTTTGACTTCGCCCCCTGACTCTCAACCTAATTCCCAGGCATAAAAAAACGGATGCCAAAGCATCCGTCTTAAATACAGTAGCGATTAAACCTTAAGGCTTAACGTACAGGTAACCTTTTTGTTGTAAGAAGGCAACTTCAGCAACACCTGAAGGAATAATTTCAGCATTTTCGTTGATTAAGTTTTTGTTGATTTTCTTACCTCGGATAGTATTTGCACAAATTTCAAATTTAACACCACGGTTAGCTAAAGAAGCAATTGTGTCGCTAAAGTTATAAACTTTACCGGTTTTTTTGTTTATCTTGCCCATTGCACCGTCAACCATAGCAAAAGCACCTGAGCTATGAGTAACAACAATAATTTCAACATTTTTATCACCTAAAGCATTCAGGTGGTTTTTTACATTACGTAATGCACCTGTAGCAGTGTGAATATTGTTAATATGGTATACAACTTTTTGTTTTAGATAACCATTTTTAGCTGAACCATTTTTAGCTGGACCTGCTGCAAATGCAGTTGTGGCTACCAAGCTTAATAAAGTTGCAGCTATGACTATACCTTTTTTCATTGTGGACTCCTCCTGATATTATATACACCCTTCACTGATGGAAGGCTTTGTATTAATTAGAAATATTACCCGTACTTACATATGCAAGTATTGACAGCATTTCTTCATAATTCATGACTCTTAACTATAAGTAGATCTCAATTTCATGCAACTACAATTCACATTAGGATGCAATGTGCACCATTTTATGATCTAAAAACTGCAATTCACCCTATATTTACTCATCTGTTATATTCTCGGTAATATCATAACGACGTAATTTGCGCCACAGCGTGGTTTTATCAATTCCAAGGGTTTTTGCAGCTTTTGTCTTTTTCCCTTTAAAACAACGCAATACGTGATTGATATATTCCTCTTCCAATTGCTCCAGAGACATAAAATTATCGTCAGAAAAGTTAATCGATGAATTACTTTCACCCTCTTCCCCAAAACCTTCCGATCCTTTCCAGTACAACATTTTCTCTTCAGAAAGGATTACTTCACGTTCAATAATATTACGTAATTCACGGATATTACCTGCCCAGGGAGCATCACAAAGCAGCTTTAAAGATACGGCATCGTAGCCTTTAATGTCACGGTTATAATGTTCAGCGAATTCCAGTACAAATTGATCGACTAAAGCAGGAATATCTTCCCGGCGTTCAGTCAGCGTGGGCACATAAATATTAACCACATTTAAGCGGTGATAAAAATCATGACGTAATTCACCATTATCGACAGCTTGATCCAGATTTCGATTACTCGCAGCAATAACACGGACATCAATATTTATTTCATCAGAACTTCCGAGCCGCGTAATTTTACTGGATTCTAT